>JAYEIJ010000092.1:0-3258 GCA_034660035.1 Actinomycetota bacterium | reverse complement strand
CAGACAACAGACAACAGACGGTGGTAGACACTCATGCATGCGTTTTGTAGACTGTTGGCATGGGAACGACAACAATCCGTGTGGACACCGAGACCCACGCTCAGCTCCTTGAGATGAGCAAACAGACCGACAGCTCTCTCATCAACACGGTTCGCGATGCCGCGGAAGCGTTGCGACGTCAGCGGTTCGCGACGGAAGTCACAAGAGAACTCGACGACCTCCGCAGCGACCCCGATGCCTGGAAGGCGTACCTGGGCGAAGCGAATTCGACGTTGGCCGCCGATGGCATCTATTGACGACCTCTGGCTCGTCGACTTCGGTGACCGGTTCCCCGCCGAGCCGGCACACCGCAGACCAGCGCTCGTGATCGGTCCGCCGGAGAGGTTCGGCCCAGGATTCCCGTTCGTGATCGTGACACCGCTGACCACGACGCACCGGGGTTTGTCTCTGCACATCGAGGTCGAAGCAACCGCCTCCACGGGCCTGAACGAGACGAGCTACATCCAGTGTGAGCTGATTCGTTCCATCAATCAGGATCGACTCGTGCACTACCTCGGCACCATCGACTCTGACACCAGTCGCCGGACCGCGGATGTCATCAAGACGCTGCTCGACTACTGATTCGCAGTCGGTTGGTTCGACCGGGGGCTCGCTCGGGCGATACAGTGGTGGCTATGGAATCACAACTACCGATCGAGTGGGTCGAGAACCCCAGGGCAAGGACCATCACGGCAAGCGCCGCTGTCGAGGAGAACTTCCCACGCGGGATCTTCGAGCAGACAAGGAGCTTCCACCGGCAGATCCCGGGCTATCAGATCAGTCCCTTGCGGAATCTGTCGAATCTCGCGTCGATGATCGGCGTCGGGGGGATCTGGGTCAAGGATGAATCAGTGCGTCTGAGCCTGAACTCGTTCAAGGTTCTTGGTGGATCGTTCGCGATCTACAGCTTCATCAAGTCTCTGCTCGGCCTTGAAGACAAGGATCTCTCGTTCGGTCAACTGATCTCGAACGAGACCCGGGAGAAACTTGGAGACCTCACGTTCGCCACCGCGACGGACGGCAACCATGGGCGCGGCGTTGCCTGGGCGGCCGACAAGTTGAACTGCAAGGCCGTCATCTACGTGCACAAAGACACGTCACAAGCCCGGATCGACGCGATCGCTGGCTATGGCGCAGATGTGCGTGTCGTCGATGGAACCTATGACGACGCGGTGAGACAGGCCAGCCACGACGCCGAGGAGAACGGCTGGCAGGTCATCTCCGACACTTCATGGGAGGGATACGAGGACGTCCCAAGATGGGTGATGCAGGGATACACGACGATGATGTCCGAGGCCCAGGAGCAGCTTGCCGGCCAGGGCATGGTCAAGCCGACGCATGTCTTCGTCCAGGGTGGCGTGGGAGCGTTGGCGGCGGCCACCGTCGGCTTCTACGCCTCCCGGTTCGGCCAGGATCGACCCACGACCGTCGTGGTCGAACCTGCCACGGCCGAGTGTCTCCTCGAGTCCGCCCGGATCGGTGATGGTGAGCCACATGCCGTCGGTGGTGATCTCCAGACGATCATGGCAGGTCTGGCGTGCGGCGAGCCGAGCCCCATCGCCTGGGGAGTGTTGTGGGACTGCGTCGATGCGTTCCTGGCGTGCCCCGACTATGTCGCGGCCAAGGGCATGCGCGTGTACGCCACGCCCCTCGCCGGCGACCCCTTCATCGTTTCAGGCGAGTCGGGAGCCGTCACGCTGGGGGCGCTCATGATCGTTTCGGAGTACGCGCAGTTCGCCGAACTGAAGGAATACCTGGATCTCGGACCCGATTCCCAGGTGCTCCTGATCAACTCTGAGGGCAACACCGATCCGGATGAGTTCCGCCGTGTTGTGTGGGAGGGGGCCAACTCGGTCCCGGCCGAGTACCGCTGGAACGTCACTTAGTGGTCGGCGGAGAATCGTCGAATATCCCGTCGATCGCCCCACCGTACCTCCGCTCACGGGCCTGGTACTCGGCGATACAGTTGGCCAGTTCGTGCCGATCGAAGTCGGGCCACAGGACCGGAGTGAACACCAGTTCTGAGTATGCGACCTGCCAGAGGAGGTAGTTCGAGATGCGCTGCTCCCCCGACGTTCGAATGAGCAGGTCGGGGTCCGGCATCTCGGGGAGGTAGAGGCGCCGGGCCACCGTGTCCTCGTCGATGTCCGCCGGGTTGAGGGTTCCGGCCGCGGCTTCCTCGGCGATCCGCCGGGCCGCTTCAGCGATCTCCATTCTGCCTCCGTAGTTGAAGGCATACACCATGTTGAGATTGGTGTTCCCGGCGGTCTGGTCCTCCGCGATCTTCATCCGCTCCAGTACCGCCGGCGGGATGCGCTCGTCGTCGTGGTCGCCGATGAAAATGACCCTGACTCCCAGTTCGTCGAGTTCGTCCCTCCGGCGCTCCAGCAGGTCGACGTTGAACTCCATGAGGAACGCGACCTCGTCGGGATCCCGCCCCCAGTTCTCCGTGGAGAACGTGTAGACGGTGAGCCATTCGATTCCGAGATCCAGCGCACCGTGGACCACATCGAACAGGGCCGGTTCGCCCCGCGCGTGCCCTGCGGTTCGGTGGAGGCCGCGGGCGTTCGCCCACCTCCCGTTGCCGTCCATGATGATCGCCACATGGCGCGGGATCCGCTCCGGATCGAGAGGGACTGCCGGATCAGACATCGATCAAGGCCATCGAATCGAGCTTCCGTTCGAGGTGGTACTCCATGAATCGGCGGGCTACGCCCATCGCTTCGCGACTCATCGACAGGTCGGGGTCGGGAAGTGCGGAGAGGTCGGCGCCCGCCAAAGACGCCAGATACTCGACTACACCGGACCTCAGAGCGTATGACCCGGGCGTCCGGCACCGATCGCAGAGCACGCCTCCGGCCGCGAAGCTGAAGCGCGTCAGGACATCTCTGGCACCGCACCCGGCACAATGCTCGAGCGCGGGAGCCACACCGACGATCGCCGCTGCGTTGAGAAGGTAGGCGGTGACAAGATCGGGATGCGGGTCAGATTCCTCGAGGGAGCGGAGACCGCGACGCAGCAAGAGGAACAACCGTCGGGCCGGTTCGTTCTCCTGGGCCACGACGTCGGCGATCTCGATCATCGTCCCGGCGGCGACGACCCGGTCGAGATCCTCCCGCAGGGATGGAAAGGCCTCGATGATCGAGACCTGGGTGATCATGTCCAGGTTCTTCCCCTCGTAAAGCACCAGATCGACGTGGGTGAGCGTCTCGAGACGAC
>JAYEIJ010000091.1:0-3336 GCA_034660035.1 Actinomycetota bacterium | reverse complement strand
TCCTCCCGGTGCAGCCTCGGCGATCAATGGAACCGAGGTGGCGACCATGGCGATCGTCAACGCGAACAGCGTACGAAATCGGATACGGGACATAGTCCATCCTCCCTGTCTCAGACTCGTTCTTCCGCCGATGACGGTAGCCGTTCGATTCCGGGCGTGCCGGGGGAGTCGGTTCGGCAGGGTTGAATTGGGAGCGACGAGAGGGAGGGACGATGGGACACCGGAAGTATCCACTTGTGCTTTGTGTTGATCGCGTTCGCGTTCGCACTCGTCTTGACCGCCTGTGTTGGCGGGAATCCCGGGTGTGTGGTTCAGGCGGCGCCGTTGATCGGCGCTTGGACCGATGGCGGTGCGCCGAACGGCCCCCGGTGTCGTGAGTCCAGACTGCGGTCAACGGACCGCCGCTTTCAGTGTTCGAGCAGGCGGCAGAAGTCAGCAGCCCGATCGAGATGAGAACGAAAAGCCCATGCCGGAGCATTGTGATCCTCCTTCCGCCGGACCCCATTGCGCTACCCGGGGTCTGGCGTCGCCAGTGCTGTCGTCGGTGTCCGCCCCGGCTCGCCGTCTAACGCGTCGGGATGAAGAACCCACGTGTCGTAGCGGTCCCTCTTGGCACGGCGCCGCGCTGCATCGGTAGAGTCGTTGGCGTGAAGATCCTTGTTACCGGCGCCACCGGCTACATCGGTGGCCGGCTCGTCCCTCGGCTGCTCGATCACGGTCTCGAAGTGCGGTGCATGTCGCGCGATCCGGAACAGCTGGCGTTGGATCCCTGGCGGGATCAGGTCGAGGTCGTGGAGGCCGACGCCCAGGACCCGGCGAGTCTTGGCAGAGCTCTTGAGGGGTGTGACGCCGCCTACTACCTGATCCACGCCATGGAGGGATCGCCGAAGCGCTTCGCCGAGAAGGATCGCGTCGCGGCAGAGAACTTCCGCAACGCCGCCGACCGGGCCGGTCTCCGGCGCATCGTGTTTCTCGGCGGGCTCGGAATCGATGACGAAGATCTATCCGAGCATCTCGCCAGCCGGCACGAAGTGGGACGAATCCTGGCTTCGGGAGGCACGCCGGTCGTGGAACTGCGCGCAGCGGTGATCATCGGGTCCGGTTCGCTGTCGTTCGAGATGATCCGACACCTCACCGAAGTGCTGCCGGTCATCATGAGGCCGCGATGGGTTGGAACTCGATGTCAGCCGATAGCGGTTCGCAATGTACTCGAAGTCCTGGTTGCAGTTCTCGACGATCCCGATCCGGTCAACAGGGTCTACGACATCGGCGGCCCGGACATCTTCACGTACGCGGAGATGATGCAGATCTATGCGGAAGTTGCGGGCCTGAAGAGGCGCGCTGTCGTGCCTTTGCCGATCTTCAGCGCTCGTCTCTCGCCCCTCCTGGTCGGCTTGGCAACTCCGCTGCCGGTTGGGGTAGCGCGGCCGCTCATTGAGAGCCTTCGGCACGATGTCGTTGTGCGCGAGGCCTCGCCACCGGGCTTCGGCCCGGCGAGCCTCCTGACGTACCGGAAATCGCTGGAGCGGGCGCTCTCCCGCGTCGACCACTCTGAGGTCGAGACCCGATGGTCGGATGCGGTGAGCACTCCGGCGGCAGCGTTGCCCGGTGATCCGGTCTGGTCGGGTGCTGCGATGAACGGCGACCGGAGGATCGTCGACTCGTCGGCTTCTGAGGATGATCTGTTCTGGGCAGTTTCCCGTATCGGCGGTGATGTCGGTTACTACACGATGAACTGGACGTGGATACTGCGGGGCTGGTTCGATCGGCTGATCGGCGGAGTCGGCCTGCGGCGAGGAAGGAGACATCCCGAGGAGTTGCGGCCCGGGGAGGCGCTCGATTTCTTCCGAGTTGCCGCGATCGATCCGGATCGGCACCGACTGCTACTCCGCGCCGAGATGAAGGTGCCGGGTGCAGCATGGCTCGGCTGGTCGATCGAACCGCTCGAGAACGGCTCTCGCCTGATCCAGGTCGCCCAGTTCGCGCCGAGGGGCCTCGCCGGAAGGCTCTACTGGTGGTCGTTGCTTCCGTTCCACGCTCCGATCTTCAGTCGAATGGCTTACCGGATCGCTCGTACTGCTGAGCAGCGGGATCGCCTGCCGACCGCGTAGTGACGCGACGGACGGTCGACGACGCATCAATATTCGAGTTGAGGTGTCGGCTGCAGGCGGGCATTCTCGATCCGCATGCGGGAGCACGATCAAGGCTCGGTCCTACAGCGACTGGACTACTTGGAACCGGATCACATCCGGTATGAGACCGGTTGCCGTCGGCTCAGATGACGTCGAGATCCCGGCCGTAGACGAGGGGACCGTCGTAGACGGCGGTGACTTCGTCGATGAGGTCTTCCTCGGCTGCATGCCACAGGAGTTGGTGGGCGAGGACGAGTACGCCGGGTCTCGCTTCGGCGGCGACACGACCCAGATGGGTTCCCGACGTGTGAGATCGCGCGTGGTAGGACTGCCACTCATGGGGGCGGGAGGAGAGTCCCGTCGTTGAGTACACCTCGTGGACCAGCACGTCGCAACCGGCGTAGATATTCGCCATCTCCGGGAACGGGCCCGTGTCGCCGGAGATCACCACGGTCCGATCGGGCGTGGTGATGCGGTATCCCATGGCAGGGAACGCTCCGTGAAGGGTCGGATCCCACTCGCCGTGTTGCACGGCGAACGCCTCGATCTCGACGAGGTCATCCGTGTAGACCACGCCCGGCATCACATCCCGTCCGATGATCTCGTGCCCTCGCTCGGTGTGTGGTTCGTTGAGGGTTCGCTTGGCAACGTCGAGGGAGTAGGCCGCGGCGATGGCTCGCACCATCGCGTTCGTGCCCTGTGGTCCGTAGACCTCGAGCGGTTCCTCTCTGCCGAACATCCATGGGGTCAGCATCAACGCTCCCAGACCCAGCGTGTGGTCGGAGTGCATGTGGGTGAGGAACGCTCTGGTCACTCCGGACATGGCGAGTCCGGCGATGCCCTTCTCATAGCCTTCCGACAGCCGGAGGCCCACCCCGGGACCGAAATCGAAGATGTAGGGGCGGTCGTCGACGACGACTGCGGTCGACGTTCCGGCACGACCGACTTCACCCCGGGGCGTTCCCGTGCCGAGGAGCACGACGCGTGTGCGTGAGTCGCTCATGGATCCGATGGTATGCCATGGAACTTCCGAAGGGCAATCGGTCGGGGGCGCGTGCCCGCTCGTTCCGTCAATAGTCCCCCCGCCTGATCCCCGCTTCGGCGCTCACGGCTGCTTCGACGGCGTCGAGATCGATCGGCTTCTCGGCGAACGCATCGAGAACGGCCGTGACGTCGGCAGGCTCGGAGCCGGCAACGAACCAGG
>JAYEIJ010000090.1:0-3349 GCA_034660035.1 Actinomycetota bacterium | reverse complement strand
GCTCCCGGCAAACGGTGGACAGATCGCCACGGTCCAGTTCGACCGGTCGGGAACCACGAAGATCGGCAAGTACGTCTTCAATCACTCGTTCCTGATCCCGATGCTGATCTCGGGGACGGTGACGGTCATCGTCGGGTTGGTGGTCGCGATGCTCCTATACGGCGGCAGTTGATCAGGGCCGCGCAACGGATCGCGCCCCCGCGGGGTTCTTCTCTATGACAAGAACGCGACCTCTGCAAGACTCCCCGGCCGCGTGGCGTCGGATCGAGATCGGGCCTTCCCCGATCTCGTTCGATCCATGGAGGACGGCGTCTACTCCGGCGCTCTCCAGTTCACCCGCAACCCGCACGACGCCCAGGACGTGATCCAGGAGACGTTCGTCCGCGTGTTGCGGGCGCTCGGTACCTACGAGCCGGACAGGATCAGGGCCCTCGATCTCCGCCCCTGGGTGTGGACGATCGCATTGAACCTGTGCCGGAACCGTGCCCGATCCCGCTCCCGCCGACCGGAATCGCCGCCGGTCACCGACCTTCGGGACGACGGGCCCGGTCCGGAGGACGAGGTCGCATCGGGCGCTGCACTCGGTGTGTGGCGCCGGCGTCTGGCGACGATCACCGGGCCCCAGAGGACGGCGGTGGTCCTGCGCCATGTGGTCGGCCTGAGCTCCGACGAGATCGCTGCATCGACCGGCCGGGACGAAGCACAAGTCGAGTGGTCCCTCCTCGGTGATCAGGGTCATCATCGCCACGTCCCGCAGCATGGTCGGATGCGGCTCGAAGGGCACGCCGTTGGGATCTCTCTCGACCCGAAGGCGGGCACCGAGCTCCCCGAGCGCATCCGCGAGGTTCGACAGATTGGCATCATCGCTCGATGGGCAGATATCGACGTCGATCGTGGCGTGCCTCGTGTCATGGAGTCGCGCCGCCATGCCGCCGATGATCACGAACTTCACCTCATGGTCGATCAGAACCCGGCAGAAGCGGCGACATGGTCATCGCTGAGTTGAGGCGGTATCACTCACCAGCCGGTAGCCCTGCGACCGCAGCCGCTGCCGAGTGGCGTCGTCCAGGGTCGATTCCCACTCGGCGAGCACCCGATCGTGGTCGTCGCGTTCGACCAGATCCAGTCGAAGATCGAGGCCAGCTCGGTTCAGCATTCGCAGCAGCGTGGGAACCGTCGGTTGCCGTCGCCCCGATTCGTACGCCGACAACGTCGGCTGTGCGATCCCCAGCACGTCAGCGAACGCCGTCTGCGATAGCCCGAGTCTCAGCCGTGCCGACCGGAGCAACGCTCCGGCAAGCTGTTCTTCGACAGTATCCATAGTCATAGCGTATCGTCTATCGCCCGTTGAGGCAAGCGATCTCACTGATCGCCAAGAAGTCGGCCACGTCGAGGTAGTCGACGCTCACTCAGCGAGCCGCTCGAGCACCCGCTGGTTCTGCTCAACTATGGACCGAATCCGCTCCTGGAACGCTGGGTCCTTGCGCCGAGCCACGATCCGATCGGCGACCGCCTCGCGAATCGCTTCAGCGACCGAGACGCCATCAGCAGCAGCGACGGCTTCCAGATCCGCGGCCTGGTCAGTGTCGAGACGGACGGTGAATGCTCTCTGCTCCATACATGCATGCTACCACGCACCATGCAGCATGTCACCACGCGCCGGAGCCGCAGCTCATCCGCGGAATGCTGGAGCGGCAGGCCGCTGAAGACCCCAATTGCCCACATAACTCGAAACCCTTGGCACAAGAAGGCTTCGATATGGACAGCTGTAGCGCCGTGTACGATCGCGGCAGAGGAATTCACAACATGGATCGGTCAAGGGGTTCGGTACGGCTGCTCGCAATCGGCTTGCTGTTTCTGGTGCTGCCGTCGGTTCAATGGATACGGGCTGCATCTCAGGGTTACGGAACGAACTTCGCGAGAGGATCATTCACGGGCGGCGTTCTTGTGACGGGGTTCGCTCTGGTCTGGATGTATCGAGAGCGAAACGGGACCAAGTAGCCGGTTCCCCCAGACGTGAGCCTCCCCTTGCAGTGTCAACGGGCAAACACAGGCTTCGATATGGGTGGCTTACGGCAGGGGGTGCTCCTCGAAGAACTCGAGTGCCTCTTCGAGGTAGTCGACTTCTTCGTACACGGCGACATATCCGGCTCCGGGGCCTTTGGCCTCGTGTATGGGCCAGTCGTGACCCATACCTTCGATGTCGTAGAACACGACGTCTGCCTCGCATCTCTGGTACGTCTTGCGGACAACGTCAGAGCCGAGATCTTCGACGAGTGGCTCAGGATCACAGTCGTTGAGTTCCGCCCACCTCTCAACAAGAGCAGTCACACCCGTCCGGTCGGTATCTCCCGTGAAGCTCAGCAGCGGAACCGGCCGTTCAGGGTTGCAGGTCTCGAGCGGCGTAGATGAACCAAGCGCCGCGACGAACGACGCTATCCGATCCGATTCCTCGCAGGCCAGGCTGATGACCGCGCCCTCGCTCGACGACTCCCCCAAGGCGTGGATGCGGGTCGTGTCGATGCAGTACTCCGCGGTGAGTTGGTCGATGAGGCCGGTCAACTCATCCGGCGATGGTCCCCGGGTCGTATTCACTATGACCATCAAGCCAGGCAGGTCGGAGAGGTATGGCCTCCACCCACCCAGGAAGTAGTCGTCGTCACCGCTGCCCGACGCGAGCCACACAAACAGCGGGGCCGGAGTCACATCGGCATAGGACTCGGGAACGACGACCCAGTAGGACCGCTCGACACCGTCGACCACGCTAAGTCCCTCATGCTCACCCGGCGCAGCCAACGGTTCATCGCATCCAACGGCGACGGCGGGTTGCGTGACCGTGGTCGGAACGGTTGTCGTCGTCGTGACAGGTGCCACCGTTGTCGACGGGTCGAGGGTCTCGTTCGTGGCGGAGTTGTCCTGAGAACATGCCGTAACGATGAGACACACCACAACGAGGACGCAAGACACTCGGCGCAACATGGGCGCACCTCCATCGAGTTCCCACCCTCACCGACCAGAAGACAGCGTGCGTCTCCTCCACCTTCGATCGTATCCCTTCCCACGGAGGGCGTCTAGATACCATCCGAGGGGGCGCATATCCGGCTGAGCGGTCGAGTACGGACCCTTACGAGTGGGCAACCACCGCTTCGCCGGAGCGGTCGATCCGAGTCCGGTCTCAGTCCGGTCTAGCACGCGAAAAGGCCGGAAAACACCGTCACGTCGGGTTTCGGGGAGGCCCGCCGCCGGGAGCCCCGGACGCACTGAAACCCCTGCCGTAGCAAGGGTTTCAGCGTTTGTCTCTCCGGTGGAGCTGAGGGGATTCGAACCCCTGACCCCTTGACTGCCAGTC
>JAYEIJ010000089.1:0-37822 GCA_034660035.1 Actinomycetota bacterium | reverse complement strand
ACCGGATCGGTCCTCGTAGGGTAAGGAGGCACCCTTGAAACGATTCAGCAAACTACTCGTCCTCGTCTTCGTGATGGCCCTCATCGCGGCAGCGTGCGGGTCGTCATCTGACGACACGACCACGACCGCTGCAGGAGGCACGGACGAGACAACCACGACTGCGGAAGCAGCTCCCGACGCAACGACTACAACCGTCGCCCCCGATGCCGGGTTCGAAGGCAAGGTGCTCGATGCAGGCGGCTGCGACTACGGCGGCCGTGTCGAGAAGATCTCGGCGCTTGACGAGTTCACGGTCGAGTTCGATCTGTGCGGACCGCATCCTGCGTTCCTCGCGCAGATGGCATTCATCGTATTCGGTATCCAACCCGAAGAGCACTTGGAGGCAACGGCCGGCTCACCCCTCGGTGATCCCGTCGGAACCGGTCCGTACAAGATCCAGGAATGGGTCCGGGGTGACTCGGTCATCTATGCACGCAACGACGACTACTACGGAACGGTGGCTCCCCACGCCACAGCCGTTCTGAAGTGGTCGACGGAGAGTGCCGGCCGGCTCCTCGAGCTCCAGAGCGGCAATGCCCACGGCATGACGTTCCCGGGTCCCGAGGACTACGCCACCATCGAGGCTGACGCGAATCTTGCCTTGCTCGACAAGCCGGAGCCGAACATCTTCTACATGGGGTTCACGAACACGTACGCCCCGTGGGACAACGTGGACGTTCGCAAGGCCGTCGCTCTTGGTATCGACCGTCAGCGGATCATCGACACGTTCTACCCGCCGGGATCGGAGACCGCGTCGCACTTCACACCGTGCTCGGTTGAGAACGGTTGTCAGGGTGATTCGTGGTACGACTTCGACGTTGAGGCAGCCAAAGCATTGCTGGCAGACGCCGGCTTCGCGGACGGTTTCGACACGAAGATCTACTACCGCGATGTGACCCGCGGCTACCTGCCCACCCCCGGCAACGTGGCAGCCGATATTCAGGCTCAGCTGAAGGAGAACCTGAACATCAATGCCGAGGTTGTGGTCATGGAATCGGGTGAGTTCATCCAGACGTCTTCCGATGGCGGCCTGGACGGAATCCACCTGCTCGGATGGACGGGTGACTACCCGCACGTCACGAACTTCCTGGACTTCCACTTCGCAGAGACGAACAAGCAGTACGGTGATCCGTATCCGACGATCTTCGAACCGCTCGTAACGGCCTCACAGACGGCGAGTGTTGCCGAGGCAGCTCCGCTCTACGAGGAGGCGAACAACGCCATCAAGGAACTCGTTCCGATGGTGCCGGTCGCCCACGCCGGTAGTGCATATGCCGCCACGGCAGACGTGACGGGCGCGTACGCACCTCCGTGGGGAACCGTGATGTTCAACCTGTGGGATACGGGAACCGACACCATGGTGTTCGTCCAGGGCAACGAGCCGATCTCGCTGTACTGTTCGGATGAGACCGACGGCGAGTCGCTGCGTGCCTGTGGCCAGATCGTCGAGGCGTTGTACTCGTACACGCCGACCGGCGAGGTTCAGCCACAGCTGGCGACCGAATGCGTGCCAAACGAGGACCTGTCCTTGTGGACGTGCTCCCTGCGTCAGGACGTCGTGTTCCATGACGGCAGCACGTTCGACGCCAACGACGTCGTTGTCTCGTTCACAGCAGGACTCGATGCATCGAGTCCTCTCCACACCGGCAACAGCGGTGTGTTCGAGTACTACGACTATCTGTGGAACGGTCTGATCAACGCTCCTGAGGCCTAGGCCCTCGAAGCGATCGTAGGAAGCGGGGGAGGCGTCTGCGCCTCCCCCGCTTCCGTCTACCCTCCTCTCAACGCACATGCTCGGATTCATCACACGTCGCACGCTCCTGGCCATCCCGGTACTCCTCGGGATCATCGTCGTCGTGTTCTTCCTCATCCGTGCAATCCCCGGCGACCCGTGCACGTCGATGCTCGGCGAGCGTGCAACCGAAGAGGCATGCGAGCGATTCGACGAAGCCAACGGCCTGAACGATCCGATCTGGGTCCAGCTCGGTATCTACATGAAGAACGTCATGACGTTCAATCTCGGCGAGTCGGTCCGCTTCTCCCGCCCGGTGAACCAGTTGCTCATCGAACGGCTCCCGCTCACAATCGAACTGGCATTCTCCGCTCTCACCATCGCGGTCGTCATCGGTGTCCCGATGGGAATCATCGCCGCCCGCAAGCACAACACAGCTGTCGACAGCGCAACAATGGCTTTCGCCAACATCGGCGTCTCCATGCCCGTCTTCTGGCTGGGGCTCATGCTCGCCTACGTGTTCGCCCTCGTCTTGAAGGACACCCCATTCGCGTTACCTCCGTCGGGTCGGCTCACCGCCGGGGTGTTCTCCGTCCCCTACTACGAGGTCTGGGGATGGACCCTCAATGAGGAGGGCTTCTGGGCAACGTTCCACGAGTTCGTCGCAAATTTCTACATCTTCAACTCGTTGATCACCGCTCAGTGGGAGGTGTTCTGGGACGCGATCAAGCACATGATCCTGCCTGCGATCGCCCTCGCCACCATTCCGCTGGCGATCATCGCCCGGATCACACGAAGCTCGTTGCTCGAGGTGATGA
This sequence comes from Actinomycetota bacterium, assembly GCA_034660035.1. Classification (GTDB taxonomy): domain Bacteria; phylum Actinomycetota; class Acidimicrobiia; order Spongiisociales; family UBA5794; genus JAHEEL01. Next base: position 35,233 of record JAYEIJ010000089.1, on the reverse strand, counting down.
GCAAGGATTACATCAGGACGGCCAGGGCCAAGGGAGCGACGGAAACGCGGGTCGTGCGCCATCACGCCCTCCGCAACTCGCTTCTCCCGGTCGTCACCATCATCGGTCTCTCGCTCGGCGGGCTACTGGGAGGTGCCGTACTCACGGAAACGGTATTCGGTCTCGCCGGAGTCGGGCGAGCTCTCTTCGACGCTATCACCGGGCGTGACTACGCCGTCGTCCAGGGCTTCACCGTGGTCATCGCAGCCGGCTACGTCGTCGTGAACCTGCTTGTCGACCTCTCCTACGGCTACCTCGACCCGAGGATCAGGATAAAATGAGCGTTTTCAACCAACGCAAGAACGTCGAGGTCGTCGAGGCCGCCACGGACCAGAGGAACCTCCTCTACGACAAGCCTTCCAGCCAGTGGCGCCTCACGCTGCGCCGTTTCCGCGGACGCAAGTCCGGAATGATCGGCCTGACCATCGTGTCGCTGCTCGTCCTCATGGCCATCTTCGCTCCGATTCTGGCCCCATACGGGCCGAACGAGGTGCTCATCGGCAAGGAGGACGTTGGGCCCCGTGACCCGCCGTGTGTTCACGCCTTGGGTTGCTCCGAGGAGACCCCACAACACGTCATGGGGACCGACGGCAACGTTCGTGATGAGTTCTCGCGCGTCATCTTCGGCGCCCGGGTCAGCCTCACCCTGGGCTTCTTCACCGTCACCATCGCGCTGCTCGTCGGCAGCACTTTGGGGGCGATCGCAGGCTTCACGGGAGGGTGGCTCGACAATGTGATCATGCGTGTCATGGACGTGGTCCTGGGGTTCCCATCCCTGCTGCTGGCCATCGCCATCGTCGCCGTACTCGGCCCCGGCCTGCGCAACGCTCTCATCGCCATCGCCATCGTCACGATGCCGGGGTACGCGCGCGTCATGCGGGCGCAGGTGCTCTCGATCAAGGAAAGCGACTTCGTATCCGCGTCGCGTGCTCTGGGGGCGTCATCGGCTCAGTTGCTGCTCCGTCGTGTGATCCCGAACGCGCTGACCCCACTTGTGGTGCTCGCGACCCTCGGTGTGGCAACCGCAATCCTCGAAGCGGCCGGTCTCTCGTTCCTCGGCCTGGGGGCCCAGCCGCCCATGGCAGAGTGGGGTTCGATGCTGGCGTCCGAGAGGAACCAACTGTTCACCGCTCCGCACCTCGTCTTCTTCCCCGGTCTCGCCATCATGATCACCGTCCTCGGCTTCAACCTCATGGGTGACGGCCTGCGGGACGCCCTCGACCCGACGCTGAACCGATGACTCCCAAACCAGCCACCTCCGAGAAGGTCACACCCCTGCCGCCACGACGCGGGGAGACGGGCGAGCGCCTTCTCGAGATCCGGGGACTCAAGACGCATTTCGACACTCGCGAAGGTGTCGTCAAAGCTGTAGACGAGGTGTCCTTGAGGGTCGATCGGGGTGAGGTTCTGGGACTCGTTGGTGAATCTGGCTGCGGCAAGTCGGTCACGTCACTGTCGATCATGGGTCTGATACCGCATCCCGGCGAGGTCGTTGCAGGTGAGATCCTCTTCGACGGTCAGGACATCGTGACCATGTCGGAGGATGAACTCCGACGCCTTCGCGGCGAGCACATCTCGATGATCTTCCAGCAGCCGGGTTCGGCCCTCAACCCGGTGCAGCGAGCGGGTGTTCAGATCAAGGAGGTCTACAAGCTCCATCGGGACTGGTCCAAGGACATTGAGCAGGAAAAGGCAATCGGGATGTTGTCCGAGGTCGGCATCCCCGATCCTGAGTCGCGAGCAAAGGCCTACCCGTTCGAACTCTCCGGCGGAATGGGACAGCGCGTGATGATCGCTATGGCCCTCGCTTGCGAGCCCGAATTGCTGATCGCCGATGAGCCGACGACGGCGCTCGACGTGACCATCCAGGCCCAGATCCTCGACCTGATCCGAGACCTTCAGAAGTCCTCGGCCACCGCAGTCCTGCTCATCACCCACGATCTCGGCGTGGTCGCGGAGATGGCCGACCGGGTCGCTGTGATGTACGCAGGCGAGATCGTGGAGCAGACCGACGTCCGCACCATCTTCAAGAACCCGCTGCACCCGTACACGAAAGGCCTGATCGGCTCGATTCCCGTCCTGGGTGCACCCGTCGACACACTCGAAACGATCCCGGGAATAGTCCCCTCGCTCATCGATCTTCCACCCGGGTGCCGATTCGCTGATCGATGCGCTGCACGAGTGGAGAACAACCTCGACGTCTGTCTCGAGCGGGAACCGGAACTGATCGAACTCAAGCCAGGCCACGAAGTCCGCTGCTGGCTCTATTCGGAAGGAACTTCCGATGACTGAGGCCCTCGTCGAGATCAGGGACCTGGTGAAACAGTTCCCCGTCAAGGGCGGCATCCTGCAACGCCAGATCGGCACTGTCGACGCCGTTGACGGGGTCAGTTTCGACATCAAGAAGGGCGAGTCGATCGGTCTCGTCGGCGAATCTGGATGCGGCAAAACGACGCTCGGCCGGATGCTGGTCCGGCTCCTGGAGCCGACGTCGGGTTCCATCCGGTTCGAGGGTCAGGACATCACCCACGTCAGTGGGAAGGAACTCAAGCCGTTCCGTCGGAAGGTTCAGATCATCTTCCAGGATCCGTTCTCGTCGCTCGACCCGAGGGCTCAAGTCGGCGACTCGATCTCCGAAGGACTCCGGCTACATGGAGTCGGCAATCGCAAGGAGCGCCGGGAGCGAGTCAATCGAATGCTCGATCTCGTAGGGCTGGAACCGAGCCATGCCGGTAGGTACCCACACGAGTTCTCAGGAGGCCAGCGCCAGCGTATCGGACTCGCCCGTGCCCTGATCCTGGAACCGGAATTCCTGGTCGCCGACGAACCGGTGTCGGCACTCGACGTATCGGTGCAGGCTCAAGTTCTCAACCTCCTCAAGGAGTTGCAGCAGGAACTCAACCTCACGCTGTTGTTCATCGCACACAATCTCGGCGTGGTCGAGCACATCTCAGATCGGGTTGCTGTGATGTACCTTGGACGCATCGTCGAGTTCACTGACCGTGACAGCCTCTACGCCAACCCGGTCCATCCCTATACCGAGGCGCTGCTGTCGGCGATCCCGATACCGGACCCCGACCGGCCTCGCAACCGCGTGATCCTTCAGGGTGACGTGCCGTCACCGATCAATTCCCCACCCGGGTGCCACTTCCACCCCCGCTGCACGATCGCTCAGGCCGGGATCTGCGACGTCGAGGTGCCGGTCTTGCTGCCGTCCAACGACCACGCCGAGCACCGGGCGGCCTGCCACATCAGAACAGGCGCCCACCAGGACCTAGACACCCGTAGCCCGTAGTTCGTAGTCCGAGAAGGCTCCCTCCCCTTCCTGCTCAGAGCTCATGGCTTAAAGCTCTTCTTCCTCAGCTACTCCGCTACTCCGCTACTCCTCCCCCCTCTCCCTTGGAAATGGCCATCTCCTATCGTGGACCCGAATCAAGGAACACACACATGCATGAGTTGGCACTTGCGGATTCCGTGGTGAAGGCAGCGCTCAACGTTGCCGACGATGCCGGCATGGATCGAATCGAACGCATCGTCGTCAGGGTCGGCGAACTGCAGCAGATCAAGAGGGATCTCTTCGAGTTCTCCCTCACGACCGTGCTGCCGTCCAAAGATGCGCGCTTGGCCGGAGTGAGGTTCGATGTCTCCGAGGAACTCGTTCGCTTCCAGTGCCGCGCCTGCGACACCGAGTACGGCCGGGATGAAGCAGGCATCGACGGCGACGGCGACCAAGGCGAAGCCGTTCACTTCATTCCCGAACTGTCCCATGCATTCGCACGGTGTCCTTCATGCGGAAGCCCGGACTTCGATATCCAGGCCGGCCGTGGCATCACGCTCGTACGAATCGAAGGGAGCGGCGACGATGATCCCGGGTGAGCCGATCGATCCCCGCACCTTTGTGATCGAGGACAGGCTCGCCGGCGTCTCGCGTATCGTCGGGGTGGCCGGGAGCAAGGGCGGTGTCGGCAGAAGCGTCGTCTCCTCAACTCTGGCTCTCGCGCTCGCCGATCAGGGCAAGCGAGTCGGTCTGTTCGATCTTGATTTCACATCTCCGAGCGATCACGTGGTGCTCGGCGTCGAGCGTGGTTTCCCCGACGAGGAGTTCGGGATCGACCCTCACCTTGTCCACGGGATCCACATGGTGTCCGTCGCGTTCTTCTCCGGTGACGCGGCCGTTCCGCTCCGTGGGGACGCCGCTACCAGTGCCCTGCTCGAGCTGCTCGCGATCATCCGATGGGGCGATCTCGACGTGCTCGTGCTCGATATGCCCCCCGGCCTGGGGGACACCAACCTCGATGTCATCCAACTGCTGCCCAGATTGCAGTTCATGCTGGTCGGCAACGGTTCAAGAGTTGTGATCGACAGCGTCCGTCGTGCACTACGCCTGTTCACCGATCTCGGCGTCCCGATGATCGGGTTGCTGGAGAACATGCACCGGGGGAACGAACGGGCGGTCGAGTCGCTCGCCGAGGCTGCCGGCGTGCCGTTCCTCGGTTCGGTGCCGTATGACGATCATCTCGAAGATGCACTCGGCAACGTTGACCGGCTGCGAGACACAACCGTCTACAGCGTGGTGAAGGGCGTTCTTCCCTCATAGCAGCCGACCCCCAGAACCTTTCTTCTGGCCCGCCGGGATCCCGATCGGTATGATCGGAGTGGAGGAGCTATGAGCGAGACGCCGGTCGCTCTCGATTGCACGGTTCCGATCTGGGACCGGTTCTACCTCGTGCATCCGCTCGTCATCATCGGAACCGTCGAACCCGACGGCGCCATCGACCTCGCACCGAAGCACATGGCGGGTCCCGTGTCGTGGGAGAACCACTTCGGCTTCGTCTGCTGCGACACCCACGCGACCTACCGCAACGCCGTCCGCTCACGTGTCTTCACGGTCTCCTACCCGACACCCGACCAACTCGTTGAAACGAGCCTGACGGCGGCCCCCCGATCACCCGACAACACGAAGCCCAGCCTTGGAGCCGTACCCACCGTCCCCGCCACCCTCGTCGAGGGTGCCCTCGTGCGCGACGCACGAATTCATCTCGAGTGCGAACTTGAACGCATCGTCGACGACCTCGGCGCCAACAGCCTGATCATCGGTCGCGTCGTCGCTGCTGCCGTCGCCGAGCAAGCCCTTCGCATCATGGACCGCGAGGACGAGCACGTCATCGCCGATGCACCGGTTCTGGCCTATCTGCAACCGAATCGTTTCTGTGTGATCGACGAGAGCATGAGCTTCCCCTTCCATGCCGGATGGTCGAGGTAGGCCGTGCAAGCCACCATCCACCCCGGTCTCCTCCTCGAGCATCTTGAAGCGAACGAGGATGACCTCGTCGAGATGTGCGATGAACTTGTCGCGTTCGAGAGTCCGTCGAATGATCCGGCGGCAACCCGGGTGATTCTCGAGCACCTCACCGGCGAGTTCACACGACTCGGATACGGGCATCGCCTCTCGGCCCCGGATCGCTCCGGCGGCTATCTCTACGCTCGACCCCTCCATCATCGCCGACGGGCACCGATGCAGCTGCTCCTGGGTCATGTCGACACGGTCTGGCCGATCGGCACACTGGCTGCACGACCGTGGAGGGTCGACGGAACGGAGATTCACGGCCCCGGGTTGTTCGACATGAAGGCCGGGATCGTTCAGATCCTGTTCGCCCTCCGAACGCTGCGGGATCTCGACATCGATCCGCCGGCCACGCCCCTCGTCCTCTTCAACACCGACGAGGAGATCGGTAGCCGGGAATCGCGAGTGGCGATCGACCGGCTGAGCCGGATCGTCACGCGAGCCTTCGTGTGCGAACCGGGACTCGGTCCCGGCGGTGCGCTGAAGACGGCGCGGAAAGGACTCGGGAAATACACACTGACCGTGCACGGCCGGGCGGCGCACGCGGGACTCGACCCGGACAGCGGTGCCAGCGCCATCCTCGAACTGTCATCGGTGATCCAGCGACTCTTCGCACTCAACGACCGGGAGCGCGACATCACCGTCAACGTCGGAACGATCGAAGGCGGGATCCAGGCCAACGTCATCGCACCCCGGAGCCAGGCAGTCGTCGACGTCCGGGTGCTCGATCACCACGACGCCCGGTACATCGACGGTGAGATCCGGGCCATCGAACCCGTCACGGAAGGCACGTCGATCACAGTATCCGGTGGATTCGGGCGCCCACCGATGGTGCGAACGGCCCGCAACGGCGCACTCTTCGAGCGTGCGAAGAGGATCGGGGAGGCCCTCGGCATGGAGATCGGTGAGGTCACGGCGGGTGGCGGCTCGGATGGAAACACAACGAGTCAGCACACAGCGACGCTCGACGGCCTCGGCATCATCGGCGACGGAGCCCACGCCCCGAGCGAGCGCATCGACGTTCGTAATCTCGTTCCCCGCACTGCCTTGCTCGCAGCACTGCTCATCGAACCGATCGCCGATAGCGATGGTGACCTGACGTGAGCAAGTACTTCTTCTCCTCGCTCACCCGCATCTCCGATCTGGCCGAGGAGGGCTTCACCATCGAGCCGCGGGAGCGGCACGAGTGGGGTACCGGCGACTATGTCGTCGGACAGGTGGTCGGTCGGGCCGGCGAATTCTCCCGCGTCGAACTGCGCACCGGACGGATGATCGAAGTCGTCGAGGGTGACCTCGTCGTCGGCGCATGGGGAAGCCGGAGAGCGACCCTCGAGGCGGTCGGTGACTGGGTGGATATCGGCGAGGACGGCATGTTCCATGCCATGACAGCCGCCGGGTTGTTCGGACGGGTCACCTCGTTGGCTCCACTCATGCCCCCTCTCATGAGACTGCGCTACGTCGGACACGTCACCCGCGACGGAATCAAGATGACGATGAGCGACTTCGTGCCGCCGATCCCCAACGTCGACTACGACGTGCCGACGCTTCTGATCATCGGCACATCCATGTCGGCGGGCAAGACCACAGCTGCGAAACGCATCATTCGTCATCTCAAGGGTCTGGGTCTCAGCGTCGTCGGGACCAAACTCACCGGAGCCGGCCGCTATCGGGATGCCCTCTCCATGTGGGACGCCGGAGCCGACGACATCTACGACTTCGTCGACGTCGGTCTACCGACGACAACCGTCGATCCTGAGGAGTACCGGACGAGACTCCGACAGTTGCTCTCATTGATCGCGGCGCGTTCACCCGACGTCGTCGTGGCGGAGGCGGGAGCATCTCCCCTCGAACCGTACAACGGCGAGGTCGTTCTCGAGGAACTCGGCGATTGCATCTGCTGTACGGTCCTGTGCGCCTCCGATCCGTACGCCGTTTCCGGGGTCATCGCCGGTTTCGGATACGAACCCGACGTCGTAGCAGGGATCGCCACGAACACGACTGCTTCGGTGAAACTGATCCGCCGGCTGACGGGTCAGAAAGGCTTCTCGTTCATGATCGAAGAGGAGTCGGACGACGCATTCGCCGTGATCCGAACCCGCCTCGGCCTGTAGCACCGCATACCCAGGGTTCGTGGCGTCCTATATGACGCCCGCAGCCCGCGGTTGGCTGCCCGGTGTCCGTTCAGCCTGCACCGAGTAGACGCCGGACCGTGTCGGCAACCTCGTCCGGCTGCCGGGTTACGTCAACCCAGGTGAATCGAACGATCCTCCAGCCGTGGAGCAACGCTTGTCGGTCCCTCTCGCGATCCCGGGCAAAGGCTTCAACCATCTCGTGCCACCGTCGGGAGTCCCACTCGATGGCGAGGCATGCGTCGGGGAACGCTGCATCGAAACGGCGGCTCGGATCCCAGGGCAGGGGAAATTCGAATCGCGGTTCCGGGATTCCTCTGGAGCGAAGCACCTGCGCTCCAATACGCTCAAGTGGCGTGCCGTCGCGGGGCCCCGAATCACGCTCCGCGAGGATCCAACGGATCTTCTGAATTCCGGGCTTGCCGCGTTTTGCGATCTGCTCGACGACAGCCTGGACCTCGCCAGTACGAACTCTCCGGTCGGCCACGGCCGACGCCAGTATCGCCGTGAGATGTCTCGACGTCAGATACGGCGAGAGATCAACGAGGGTTCGCGGGATCGAAGTGACTGGGAGATCGGAGATCTTCACGATGTGCTCCTCGAGAAGATCATGGCAACGGTGCACGACAACGTCGGGGAAGAGATGGGTTGTGCGCGAATGAACGGTCACCGTCGCTATGCCTCGGCGCAGTCTTGGGAGGTCGTGCATCTCGGCTGCCGCTTCATGGGACACGACGGCGTTCGGCAATGTCGCAACGGCCGCGCGCACCAGGTTCATCGCACCGCTCATCTCGATGATGATGTAGCCAAAACGACCAAGGAGTCTCCACCGGCCATCTCGAACCCGCTGGTCGATCTGGCCTTTCGTGAAGCCACACTCGAGAGCCTGGGCATTCCGAATCGCGCCCCCTTGACGGGCTGCGATCGTGTTCGCCATTCGATCTGAGTTCATCGCGACAAGATGCCACGCTCTTGCCATAGATGCCAGGGGTCTGATACGCCAAGATTCCGCGAGCTGACAGCGCCAAATGGGACACAGAAGACCTTGCTAGGTTCGCGCCCCAAGCATTCCGCGGGCTGACAGCGCCAAATAGGACGCCTAGAACCCTGGGTTCGTGGCGTGTTCCATTCCGCGGGCTGACAGCGCCAAATAGGACGCCTAGAACCCTGGGTTCGTGGCGTCAGTTCTTGCGGAGGGTCCAGAGGACGTCTCGGATGTCGACGATTCCCAGCAGTTCCTCACCGACCACAACGGGAAGGTGCCGATAGCCGGTCTCGAGGAGCCAGTCCGCTGCTTCGGAAACGCTCACGTCTGGAGAGACCGTATCGGGGCCATCGGTCATCCACTCGGAGACGGGATCCTCCATGTCCGCACCCTCCGACACCGCTCGCACAACATCCCGATCAGTGACGATTCCGACGAATCGGCGACCGTCGACAACGGCGAGAGCGCCGATTGATCGGGCGATCAACACTTCGGCGGCGTCACCGAGCGTGGTGTCGGGACCGACCACGTCGGACTCGCCGCTGACGAGTGCTTCGACACGCATGTGTAATCCCTCCGAGGGCTCCACACCAGAGGCTAGCCATCGCTGAGGGGTCGATGTCGAACGGACCGATCCTCAGTGGACGGAGAGCCTCCTGAGCGAGCTCCTAAACGAGATCCTGCTCACGGATCCCGAAACTCGGATGGCGCAGTCGGCACAGCGCCAGCTTCTCGAGTTGACGGATCCGCTCACGCGTCAGATTGAACTCATCGCCGATCTCCTCGAGCGTGCGAGGCACGCCGTCGTAGAAGCCGTATCGGAGAGCCAGGATACGACCCTCGCGCATGGGGAGTCGCTCGATCGACTTCCGGAGGCTGTTCGCGATGTCCATCTCTTCGGTCACACGAACCGGATCGATGGACTCTGCGTCTTCAATGAAGTCCCCCAGTTGGGCGCCATCTTCCCCGATCGGCTGCTCGAGCGAGACCGTGTCGGCAACACTGAGCGCCAATTCGACCTTGGTGACGTCAACACCGGCCTCCTCGGCGATCTCTTCTGGTTTGGGATCGCGACCAAGTTCCGCCTTCAGACTCGCCTGCGCAGCGCGCACGGCTGCGAGCGTGTCATGGAGATGGACCGGTATCCGTACGGTTCTGGACTTGTCGGCGATGGCTCGGGTGATGGCCTGTCGGATCCACCACGTTGCATACGTCGAGAACTTGAATCCCTTGCGCCAGTCGAACTTCTCCACGGCACGAATCAGCCCGAGATTGCCTTCCTGGATGAGATCGAGAAAGTCGATGCCGGACGTGTTGGCGTAGCGACGGGCATTGGCGACAACGAGTCGGAGATTGGCCGTGAGGAACGCGTCCTTGGCCTCTTGACCGCGCCGGGCTTGACGCCGAAGCATGATCTGCTCGGCCCGCCCCTTGTAGTTGCCCTCGTCAAGTCGATCCTGTGCCGTCTGGCCGCCTTCGATCTTCTGAGCGAAGTCGACCTCCGTCTCGGCCGTGAGCAGTTCGTACTCGCCGATCGCCGTCAGGTACTGACTCACCAGATCCGTCGTCAGCCGTCCCCGCTCATCAGTGAGCTTGGAACGATCGCGATCGCGGCGTGTTCGCGTGAGCGTGTCCCGGTCGACGCGCTCCTTCGCCTCCTGGCGCTCACGCGCTGCTCGATTCAGGACGGCCTTGCTCGTTTTCGAGCCGTTTGTCATTGCGTGATCCTCCACCAGCGTCATCCAGTACACCCATCCCGACCCCGCGATACGCACCGAGAGGCAAGGGACAATCCAATATCACACATCCGGGCCGATTTGTGAACCCCGAATCTTCGGGAAATCGCCCCGTCGTCTCTTCTCCATCAGGGTACGGAGCAGTCGCAGTTAGCGCTATGTCGGTGTTCGCGGGCCCTCGATCGTTCCCTCGACGAGTGCTGATAGTGGGATGAGAGCACGGGATCGAACCCTGCTCAGTGGGCAGGGGATCGCCTCCCAGACAGAAGGTTGAGGACTCGGGCATACGAGTCTCGTTGGACTTGCAGAGAGCGAAGAGACGACCACCGCAGGTTCAAGCGCTGTCGAGAATCCCCTCGGGAAAGCCATCCAGGATATCTCCGGGGATATCTCCGAGGAATCCGCCGTAGATGCCCCCGAGAAGCCCGCCGAAGAGATCCGGGGCCACGTCGCTGCACTGATCGTGCGCCTCACGCCACGCCGTTGTGTCGACCTCACCATCGACCAGGGAACCGGGCACGATCACGGAGAATCCGCCGTCTCGGCGAGCCTCGATGAGCGGAACATTGGCGCCGTGATCAGTCAGACATGACGTGTACACATCGAGTTCCTGGATCAGACCCGAAGCTTCGCCCCGCTCTTCCGTGTTGAGAGCGATAACGAATCCGATCACAAGGAGCAAAGCGACACCAACCCCCACAAGGATCGCCGGGACTGCCCAATCTGTCGGGGTCGCTTGACGGTCGCTCACATCCGCTCCTCTCGGTCCAACCTACCACGGTCCATCGTGGCAACTTCAGGCTCCATCGTTAGGCTACGCCGATGCCCGATTGGACCACCCTCCTCGCCTTCGCCGGAGCCGCCATGCTCCTGTTCATCCTGCCGGGACCGGCTGTGCTCTACATCGTCACCCGATCGCTAAGCCAGGGTCGCACGGCGGGCCTCGTATCCGTGGCCGGCATCCATGTCGGCAGCGTCGCCCATGTGATCGCCGCTGCAGTCGGTCTCTCGGCAATCATCGCCGCGTCGTCTGTCGGGTTCTCGTCCCTTCGCTGGCTCGGTGCCGCGTACCTGATCTACCTCGGAATCCGAACCCTCTTTTCACGTGATGACGCCTTCGCTACGGGGACGGCCGAACCTGCTTCCTACCGGCGGATCTTCGGCCAGGGCGTGGTCGTGAACGTCCTCAATCCAAAGGTGGCGCTGTTCTTCCTCGCGTTCGTTCCTCATTTCATCGACCCCTCTCTCGGTAGCACAACGCTCCAGGTGGTCGTGCTCGGCGTCATCTTCGTAGCGGCAGGAGTCATCTCCGATGGCATCTACGCCCTCGCCGCCGGCACGCTCGGCGACCGACTCTCAACGAGGCCGCGTTGGAGAACCGCGTCCCGCTACGGAGCGGGTGTCACCTATCTGGCGCTCGGCGCCGGCGCGGCCATCTCGGGTGCGGGCAAGCAGTGATCCACGAATCGGCAAGAAGACCGAGCAAACACGCTGCCGCAACCGGGCCACGCCCGAGCCCCGAAATCCCTGGATTCCGCTAGGCCGTTCGTATCCTCATCCCGAATGTCCACGTCAACCCACCTCCCACTCTGTGTGTACTGCGGAACCGCTCGACCGGCGGACCAAACGAGGTGCCCACAGTGCGGCCGCCCGTGGATCGACGTCCGGGTGGGTGGTCAATCCAGTGACACCGTCCCGGCTGTTGCCGTTGTGGCGGCCGTCGATGGCCGGGCGGACGTCGAGGCAGCCCCGGTACCGGCTTCACCACCGCCCCTACCCGGGTCCGACAGCGCCGCTCCCTCAACTGACGACGAGGATCCTCATCACGACTCGAGCGGATGGCTCAAGTGGATGATCCCTGCGCTGATCGCTGCGGTCGCAGTCATCGTCGTCGCTCTCTTCCTGTTCGGCGTTCTCGACGAAACGAATGACGCCACAGCCGCCACGGCAACAACGATCCCTTCGACTCCCACAACCGCCGTCCCGACCACCGTTCCCCCGGTGCCCTCCACCACGGTCGCTCCCACCACAACCAGCAGCACGACCACAACGACGATTCCCGAACCGGATTCCTTCGAGGCCGTGGGAGAGTCGATTCCCGCCGCATCGTTGACGCTTCAGGCGAGCGGCATCGGCCCCATCGCCTTCGGAGATATCGCCCCGGATGCCATCGGTCGCCTCGTCGCCAGTCTCGGAGATCCTGAGGAGACCGGTGCCGCCGGACAGGAACTGGGCCTCTGCGATGACGACGACGGACGCTTCGCTCGATGGGCCGGCCTCACCGTCACCGTCTCCGGAACGTTCGCAGACGGGATCTTCGCCGGCTATCGCTACGAAGACGAGGCAGTACCGACGATGCATCTCGATCTCGCCACACCTTCAGGACTCCGAATCGGTGATTCCGTCTCGAAGCTCAACGAGATCTACACCTCCTACCAGATCGACTACGTATCGTCGGAGGGCACAGACCTCTTCCGGCTGTCGAATACAGACGGACTGCTCCTGTGGGGCCCCGTGTCATCGATCGAGGATTCGGGCCGTGTCGAGGGCATCTACGCCCCCGACGTGTGCTCACCGTAGGGCAGATACAAACCTCACGAAGTAATATCCGCATCGCCCGCATTCGATCATGGGGAGACCGTTGAGTTCCGCAGACATACCCTGGTGGCGTCGCCTGTTCGCTCCGGCGAATGTCTTGTCGGTTGTTGCCGGTGTCGTCGTCTTCATCCTTGGACTCGTCGCATGGGATACCAACCGAGGGGTTCTCGTGTCTGCGGTCGTTGCCGCAGCCGTCACCGGGATCGTGTGGCTGATCTGGTGGTCGGTCTCCGGACCCCCGAACTTCGCTCGACTTCTCGGCGTGCCGCTTCTCGGTTCGATCCCCAACGATGCTTCCGGTCCGGCACCGACGCTCGCCGATGCCCGCTCGCACACGAGCGTCGCCTACGGGGATCTTCTCGGCGAGATCGAAGGCTACACAAGCGGACAAGTGCTGCTCGTCTCCTCCCCCGGGCCGGGACAAGGAGCATCGACCGTAGCGCTCAATCTCGCTGTTTCGGCGACACAGCGCGGACGCCGGGTGGCCCTGATCGACGGCGACGTCGCCGGAAACGGAGTCTCGCGCTTTCTATCCACCGGGCCTGAACCCGGGTTGACCGATCTTGCCGACGGCTCATCGACCCTCGCCGAGTCGGCGAGGATGTGGGAGATTGGGCCGGACTCCGTTCTGCCGATCGTGCCGTCGGGTTCACAGGGCACCACATCCGAAGATGGACTCGCCGGACCTGACCTTGCAGCACCGATCGATCAGATCGCAGAGCGTGCCGATGCGGTCTTCATCGACGCGCCGCCCATCGCGCGGGACGAAGCGACCGCCTCGCTGGCCGCGCACGCCGACGGAACGATCCTCGTCGTGACCGATGCCGCCACGGACTCAACCGTCGTAGACACGCGCGACCGACTCGACGCTGCGGGTGCGCCGGCGATCGGATACGTTGAGAACCGAACGAAACCGCCTTCGTTCTGGCGTCTCCCCGTCGTCCGCATGCTCAAGCGAGCCGCCGGGGCGTTCGTCGCGATCGCTCTGGTGTACTCGGGCTTCATCGGCTACCAACTCAACGAATCGTGGTCGGGTGTCGACCGCCAGGCACTCGACACGTCCGAGGCTGAAGTTCTGCTCCCACCGACCAGTGCCCCGCCTCCGGCCGACATCGTCGATGACGATCCCGAAGTACCGCCCCTCGAAGAGGTCGTCGTCGCGGCGCCGACGATCGAAGGCGCCTACCGGTCTCTCCTCCTGATCGGCAGCGATGAGGCCGCCGACCTCGCAGACGTCATCCTTCTCACCGTCCTCCCGGCCGACAGTGAACTCGATCCGTTCATGGTGTCGCTTCCCCGCGACCTCTACGTGCCGAACCGTTGTACAGACAGCTACAGCCGTATCAATGCAACGCTCCGAGAGTGCGGTGAGGTCAGCCCAACCACGATGCTCGCTTTGACGGTCGAGGACTTCACCGGGATCAAAGTCAACAACTTCGCGCTCTTCGACTTCGATGGTTTCGCGGAGGTCATCGACGGAGTCGGCGGCGTCGAGATCTGCGCCGACTACCCGATGCGAGATGAGAAGTCCCACCTCGACTTTCCCGGTGGATGCGTCAACGCCGACGGAGTAATGGCACTCGCCTGGGTCCGTTCCCGACACACCCAGCAGATGATCGACGGCCAATGGCGATCCGTGCCCGGGACCAGCGATCTCATGCGGAATCAGCACCAACAGGAAGTGCTCCTCGAACTGGCAAAGAAACTGAGGACGTTCGAATCTCCAACCGATCTCTCGTCCAAGATCGAGGAGCTTTCGAAGGCGTTCGTCGTGGACGAGGGCCTTGGCGTATCCGATGCGCTCAGCCTCGGGTGGAGTCTCCGCGACATCGACGTCACCACGATCCAACGCCTCGTCATACCCGTGAAGCTCGGGACAACCAACTCCGGGCAATCGATTCTTCGGGCGACACAGCCGTTCGACGAAGTGCTCGCCGAGTTCTATCCATCACTGCTCGAGGATCCAACTCCGATCAACTCAGCATCGCCCATGGCCCTCTACGATCAGTCCTGATACGACGCACCGCTCGATTGCCCGTAAGATGTGGGCAACCGCCTGGAGGACCGACACAGCGTGAGCGACCCGAAAGACCCATACGGCAACCCGCCGGGATGGACCGATCCGTATTCCGACCTGACGGACATCTCGGGAAACGACCCGATTCCGCCCCTCGAAGATCCCCGTACTCCGGTCGCAACACCGCCCGGATCTCCCCTGTTGACCGGTCTCGTCGTCGGTCTCCTGCTGGTCGCGCTTTCGGTCGCCGTGTTCCAACTGCTCAAGAGCGACGACGCAGTCGAAGCCGGAGCAACAACCACAACTGCACCGGCCGACGGCACAGAGACCACGACACCGGGCGATACGTCAACTACCGCGTCAACGGTCGCCATCACAACACCCCCTTCGGAGCCATATCCACCCGTTGGAACTCCGATCGAAGTCGACAAGATGAAACTCAAGAGCGATCGCATAGCCGTTCAGGACAATGATGTGCCCGATCTCAAGTTCGGCGAGTTCGCCGATCTCACGATCGGCCGACTGGTCTCGAGCTTCGGCGAGCCGGATGACGACACCAACTGGCAGGTCTCAACCGGTCAATGGGGTGTCTGCACCGGTGAGTTGGAGCGAGTTGTCCGGTTCGGGCCGTTCGCGGCGATCGTCACGACGGACGGTACGACCGAGATCTTCAACGGCTACCGCCAGGATCTCGGCTTCGGTGGTCATACATCCGACGCCGCCCAATTGACGACGCTGAGCGGACTGAAGGCTGGAGACACCGTGGAACGGTTGCAGAGCATCTACGCGACCGAGGACGTCACGTTCGCGGTGGATCCGACGGTTGGCGAGATCTTCGAGCTCCGTGGCGCCGAATCGGGCACGCTCCTGCTGTGGGGTCCGGTCAATGGCATCGAGCCGGACTCTCTTGTCGTCGGCATCTACGCTCCCAACGTGTGCGATCGAGGCTGATTCCAGCCATCTTGACCTTGGCCCCCCATCAGGAAGCAGGCTCGCCATCCGCGTGGTAGAAGCGTGCTGCCAGCCAGGTCGTGAGCGGCACCGCTGCGACGAGGCCGATACTGCCGACCAGAGTACGAACGATCTCGACGGCGACGACTTCACTGTTGGCGATCGTTCCGAGCGACTGGTGGGCGACTATGAACAACACGAGTAGTGGCAGCGACGCTCCCGCGTAGGCGAGGAGCAACGTGTTGACCATCGACGCGATGTGGTCACGCCCCACTCGGAGCGCTCCTCTGAAACGCCCCTTTCGGTCGAGAGACGGGTTCGCCTCCTGAAGTTCCCACACGGTCGACGCCTGGGTGATGGTGACATCGTCCAACGCACCTGCAGCCCCGAGCACGATTCCGGCGAGCAGCAGTCCGCTTACATCGATGCCTTCGAAGAACGTCAAGAGTGACGTCTCCTCAACGGCGAATCCGGTGAATCGCGCCGCAGCAACCACGATGGAAGAGAGCAAGGCTGTGAGGACGAGGGCCGCCGTCATCCCGATAAGAGCGATCGTGGTCATTCGGTTGATGCCGTGGGCAAGGTACATGGCAACATAGGCGATCGCAGCGGAGCCGAACACCGCCACGAGCACAGGGCTCCGTCCGTCGAGGATCGCCGGCAGCACGAACATGAGAAGGATCGCGACGCTGATGGCCAGTCCAATGAGAGCCGTAGCGCCGCGCCAGCCGCCGAGGGCAACAACGACCAGACCGAAGGCCACCGCCACCACGATCAAGACCATCCGGCGATCGATATCCGCGAACTGATACAGCGACTGGGGATCGGCCGGTCGGACCGAGAGGATCTCAAGCTGGTCGCTGTCGTACATGAAGTCGACGATCACCTCGTCCCCGACTGCGAAGACCCCGGCCTCGTCATCCGGGAACACCTCGAACGTGGCGTCTCGTCCGCCCTCCCCATCATCGATCGTCAACTCGATGGAGTCACACTGGGTCTCAGTATCGAATGAACATGGCCCGGTAGCCACCGCGTTGACCGTGCCGGACGGGGTGACCCTGGAAAGCACCACCCTGTCGCCGGGAGCGAGTTCCGGCATCGTCACGGACGGGGGGAACTCCTGAACGAACACGAAACCCTCATCGGGACCCTCTGTGACCTCGAACCGAATCACGGTGCAGATCAGACTCTCGAGGCCTGCACACGAGCGCTCGCTCACGTTGAGGACCGTTGCCCGGTGGAAATCGGTTGGAATGCCCAGCGCGGCCAGGTCATCGGACTGTGCTTGGGATGCTCCGGTGGGACGCAGGAGGATCATACCGAGAAGGATGACGATTCCGAGTACAACGCCGAAGACGACGAACGGATCGACTCGACGGGGTTCCGGAGCCTCAGGCTCCTCCGGAGCCGCGTGCGCCAACCACTCGTCGATCTGATCCGGATCGAGGGGTCCATCACCGGCCATCTGGTGATTATGGCAGCGCAATCCTGACGCGAATCCATGCACCCCTATCGTTCACGGGCATGTCAACCGCTGCACTGATCGTCGCTCTGATCGTGACGTTCATCGCAGCGGCGATCCAGGGCGTTGTCGGCATGGGGTTCGCGATGGTGTCGGTGCCGATCCTGGCGCTCATCCACCCATCTCTGGCCCCTGTTCCTCAGTTGCTGATCACGCTGCCCTTGACGATCTTGATGGCGTGGCGCGAGCGTCGTCACATTGAACTCTCCGGTCTCGGATGGATCGTCGGGGGCCGCATCCCGGGGGCATTTCTCGGTGTTGGATTGCTTGCCGTGGCGACCCAGCAAACGCTCGACATCGCCATCGCCGCAGTCGTGCTCGGAGCGGTCGCCATCATCGCCTCCGGGTTCCACGTCAGGCGATCGCCGGTCTCCGAGTTCGGTGCAGGCGTGCTCTCGGGGGTTTCCGGGTTCGTGGCATCGATAGGTGGGCCGCCCTTGGCGCTCCTCTACGCGAGAGACGATGGCCCGACGGTTCGATCCAATCTCGCTGCGATCTTCTCGATCGGCCTGGTGATCACGATCTCGGCGCGGGTCCTGTCCGGCAACATCTCGTGGACCGATGTTCGGGTAGCGCTCATCCTCTTCCCAGCGCTGGCGGTCGGCTACCTGGTGAGCGTCCGTTTCAAGAGCCGGGTGTCGCAGCCGCTCGTACGCGGCGCCATCCTCGTCCTATCACTCGTCGGGGCGATCGGGCTGATCATCAGGGCGATCGTGTAACCGCCTCAGGACGCATCGATCCACAGCGACTCCCAAGCGTCGCCGAACGATTCGAGGAAGCCTTCGAGAGCCCAGATCAACGCCCATGCCAGCAAGGCAAGACCGATGATGGTGAGCACGGCCCGTAGATAGCCGAGCCACGGCTTCTCCGAGTCCCGCAGCGACGCCAGCCACCCGCCGGATCCGCTCGGCGATGGAATCGCCTGTGGGATTGTGCCTGATGCTGGAGCCGAGGTAGCTCGTGTTGGATCCGACGATCCCCCTGCATGCGGGGGGACCGGAACGACGGGTAAGGGCGCCGCGGCCAATGCCGCCATCTGAGCTTCGTCGAGATCGAGAACCTCAATGAGTCCTTGGACGACCGTCTCGGACGGAACGCCCTGGTCACGTTCCCAGCGACGAACCGAGGCGGTCGACCTCTCGACCGCGGCGGCGAGCTGGCCCATCGACAATCCCTTGGCGAGTCGGGCTTCCCGTAGGGCCTGCCCGAAGGTTCTGCGGTCATTCATCGGGCCAGGATATCCACAGATCAGGGTTCCGCCCGTTCTTGCGCGCGCTCGACTCGCTATCGTTGGATACCGAGCGATCCTGGAGGCAGCGTGGGAACCGAATTCCGTAACCTGGTCGAGTTGTACGAAGCAAGCGTCACCCGCTTCGCGGAGAATCCCCTCTTCGGGACGGGCCATGCCGACGGATGGTCCTGGATGTCGTACCACGACTTCGGCGAGCAGGTCGATTTCGCCCGAGCCGGACTTGCGGGTCTTGGTGTTGAGAAGGGCGATCGCGTCGCCGTGATCTCCGACAACCGGATCGAGTGGGCGGTGGGTGCCTATGCGACCTACGGTCTCGGCGCCGCCTGGGTACCCATGTACGAAGCGCAACTCTCCAAGGAGTGGGAGTTCATCATCGGTGATTCCGGAGCGAAGATCGCCGTCGTCGCCGACGACGGGATCCGGGCACAACTCGAAGACCATCACGACCAGCTTCCAGCGCTCGAACACGTCATCGTGATCAACGGCGAGGCAGGGGGCGACGCCATCACATGGGCCGAACTCCTCGCCCGGGGCGCCGAGGCGCCCGTCGATACGGTTCATCCAGCATCCGGGGATCTCGCCGGTCTCATCTACACATCAGGCACGACGGGCAATCCGAAGGGCGTGATGCTGTCGCACGGGAACATCACCAGCAATGTCAACGTGTTCCCTGATCTCTTCCCCGTCGGCTCAGACGATCGCACGGCCTCATTTCTCCCATGGGCGCACTCGTTCGGACAGACCGTCGAACTGCACTTCATTATCGGCGCCGGTGCCTCCGCCGGGCTCACGAGCGCACGAACCCTCATGGAGGACCTTCCCGCAATCAAGCCGACGATCCTGGTGTCGGTCCCGGCGGTCTACAACCGCGTGTACGACGGACTCAAGAAGAGGATGGTCGCCGAGGGTGGCGCCAAGAAGGCGCTCTTCGATCGGGCGATGGCGAACGAGAAGAAGCGGGCTGAACTCGCTGCGAATGGCAGAACCACCCGGTGGGTCGAGATCCAGCACGGACTCTACGACAAGCTGGTGTTCTCGAAGGTTCGCGAAGGATTCGGTGGACGACTGAAGTACTCGATGACGGGCGGCGCGGCGATCAACGTCGAGGTGGCCGAGTTCATCTCCGCCCTCGGGATGACCGTGTACGAAGGGTATGGCCTCACCGAAACCTCACCCGTCTCGAGCGTGAACACTCCCGGGGCCCGGCGCATCGGCTCCGTGGGGAGAGAGGTGCCCGGCGTACGGATCGAGATCGACACCGACGTAACGGGCGACTCCGTGATCGGAGAGATCGTCATCCATGGACCGAACGTGATGATCGGCTACTACAACCTGCCGGAAGAGAACGAGAAGGTCCTGACGCCCGATCACGGTTTCAGATCCGGCGATCTCGGCTACAAGGATGAAGATGGATTCATCTTCATACGCGGTCGCATCAAGGAGCAGTACAAGCTCGAGAACGGAAAGTACGTCGTTCCTTCACCGATCGAGGAACAGCTCCAACTGTCCGGCTACGTCACCAACATCATGGTGTACGGCGAGCAGCGCCCGTACAACGTGGCGGTGATCGTTCCAGACATGGAGGCGTTGTCGAAGTGGGCCGAGAAGCACGGGCTGGCAGACCTCTCCGAGGATGAACTCCTCGAGAGCGAGAAGGTCAGCGATCTCTACCAGCGCGAGATCGACCGCCTCTCCGGCTCGATCAAGGGCTACGAGAGAGTGAAGGGCTTCGTTCTTGAGGAGGAGGAATTCGCCCCGGAGAACGGCATGCTCACCCCGAGCCTGAAGGTCAAGCGTCGAGCCGTCATGGAGCGCTACGGCGACGATATCGAGAAGCTGTACGAGAAGAAGTAGCGGCGTAGCGGAGTAGCGGAGGCAGACGGTTGCTGACCGCGAGCTGGTCTGAACCTTCGGGAGGACGACAGAGAAGTGCCGCTTAGCTACCCGGCTACTCGGCTACTCCGTCTTACGGGAGCCAGGGGTCCACGACTATCGGGACGCCGAGGCTCGCTGAGGCTTCTTCAATCGATATCCACGACTCGTCGGCGCAGTCTTCACATGCCGCCCACAGTTCGAAGGTCGTTCTGCTCAACAAGCGACCATGCACGAACCCGCGGACTCCCCGTCTCGCGCAACGCATGCAGTACCCCCTGATCGACACACCGATCAACGACGTCGCAGCAACCCGACGACAGCGCGGTTCTTGGACACTCGGTGGATTCCATTCCACGGCGCACAGAACGGACACGGGCATGATCGATGCCCCGATACCGCAGGACAGGTCGTGGTCGAGCTTCGACCTCGAGTCCCAGACGCGCAGACCACACTTGCAATTCTGGAGATGGCCGGGTTCGAACGGATCACCTCCCATGTGGCAGAACGCCCGACCTGTGGCCGACCACCGATCGACGGATTCATCCGAGTACAAGGCGGCGACGTGCACATCGCCGTCGGCAGCGAGTCGGGCCCGTTTCCATCCCCGGGGTGCCCCGGTCGGGATGACATCCGGGTAGCCGTCCGGCCAGGGGGGCGGCATCCCACCTTTCGTCGAACCGGCCTCGGGCGTCACAATCGCCAGCCCTGCATCGCGCGTCTCCTCCTCATCCCACGGTCGATACGCCACCATGAGTTGGAACGCATTTCGCCATCGTATTCAATGTCGGCACTGATGAGTAGGAGACGAAGGACCCGATAAGAGAAGACGACCGCGACGCTCAACCGATGAACAGCCAACGGCCGATTGGCGCGGAAGCGCGCATCGGTCTATTCGCCCGAGTTCTTCATGGACCCGGTGAGTTTGTTCAGTTCCATGTCGTACAGGACGCAGGTGATCTTCCGATCGCCATCGGCCCAACCCTCTGCCACGGGGGTTATCGGGAAAATATCGAGACGGGAGGTGTCGTACGGTGAGCCCACATAGCTTTCGAAGAGCGGCAAGCACCTGGCCATACCTTCTTCGTACATTGCTTCGATACCGGGGAACACACCATCCAGCGCGTCGAGATCGGCGTACACCTCGTTGTCGTGTGGATCGTCGCAGTCGACCATCGGTACGGTTTGGACTTCTTCCACGAACTCTCCGTTCGCCGTTTCGTCATCGAAGCAGTCTCCCGGCTCCAGATCGACCACCGCGTTCGAAGAGCACGACGCCAAGATCAGAACAGATACCGCCAGAAACCCTGAAGCTCGTAACGACCACGTCATACGCAACCCCTTCTGCTGTCTCAGTCCCTCAGCACCCTACTTGCATGGGGCCTCCCCGTTGCCTGAACAACAACAACCGTCGTTGACAACAGGGCAGGCCGGAACCTAGAAGGGCTCGACCGCAGTAAGAACCACCGGTCGCGGAGGTGCAGGGAATCGAACCCCTCGGGCCGCAATGCAACCCGACACCGGTGTTGAAGACCGGGGAACCCACCAGGCGTCCGGACACCTCCAGGAGTGAAGCTACCGGAGTACGCGGCGTTCGGTGCCAGACGGACCGACATCTCCCATTCCGCGGGCTCGCAGCGCCAAATAGGACGCCGCGAACCCTGGGTATGGGATTTCAGGTGGTGATGTAGCGCTCGAGTTGGGTGATCATGTCACGCTGCTGGGCGATCATCGCCTTCACCACGTCGCCGATCGAGATCAGACCTGCGAGCCGACCGTCGTCGTCGAGGACCGGAAGGTGCCGAATCCGGTGCTCGGTCATCAGTTCCATGCACTCGGCGACGGTCGACGCCGATCCAACGGTTCGGATCTCGGTCGTCATTATCTCCGAGACACGCGTTTCCTTCGAACCGCGATCGAGGAGCATCACCTTCCTCGCGTAGTCTCTCTCCGACAGGATCCCAACCAGATCGTCGCCATCGAGCACCACGAGTGCACCGATGTTGTGCTCTGCCATCGTTTCGAGTGCGCCGAAAACCGTGTCGTCGGGCGCAACCGTCCAGACGTTCGATCCCTTGCTACTGAGAATGCCGGTGAGTGTCCGCTGCATGTCGTCCCCTATCTCTCCTCCACAAACCTACACGAGAGCCGCCGACCGCGCCGGGTGATCGAGGGAGCGCAGCTACCCCGCATCCCCCTACACTCGGCCGATCTTGTCACGACGTGCTCGCTTCGCATGGTTCTGGCTCGCGGCGATCACGATCGTCGTGATGACACCAGTCGCGTCTTTCGCGACCGGCGAATCGATCGGCGGCACCCTCATTCAACGGCTCGGCGACGAGAAACTTCCCGTCGAGGGCGTCACCATCACCGTGAGCCAGGATGGAAACGAGATCGGATCCGGCGATTCCGGTGCCGACGGGAAATGGGAGGTTCCGGTACCCGGCGCCGGCATCTACAAGGTGAGTCTCGACACCTCGACACTCCCCGAAGGGGTTGCTCTCACTGATCCCGACAAGGAAGCGCTCTCAGACGTCAAGGTCCGGGACGGCCAGTCCAAGAAGGTGATCTTCCCTCTCGGCGAGGGCGTCGTATCAACGGTCTCGATGTATCAGCGCGTCGGGGCTCTCTTCGTCGCAGGGCTCAAACTCGGAGCGATCATCGCCTTATCCGCTGTCGGACTCTCCTTGGTCTTCGGCGTAACCGGGCTTGTCAACTTCGCCCACGCCGAGATGGTGACACTCGGCGCCATCGCCGCATACTTCTTCCACGCCTCGACGCTAGGACCGCGATGGCCTCTCGTTATCGCGATCGTTCCGGCCGTTCTCGTCGGTGCTGGTTTCGGCTGGATCCAAGAGCGATCGCTGTGGCGCCCCCTTCGGAATCGCCATACAGGGCTCGTTGCGATGATGGTCGTGTCCATCGGCCTGTCGTTCGCTCTCCGGAACCTCTTCCTCATCATCTTCGGCGGCGAGCCGCGCGCCTATCCCGACTTCGCCGGTCAGCCGCCGATCGAGATACTCGGCATCCCGATGGTGCCAAAGCAACTCCTCACGATCGTGATCTCCCTGGTTGTGCTGGCAGGCGTCGGGGTCTTTCTCCAGAAGAGCAGGGCGGGGACCGCCATGCGAGCAGTCTCAGATGACGCCGACCTCGCTGAATCATCCGGCATCAACGTCAACCGCATCATCCTCATCACCTGGACGCTCGCAGGTGGGCTTGCTGCGCTCGGCGGAACCTTCTTCGGTCTCAACGAGGCCGTGCAGTGGGACATGGGCTTCAAACTGCTGCTTCTGATCTTCGCAGCGGTCGTGCTCGGTGGCCTTGGAACCGCCTATGGGGCCATGGTCGGTGGATTCATCGTTGGAGTTGCCGTCGAGATGAGCACCCTCATCTTCCCGAATGAGTTGAAGACGGCGGTCGGACTTGCCCTCCTCATCGTGATCCTGCTCGCCAAGCCGCAGGGTCTCCTCGGCACGAAAGAGAGGATCGGCTGATGGACTGGGGCAGCGTCCTCATCGACGGCATCCTCGCCACGATCGGCCCGCTCACGGCTGCGTATGCGATCTCTGCCATCGGCCTCAACCTCCAGTTCGGCTACGCCGGGCTGTTGAACTTCGGGCACGTCGCGTTCATGCTCGTCGGCGCATACGGCGCAGCAATCACCGTGGACCTGGGAGGGCCACTCTGGCTTGGTGTCATCGTCGGGATCCTGGTTGCAGCGCTCCTCGGCCTTCTCCTCGGCCTCCCGACCTTGCGGCTGCGCGCCGACTACCTGGCGATCACCACAATCGCCGCCGCCGAGGTGATCCGCTTGCTCGTTCGATCGAGTTGGGCCCAGCCGATCACGAACAGTGTCTTCGGCATCCAGGGATTTGCCGATTCGTTCTTCGACCTCAACCCGTTCCCTGCCTCGCAACTCTATGGCATCGGGAGCCTGGTCGTCACGGGCCGCAAGCTCTGGGTCATGCTGGTCGGATGGGCGCTCGTGGTGCTCATGACGTTGCTGATCCGGCGCCTCATCAAGAGTCCATGGGGTCGGGTCCTCAAGGCCATTCGTGAGGATGAGGATGCCACGATCGCACTCGGCAAGAACGTCTTCGCCTACAAGCTTCAGGCTCTGATGATCGGCGGAGCCATCGCGGGGATCGCAGGGATCCTCCTCGCGATCGAACAGCAGAACGTAACGCCCGATGCTTACCTGCCGAAGATCACCTTCATCCTGTATGTCATCGTCATCCTCGGTGGTGCCGGGACGATTCTCGGTCCCGTCGTTGGAGCCGTCGTGTTCCAGTTCCTGTTCTTCACGATCGATGCCCTCATGGTCAACGCCCAGGCCAACATCGGGTGGGTCGGCGATCTCCTCACTCCGGCTGCGGCCGGGCAGATCAAGCTGGTGCTCGTCGGGGTGGGCATGATGGTTCTCATGATCTTCCGCCCACAGGGCATCCTTGGAGACAGGGAGGAGGCACTCATCGATGAACGCTGAACACCCGATGACTGGAGTTGCTCCCGAACCCGGCGTCCGCAAGCCCGACCCGGTGCTCATCGCCGACGGTCTCCAGAGATCGTTCGGTGGCCTCCACGCCGTCGACATCGACCACCTCGAAGTACAGCGCCACACGGTGACGTCGCTCATCGGACCCAACGGTGCAGGGAAGACGACACTCTTCAATCTCCTCACCGGGTTCGACAAACCCGATGCTGGTGAATGGCATCTCGACGGCGGAACCCTCGTGGGAATCGCCGCGTTCCGTGTCGCCAGACGCGGGATGGTCCGTACGTTCCAGCTGACGCGATCCCTCGCCCGGCTGACCGTGATGGACAACATGCTCGTCGCTGCCAAGGACAACGCGGGTGAGGGCCTGTGGGGCTCGCTCACCGGCGGATGGCATGCCACCGAACGCGCCAACGAACAACGCGCATCCGAACTGTTGAACCGATTCGGTCTCGACCATATGGCCGATGAGTACGCCGGAAGCCTCTCGGGCGGACAGCGGAAACTCCTCGAGATGGCACGTGCTCTCATGATGGATCCCGAAGTGGTCATGCTCGACGAGCCCATGGCCGGCGTGAATCCGGTGCTCACACAGTCGCTCCTCAGTCACATCACCGGGCTACGCGACGGGGGGAAGACCGTCGTCTTCGTCGAGCATGACATGGACGTCGTCCAGGAGATCTCCGACTGGGTCATCGTCATGGCACAGGGTCGTGTCATCGCCGAAGGTCCTCCCGACGTCATTGCGAGGAACCCGGATGTCATCGACGCGTATCTCGGCGCCCATCACGGGGAGGCGGCCGAATGAGCGACCAACTCCTCATCGCGGAAGGCGTGGTTGCCGGGTACATCCCCGGTGTCGACATCCTGCGCGGTGTCGATCTCACACTCGCCGACGGTGAACTCGTCGGCATCATCGGGCCGAACGGTGCCGGTAAGTCGACCCTCATCAAGGCGATCTTCGGCCTCGTTCCGGTGCGGAAAGGCCTCGTCACGCTGAGGGGTGATGACATCTCGAATCTCCCGGCACACGAACTTGTTGCTCTGGGAGTTGGGTATGTGCCGCAGCGGGCGAACGTGTTCCCGTCGCTCACCGTCGAAGACAACCTCCGCATGGGTCTCTACCTCGACCCGAACGCGTGGGACGAGAGGTTCGCAGCAGTCGTCGAAGTGTTCCCGCTCCTCGCCGATCGTTCCGAGCAGCGAGCCGGATACCTGTCCGGTGGCGAGCGCCAGATGGTGGCCATCGGTCGCGCCCTCATGATGGATCCCTCGGTCCTGCTCCTCGACGAACCGTCGGCCGGCCTATCGCCCGCCAATCAGGACCTTGTATTCGAGCGAGTGCGCGGTATCGCCGACTCCGGAGTATCGATCATCATGGTCGAGCAGAACGCCCGCCGATGCTTGCAGATCGCCGACCGCGCCTACGTTCTCGACCAGGGCAGCAACGCTCACACGGGGCCGGGTCGAGACCTCCTCCACGACGCGAAGGTGATCGATCTCTATCTGGGGACGTTGGGGAGGGTGGAGTAGCCGAGTAGCTGAGAGTGGGGCCCGGCTAATGCCGGGCCCCACTTCATGGTTGGTCGGTTGTTGGCCTGGATCAGCCGCCGGCGACGATCTGCTCGAGCGTCTCCGTCGCGCCTGTGTCGTCATAGAGGAAGACGTCGTACGTGCCGATTCCCGGCTCGTTGCTCGGACCGAAATCGAGCGGGCCGGAGGCGCCGTCGTAGTCGATGTCCTTGCCTTCGGCGAGCAGGTTGAAGCACTCTTCGAAGAGCGTGCACTTCTCGCCGCCCTTCGTGACGTTCCCAATCTCGCTCACGAACACCGACGGATCGGCGCTCTGGGCTGCCTGCGCAGCGAGAACCGTGACCACCAAGCAGTCGTACTTCTGAGCCGAGAAGATCGTCGGCGTGCCCGGGAAGGCAGCCTCGAGCCGGTCGGGGAAGGTCGCTTCACCGTTGGCCGGTGAGGCGGATGGGGCCGTGCCCTTGATTCCGTCGAGCAGTGCGGCGTTCCCGCCGAGTTGGTCGGGACCCACGGTGTCCTTGAAGCCGTCAGCCACGTAGATCTGGCCGGCGAACCCGGCGCTCTCAAGGTCAAGCAGCAACTGGCCACCCTCCTCGAAAGTGATCATCACGAGGGCATCGGCACCACTGGCAACAACAGCCTGAGCCTCGGTTGCGAACGAACCGGCTTTGGGGTCATAGGCCGTTGCCTCAACAACCACGTCGCCCAGCTCGGCGGCGACGAGCTCCCCGAAGCCCACACCGTATTCGTCGTTGCGCCAGAGAACTGCCACCGCGGCGGGGGCATCTGCTGCCACGACATCGGCGAGGGCCGGGCCCTGAAGGTTGTCGGAAGGAGCCGTGCGGCTGTAGTACGGGTCATAGTCGGACGAGCTGAACGCAGCCGCCGTGTTCGAACCGGAGCACATCGCTACTTCGCTGCCCTGGACCTTGTCGACGATCGACAGCGACACGCCGGATGCGGCTGCGCCGATGATGCCGGCGTAGTCGCCGGTCAGGTACTTGTCGACGGTCGCCGACGCGATGTTGGGGTCGGTCCCCGAATCGCCGTAGTCGACGCTGACGAGGCCACTGGAGACTGCATTCATCTCGTCGACACCCATCTTGATCGGGTTCTCGAGCGCATCGATGATGGCCGCGAGCTGACCGGTCTGGGGCAGCACGGTTCCGATCTTCACCGGGATCGGTTCGAAGGCCACCGGCGCCTCAGATGAGGACGTCGTCGTCTCTTCCGCAGCCGTCGTCGTGGTCTCTTCCGCAGCCGTCGTCGTGGTCTCTTCCGCAGCCGTCGTCGTGGTCTCTTGCGCAGCCGTCGTCGTGGTCGCGGCCTCGTCGTCTCCGCCGGAGTTCACGGCGATGATGATGACGATGATCACGGCAACGACAGCGACAAGGATCCACGGAAGCCACTTCCGCAGGTTGTCGTTCATTCTTCTTGCCTCCAAATAATTGGCCCTGTATAGCCAGGAACCCCGGGCGAGTGCCGGGGATCGAGGCAAGATAGGCAGGAAGACCCTTGAAGTGCAAGGGCCTTGAGTTCGCAGCGGAGCTGCGAGCTGTAGTCAGTAGTCGGTTCGCCGGTAGCCAGTAGTCCCAAGAGCCGATTCGCTGATCTACTGATCTACTGGTCTACTGATCTACTCCGGCACTCCGCCACTCGACCCCTCAGAGGTCTTCCCCAACCGCGTTTACGGCATCGAGACGAAGACCATCGGGATCGGCGACTGATTCATCCGGGATCCACGGTGCCAGGCACTGCCGACTCTTCACACACGGGTCCGTCAGGGTGAGGAGGAACGCGACCAGCTGATCGACCTGCTCGTCGGACAGGTCGATGTCCCTCACCGTGAAGACGCCGTTACTCCGATTCTCCTCAAGCTGCTCGAGTGCGGCTTGTGTGTAGGCCTCAGCGTTGCCAACACGGATGGAGGAATCGACCGCTCCGAAGTCGTATTCCTCTATCGCCTTCTTGGGATTCAGGTGATGGCGGATGATCCCTTCGAGTGTGAGATAGGCGCCGTCGTGTCCGTACGGCCCCGTCACTTCGACGTTCGTGAGCGTTGGCGTGCGGAACGCATACCGGTCCTCGTCAACACCGGTCTCCAGGTATCGGCCCCAGTCGTCATCACCGAACGTTCCGCTGTCCCTGCCGACACCGATCTGCGGTATGGCATTGACGTGGAACTGCTCGTCGGTGAAGAAGTCGCC
Source organism: Actinomycetota bacterium (assembly GCA_034660035.1). Lineage (GTDB taxonomy): Bacteria > Actinomycetota > Acidimicrobiia > Spongiisociales > UBA5794 > JAHEEL01. The sequence goes on along the minus strand of JAYEIJ010000089.1, from coordinate 6,550 downwards.
GGTGTGGCATGTCGAACAGGCAGCCTCCCCCAGAAACAGCAAGGCGCCTTGCTTGGCGTCTTCGCTGATCGCACCGTCGGCACCTTCTACGTACGCTTTCCAGGGCGTATCAACGAACACCTGGGATCGCTCGTACTCCCCAAGAGCCAGCGAGATGCCGGAATAGGTGATCAGCTCATCCGCAGGTGCGTCGCTTTCGAAGACCGTGCCGAACTCGGCGGGCCAGTCATTGGGGTTCAGCACTCCTACACCCTCGCCGTATCCGCCGATGATCTGCGCCAGGAGATCCCGAACGCGCCCGTTGCGCGCTTCACCCGTGTTCCCGATCTCGGTACCGAAGTCGAAGCCCCTCATCTCCTCCTCGGAGACGACAGGGAACATGCTCTGTGCAGCGGGGAGATTCGGTCCGGCGTTCACATCCGGGTAGCCAAGAGGCCGGTCGGGTGTCCTGATTCCGTAGCCGTCGTTGCCGTTCATCAGCGGGGTCTTGCCCAGGCTCTCAACACGACCATCGTGGAACATCACTTCGTCCCACATCCCGGAGTTGAACGTTGTCGGAGCGTTGCGCGGGACGAACGGACCACCGGGATGGGTGCGGCCCGGTCCGAGCAGATCGGGGATGTCGGCGCCGACGCCGATAGACATAGGCAGGCCGTCACCGCCACCAAGTGTGGGATGGTGACACGTGACGCAAGCACTGTCCTGTTGGCCACCCAACCCCTTGGTATAGAAGAGCTTCATGCCGAGTTGGGCCAGCGGATCCCCGATATCTGGAAGATCCCGCCCGATCGACGGATCTCCCGTGAGGCTCTGGGCATCGATGACAACCCTGAGTTGATCATCGAGATCCCCCTCGTCGGCGCCGCCGGAGCACGCCGCCATCGCCAGGGCGATCGCCGCGCCGATCACGAGGGATCTTCTCCGGATCTTCCTTCCTGTCATCCGGTGTACTCCCCTTCGCTTACGTACTCAAGACTCGGGAACGACGATCGGATCGACGACACCTGGTTCCGGTTGCTCGTAGGCGACCGGGATATCGAGCGTGACCTCTCCGATCGTCTCGAACTTGAGGGTCAGCGGATACGACGTCCCTTCCTTGAGCGGTTCGACCAGATCGATCAGCATGATGTGAAGTCCCGCCGGCTGGAGCAGAACCGTTCCGCCCGGCGGGATCTCGATCACTCCGCCGTCGACCATTCTCATGTGCATCACGCCGTTCGCATCGATCTCGTCGATATGGAGTTCCACCGCGGCAGCAGCCGGTGTCTTCGCCGCTACGAGCCGATCGGCGGTGTCCCCGCGGTTGCTGAACGTCATGTAGACGATCCCGGTACCGCCCTCGACCTCCGGCGTCGACCGCGACCACGGATCCTCGATGACGATCTTCGGTCCGCCGGTGTGCTCTACGACGACCGTCGTCGTGTCATCGGCTCCCGACTCGCCGCCGCATGCCGTGGCCCCCATAGCCACGGCGACAGCGACAAGGAGAACCGGGACCTGGAGTCCCATACGAATCACGACCTAGCGGCCTCCGTAGCTGAGGACGGTGACGTCTTCAGCGAACATCGCGGCATACACGTATTCGGGCTTGCCGATGATCAGACCCGGCAGCATCTCGCTCTCGTTGAGTCCTGCCACGTTCTTCATGCAGACCGGGCACAGGAGGACGGTGCCACCTGCATCCATGAACATTCCGAGCATCTCCTGCAGGGTGCTGCCCGACACGTGAACGTTCTGGGGAATGTTGATGTCTGCGAGACGAGCGCCGTAGACGTTGAGGAAGATCGTGGCCGGCTTGCCCGTGTTCGCCATGACCTTGGTCGCGAATCCGATCGCCATCGCCGCCGTATCCATGTCGTCGGTCGACAGGTTCACGAACAGGCCACCCTTGAGCTCTTCTGGCGATGGTGGAGTTGAATCGCCGGCACTCCCCGAATCTGAACCAGCCGCAGTCGTTGAAGTGGCGGCCACCGTCGTGGTTACCGCCATGGTCGTCGTCGGCGTCTCGGTCGTCGTCGTGGTCTCGCCGGAACCCTCCCCGTTGCTGCATGCCGTCAGAGCGCTCGCTGCGAGCGCCATCGCTGCGACGAGAACCAGCAGGTTCCTGTTCATCGTCTTCCTCACACCGTCATTCCTCTCTTCGTCAGAATCATGGGATCACGAACACCGACCGGTACATCTTCCCAGGTGAACGGTATTCTGCCGAATCCTTGCCTGAACCGTTCCGCACCTCCTCTTTCCACGAGACCGGGCACGGCCGGTACGCAACACACCGTGACGCCCGGCTCGACCAGGAACAGCGCCAACCGGGAGAAGGCGACAGACGACGGGCGAACAGTGGCGACGACGCTCTGCCCGCGGCCTGTGACCTGTTGCCTGGGTTCGAACTCACCGCGCTACTCCGAGAAGTCGTCATAATCCCCTCATGGCCGATCCCTCAGATTCCCACGTTGCTCGGAGGCGCCGACGCCTCACCGCGTCGGTCACCGATCTCGATGTCGTCCGACAGCGGGCGCTACTGATCGGGATGGTGCGTGACGGAGGCCAGATCGCCGAGGGCGACCGGAGTCTGGGCGAACTCGAACTGCTCACGGACACGGCGGGCTCGGATCCCGTCGAGGCAGTACTCGTCCGTCGCGGCAAACCGGATCCGGCAACGTTCATCGGCAAGGGCAAGCTCTCAGAACTAGTGGCGGAGTCACACATGCTCGACATCGACGTCGTCGTGTTCGACAACGAGCTATCACCGGCTCAGCAGCGCAACCTCCAACAGGCCTTCCAATGCGACGTCGTCGATCGGGTCGCCCTGATCCTCGACATCTTCGCTCAACATGCCCACACCCATGAGGGCCGTCTCCAGGTGGAACTCGCCCAGTACCGCTACCGCCTTCCCCGTCTCCGCGGCAGGGGGGTTGAGCTCTCCAGGCTCGGCGCTGGGATCGGGACCCGGGGCCCCGGCGAGACCAAGCTCGAGACCGATCGGCGTCGGATCCTCGAGCGGATGTCCAAGATCGAACGAGAACTGAAGGGCGCAAGTCGGTCACGGGATACAAGAGCCAAGTCTCGCAAACGCTCGGGCCTCGCCATGGTCGCAATCGTCGGGTACACGAACACCGGCAAGTCAACGCTCTTCAACCGTCTCACCGATGCACATGTTCTCGTCGAAGACCGGCTCTTCGCCACCCTCGGGTCCACGGTCCGGAGACTCGACCTCCCCGACGGCCACCGCGCTCTCATGTCGGACACGGTCGGATTCGTGCGCAGGCTCCCGCATGAACTCGTCGAAGCGTTCCGCTCAACACTCGACGAAGCTGGCGACGCGGATCTTCTCGTACACGTCGTAGACGCGGCCGACCCCGATCCGGACGGGCAGATCACGGCCGTTCGCGATGTACTCAACGAGATCGGAGCCGCCGACGTGCCGGAGATCCTCGTCTTCAACAAGATCGACCTGGTGGAACCGGCTGTCGTCCAAAGGCTCCTGACCGTCTACGAGGGTTCCGTTGCGGTGTCGGCGCTCACCGGCGAGCACGTCGACGGTGTCACCGCAGCGATCATCGAAGGCCTCGAAGCGGTCACAACAACGGTGGATCTCCTGATCCCCTACGACCGGGGAGATCTCGTAGCGACCCTGCACGATGCAGGCGAAGTCCTCGATGAGCAGCACGCGGAACACGGAACCGAGATGACCGTCCGCTTGCCGGCCGCGACGGCAGAGAGACTCGTCGACTTCAAACGCTGATCGAGGGTCGAGTAGCCGAGTAGCCGAGTAGCTGAGGCCCCCAGCTACCAGCAGGACAGGTCACACTTCACGGGATACGGGATACGGACTACGGACTACGGACCACTACGGACTACCTACAAGATCTTCGCTGCGTGCTCCGCTAGGGGGCTCCGCACCGTCCGGTCCAGCGTCACGTGACCGAACAGCGAATTCCCCTTGAACTTCTCGATCATGGCCGCCAGTCCTCCGAACGGCGAGACGTAGGGATTGTCGACCTGGGTCAGATCACCGCAGAAGACGACCTTGGAGTCGGCACCCATCCGGGTCAGTATGACCTTGAGCGTCGGCAATTCGAGGTTCTGCGCCTCGTCGACGATCACGAGTTCTCCGGTGATCGACCGACCGCGGAGGTAGGTCACAGCAGCCATCTCGAGCACATCGCGTTCGAATAGCTCTTCGACCGTGTCGCGCACCGAGCCTTCCGACCGCCCGAAGAGGGCGTACAGATTGTCGTGCACGGCCGCCATCCAGGGTTCGAGCTTATCGCTGAGATCACCGGGTAGATACCCAACTTCCTGCCGTCCAACGGCCACGAGAGGTCGGTACACCGAGACCCTCCGGTAGCGACCAAGTTCGAGCACCTGCTCGAGCGCCGCCGCCAGGGCCAGGAACGTCTTCCCGGTTCCTGCCATGCCCATCACCGAAACGGCCGCGACATCCGGGTCCATCAACAGATCCAGGGCGAAGGCCTGGCGGGTGTTCTTTGACTCGACCCCAAAGATGTGCCGACTACCCGGAACCCGCGTGATCACCGTTTGCGCGCCGTCATCAACAACCCGGCCGAGGCCCGATTGGGAGCCGGGTCCGTGGAGCACGACGAACTGATTGACAACGAGATCTGGATCCTCGACGACGACCTTCCCGCTACCGAAGAGTTCATCGATGGCCTCGCCCGCAACATCGATCTCAGCAACACCACTGTACGACTCATCGACCTGCACGGTATCTCCGCGGTAATCCTCGACCGGGACACCGAGTTGGGCGCCCTTGATGCGAAGCGCAGCGTCCTTGGTGACGAGGACGGCGGGTACACCGTCGTCAACGAGATTGAAGCATGTTGCGAGGATGCGGTGATCAGCGGTCGACGGGTCGAGGATGTCGGGAAGGCGATCCGATGCGATCCCGTTCAGTTCGATCCTGAGCGACCCTCCTCCCGGAAGATCAGTCGGCGCGGCGAGTCCGCCCGCCTCGGATGCGCCCAATTCTTCGAGCAGCCTGATCGCCGATCTTGCGTTCGCCCCAACCTCGTCCATCCGCGACTTCTGCCGGTCGAGCTCCTCAACGACAACGAGCGGGAGCACCACATGGTGTTCATCGAATCGGAGCGGGGCGTGGGGGTCGGCTAAGAGGACGCATGTGTCGAGGACGTAGTTGGTGGACGTCAAAGGGCCTCGCTCTCGCGGCGTATGTGTTCCATGAAGCGTTGCCGAGCGACCCGGCAAATACAAGGACCCCTGAAATGAGTCGATCGATTGTCGTAGCCTGAGGCACAACGAGAGGAGAACGCATGAAGGTCGCCGTTGTCGGAGCAGGGTCGTGGGGAACGACGGTCGCCTCGATGCTGGCCCTGAAAACCGATACGGTTCTCTGGGCACGTCGACCAGAACTGGCGGAGCGGATCAACAAGGGAGCGAACCCCGACTATCTCCCCGGCTTCGAACTCCCGGGCGAGTTGACCGCTACGACCGACATCGAGACCGCCATAGCCGGCGCCGATGCGATCGTCATGAGCGTCCCGTCACATGGTTTCCGTTCCGTGCTCGAGCAGGCGTCCACGACGATCAACCCGGAGACGCCGATCCTCTCACTCTCGAAGGGCATCGAACAGTCATCGCTGATGCGCATGACCGAAGTCGTTTCCGACGTGCTTCGCGATCACAACCACTCTCACGTCGGCGTTCTCACGGGGCCGAACCTTGCCCGCGAGATCATGTCCGGACAGCCGGCGGCCACGGTCATCGCCATGACCAGCCACACCGCTGCGGTCGACCTTCAGACAGTGTTCATGGGTCCCTTGTTCCGCGTCTACACGAACCCGGACGTCGTCGGCGCAGAGAGCGCCGGTGCGCTCAAGAACGTGATGGCGATCGCAGCAGGAATGGCGGAGGGCCTCGGCTTCGGGCTCAACACGGTCTCAATGCTCATGACCCGCGCACTCGTCGAGATGTCGAGACTCGGTGTCGCGATGGGGGGACGCCCTTCCACGTTCGCCGGCCTCGCCGGCATGGGCGACCTCATCGCCACTTGCATGTCGAGCGAAAGCCGGAACCACCGGGTTGGCCTGGGTCTCGGCCGGGGCAAGTCGATCGATGAGATCGTCTCAGAGATGAACATGGTGGCCGAAGGTGTCAAGTCGACAAAGGGCATCCTCGCCCTCGCCGATCGATACAGCATTGAGATGCCGATCGCCGAGCAGGTCGGTCGGGTCCTCTACGAAGACGCCTCGGTCCCGGAAGCGATAGCGATCCTCATGGGACGATCGGCGAAGCCGGAGTGAGAAGTCCGTAGTCCGTGGCCGCCTCCAGCGGCGTAGTCAGTAGTCGGTCGGTAGTGGCCCGCAGCCCGCGAAGTGTGACCTGTCCTGCTGGTAGCTGGGGGCTGGTAGCTGGTAGCTCTTCCTCCGCTACTCAGCTACTCCGCTACTCCGCTACTCGGACAGGCCTCACAAACCCCTCCCGTTCTCCCTCAACAGCCTCCCTGACAATGCACCCGTGGGCGTGATCATTGACCAAACCCATCGCCTGCATGAACGCGTACGCTGTCGTG
>JAYEIJ010000088.1:0-3398 GCA_034660035.1 Actinomycetota bacterium | reverse complement strand
GGGTGACACTCGTTGACAGGCGTACCTTTCCATGGCGACGTTGACCATCGTTAATCAACGGAGTACAGCGGTATTGGAAGCCCACTCGTAGGGCTCATAAGCCGAAGGTCGCCTGTGAGTTCGCCGTCCGGACGCTGGGGGCGATTTCAACGTCGGTCGAGCCCTTCTCGGTCTCGACCTCGTGCCGTGCATCTTCGCTTCCTCTGCCTCGCGGCTCTTGTCCACTGTGGCTCCTCGGCGCGGTTGCTGGCGGTGCTTCGGCAGTCGAAGATGGTTCAAATCCTGCCCCCGCTACGAAGAGAACCCTTGGGACACCCACATATCCCGAGGGTTTTCTCGCGCCCGAACGGGTCCTCGAGGTTCATGTCAAACCGTGTCAAACGGCCATTGGGTCGCCGCCGATCGAGCGTTGCGTTCACTTTGGAGACGGGATGGTGGGTCCAGAGGATTATTCAGTGACGATCTCGCTCAATAGGTCGATCAGTTCGGCGCTTGAGAGCATCCGCCGTGGGCGTCCCGCTTTCGTCCGGCGTGAGAGCGATCGTTCGCCGAGGACGTCGTCCTCGCTCAGTCGTGTGAGGGCTTCGTGGGCAGCTTGGCGGCTGACCCCGTATCGGCTCGCGACCGTCTCGGCGTCGATGAGGGGGTGGACGGCGAGATCCCGGATGATGCGCGCTGCCACGGAGTCCCCGCGTGCTCGCGATCTTCCTTCTAGTGAGATGAGCAGGGCCGTCAGGCGCTGCTCGACGGTGTGCATCCACCGAACCGCGTCCACTATGGACATTGCAGCGAACTCGATCCACCGATCGAGATCACCATTCTGGAACGATCTCAAGCCAGCGATGTAGCTGTCGGTGTCGCGACTCCAGGGTACGGACACCGGTACGGGTGCCGGAATCTGCAACCGGCCAGCGAGGACGTGTTGGATAAGCATCCGGCCCACTCGTCCGTTGCCGTCTACGAGGGGGTGGATCACTTCGAATCGGGCATGGGCCACCGCCGCCTGGATGACCGGGGCGATATCGGTTCGGGCGGTGTATCTCGCTAGATCCTCCATCAGAGGCATGACCTCTTCGGGAGGCGGCGGGATGTATTCGGCGTTGCGTGGACCGTAGCCATCGCCGCCGATCCAGTTCTGCTGGGACCGGTAGGCGCCGACGCTTTCGGGGGCGAGACGTGGGTGTCCCTCCATCAGGAGGTTGTGCCACCTGAGGTAGTCGTGGGGGGAGGCAGGGAACGGTGTTATGAACGCGTCGCGTAACCCTTCGAGATTTCCGATGATGCGCTCCGCGATCGGGTCCCGAATCTCATCTTCACGTGCGACCTCGGCCTCGAGAATCCGGCGCGGACCGACTGTGATGTCCTCGATTATCGACGACGCACTCGACTCCAAGCGGTACAACACGGCTGCGACTCCAGCGCCCGGCATCGAGGGGACGGTGCCGAGAGCCCGCGATGCTTCAGCGACGGCAAACGTCGTTGCCTCGGATGTGGCGATCTCGAGATCAGAGATCGATTCCGCTGCGTACGGTTCGAATTCGTAGGTGCGACCCAGTATGTCGGTCCAGGTATGTGAGGACATGAGAATCCCTTTAAGCAAGATAAACTATGTCTATCTTGGCAAAACCGTCGGATTTGTCAAGAGAGGTGTTGTCGACCCGGCACGCCGCGGCAATGTCAACCCCATGTCAAACGAACCCAGACAGACCGATCGTCAGCCAACGGGTCGACCACGACCCAGCGGTGAAAACGTAGCGCACGCAACGTTGCCGGCACGAACGAATCGACATCGAGGTGAAACACAGGGCGAACCTCATAGCCCGAAGGTCGCCCGCGAGTTCGCCGTTCGGACGCTGGGGGTGATGCCAACGTCGGTCGAGTCCTTCTCGGTCTCGGCCTTGTGCCGTGCGTCTTCGCTTTGCTCCGCCTCGCGGTTCTTGTCCGCTGTGGATCCTCGGCGCGGTTCCGGGTGGTGCTTCGGCGGTCGAAGGCGGCAAGATATTGATGCACAGTTGGTGTCTTGGGCGCTCGTAGGATTGATCGCCGAGATCGTCTCCCAGCCGCTCGGCCCGCGCCTACCAGGCAGCCATCCGATATCGAAGGGTAAGTTGACACTTGTTCGGTGTGGCCGTACACTGGCCGTACATTCATCAAAGGAACGATCAGATGGCCACCGGAACCAAGCGAACTCGAAGTGAGCGTCTCGAAGTGCGTACCACCCCGGAGGATCGTGCACTCATTGACAGGGCCGTCTCCGCTTCGGGGACAGACCTTACGGACTTCGTCGTGACGAACTTGACGGTGGCGTCTCGTCGGGTGCTTGCGGACCGGACCGAGTTTGCGCTCGATCCCGAGGCTCGGGAATCGTGGGAGAAGGTCAACCGTCGTCAGGCTCGTAGCTTGACCAGCCTCCGCGAGTTGATGGCCCGCCCGTCACCGTTCAGCAACGAGTGACGGAAGCGTATCGGCCGCCCAGACTGCTCGAGGCCGGTGACAACCTCGATGACTTCGAGTGCCGGTCTGTAGAGCAGACCGACTGGCTGCGCCACCATGGTCGACAAGCGCACGCAGTGGGAACTACCAAGGTCCTCGTCGTCACCCAACACCACAGTGGCGACGTTGTTGCCTACTACGCGTGGTCCATGGCCAACATCACCATCAGGGACGCTCCGCTCCGTATGCGCAAGGGTGGGGGACGATATCCGCAGCCTGTAGCGTTGCTGGCCCGTCTCGGTGTCTCCCTCGACCACGAAGGCCGCGGGCTCGGAGCCGGCCTCCTGGTCGACGCCATCAGCCGCACGGCGGAACTGGGCGTCGAGATCGGATGTCGGGGGCTACTCGTGCACGCGGAGACACCCGAAGCTCGTGACTTCTATCTACACCTGATCCCCGAATTCGAACAGTCGCCAACCGATGAGCTCCACCTGGTGCTGCTCATGAAGGACATCGTCAAGACTCTCCAGGATTGAGCGCCATGCGCTACTCGTTCGGGGCTCCCGGTAATCTGCTCGCTGAGCGGCGTGAACACTCTGTGTGGTGGCAGTCGTAGGCATCTTGGCGAGATGCGCTGGCGATGTCTGAAGCCAATCTGAAGCTCAACAACCTGACACTGCCTAACACGGGGCATCACTCGCTGGCTGGCGACCCTGTCGTGAGGCCGGTCACGTCACGGGACGTGACGCACGGCCGTCGCTGCGCGCACACTCCTCCCGTGGACAGGCGAGTGGCTTGCTCACTGAGAGCTCTGACTTGCCACCGGAGCCTGGAGCATTGGAATCCACGCGAATCCACGTCTTCCGACTCCCACGCTGGTCGACCGCGGTCCTCGCCGAACGGCTGACGATTCGAGGATGCAGAACCGTTCGATGGAGTGACGGAGGTCGCCGTTGCGACCAGAG
>JAYEIJ010000087.1:0-3414 GCA_034660035.1 Actinomycetota bacterium | reverse complement strand
GACCGCACTCGGGGATCCGCCGCATCTAGGCGCGCGGTGAAGGCCTGGAGGCGAACCGCCACCTCACGCGCGATTCGCGCCAGATCCTCTTCTGTGACGGGTGCACCGGTCACCGGTCGTTCGGTCGTTGACCGTTCGCTCCCGTCAATTCGTGTGGGCATGGTGTCATATCACCACACGCTGTTGCCCGCGGGGTGAACAACGGGTGACTGCAGGATGAATTCCCGACAGAAGTCGCGGAATTGCGAACCTTGCGTGCGCATCAACGTGCCGAGGCGTCAGGGGACCAAGACATGGCAGACATCCTCTTCGATCCCGACGGGACCACTGCCACCCACCGTCCCAGAACAACCACCCACCGTCCACCAAACCACGGACGGATTACCCCTATCTCCTCACGTGTGTTGAGACGCTGGCGCGGTTCGATCGTTGCCCTATCCCTGCAGTTTCTGCCATTGGTAGACGTCGTGTGTGGCCCTGAAGTGTCGGGTCATGCAGTGCTCGACGTCCCGGTCGGACTCGATTCCGTCGTCGTAGGACGCGGACCATCCATCAACTTCGGTCGTGGTGAGTGTGTATCCGGTGAATCCGGTGTCATCGACACACTGGCGTACTGCCTCTGCTGCGGTATCTACTTCGGCGAATGTGATCACGCCGTCTGTAAACGCGTCGTACTGTTCAATGGGGAGAGCGACACCGATATCGGGCGCCATCGTGCTTGCTGGGTCACCTGCCGAATCGTCAAGGACGTTGACGGCGGTGATCCCGGCTGCGAATCCCGTTGCCAACGCAACGGCCACGATGACGAGCGTCCGAGCACTCATGCATGCGCCCGTGGACTGGCTTGCCGCGATTCTACAGTTACCCGAGACCACCCATATCAGGCTGGTCGGCGTGTCTTACGTCCCATGTAGATTCCGGAGCATGCCAATCGCACGAATCAAAGTCACAGCAGTCTCCGATGAAGGGGACAATGTCATCGTGTGGGGCAGAACCGAATATGTCCCCAACGACAGCGAGCCTGTCGGCTACGCGTTCCAAACCAAAGGGGAACGCGCCGACATTGGTCTCGCAGAGCGCGCCAGCAAACTCGCATCTGGCACGGAAGCTGTCATCGAATACGTTCCGATAGCCAAACACTGGAATCTCGCCAGCGGCTTGTCTGCTTCCTGATGCCTCAGAGTCACCTCTGAACCTCTCAGCGGGCGAACATAGGTGCCGCTATGGATGCCTGGCTGCGTGGACCGTCACTTGCCTCTGTGAGACAATGACCAGAGTATGTCGGACGACCCGCACTCCGATGAGGACTGGGAGTACACCAACGACGGGTATCCCAGCAACTCGAAGGTTGGGTGCGTCCTCCTGATTGTCTTTGCAATCTTCGTGTTGTTCATGTTGTTCACTTGGATCTCCTCGTGGTCATCACCGCCATATTGGTGAGATCGTCAAGGCCGATTCGGACGCTCATGGATGCCGAGATGGGCTCTCAATGGCGGCATGGCATTGACTTCTTCTGACGCTGGGCAGACAATGACAGCAAGGGTAGATGAGCATCGGGAGGTGCCTCATGCGTTGGGTGCTTTGGCTCGTATTCGTCGTCCTTGTGGCTCTTTCGGGGTGTGATGGATCACCCGAATCAAGTGGGGAGGAGGCGACGACTGAGTCCACCGCTGTGCCTTCGTCATCGACCACCGAAGTGTCAACGACAACAACAGTTGCCACCACGACAACTACCACCGCACCGACGACCACAACGACGCAGCCGCCTACGACCACAGCCGCACCGACGACCACAACGACGCAGCCGCCTACGACCACGACGGTGGATGTGTTCTTCTCGATCGCTGCACACGGGCTACACCCCGGCCCGCTACCGGGCAGCGGCGGATGGTTCGGCTCCGGATGCTCCCCCGGCAGTGACACGCTCCCCGACGGTATCTGGTGGGGCTACATCACTGATCTCTCCCCGTCGTCGATCACGTTCGATCTCGCCTGTCTCCGCTTCGCCGATGAAGGTGACGACGACACCGCAGCCGAGGACTATGCATGGGTCATTGAGAACAGCAACCCGAAGGTGCGGGTCGTACCCGTGGGTTCTGACACCCAGGTGACCTGCGACTGGCAGTACTGCCCACCGAACCCCTTCCCGTACGGCGAGTGGATCGACGATGATCGCCTCCCACACGGGAATCAAGGTAGAGAAGGGGGCCTCTGGCTCTACATCAACGACGGTGTCGCAACCGAAATCGGTGACGAAGAATTCGCTGGATGATCCATTCGGCATACCAGTTGCCGGGCGTATTGGCCCGCTCATATCCGGCTGGCTGTTCTCGCCGATGATGCATAAGTGCCGACATGAGCGGGTGGTTGAAACGGGCGTCGCCGGTGCGCTTCAACGTATGGATGATGAGATGCTCCCAGCCGGAGCCGGGAGCATCTCCAAATACCGGTCTCGCCTATGGCTGATAGACCTCGAAATATCCGTTGTCGAAACCGAAGGCATCCTCAACGCCAGCGACAGACACTCCCAGTCCGGACGTGCCGCCCTGACGCACTTTGTAGCCGTCCCCCCACCACTTGAAGTACCCAGCCGCATGTTCAACGTCGCCAGCCGACTCGAAGACGCCGCTAACCGGGTTCCAGACACCTGTGTCATAGCCCGCCATGACAACCCGGCCGGGTGCGCATCGCTTCAACACGCCGTCCTTGACTTTGAACTTCCCCGTGAAGACCTTCCACCATTCCCCGTATGTACCCGGTGGGCCGACGTAATCGAGATTGGCATAGAGGGCCATCCCGAAGGTCTTTCCGTCGATCTCGATAGTCCCGAACCACGAGATGTCCTCACACCCGTAGAACCCCAAGGGTGCGTCGGGTCCGGCCAGGAAATCGACGTTGAGGATCATCACCTGATCGCCGCTCGGCATCTGACGATCATGGTTCGGGCCCTCCGCAGTCACCGGAGCCGCTGCGATCAGCAACAGAACCACGACGAGTGCCAGGCCAAGTAGGAGTCGTCTCTTCATCCCGTTCTCCTTCCCTGCTGAACTACCCCAACGCCAGGGAGCATCGACCGATGTACGAGGAGAGATTCGTCGGTGGAGATTGACACGAGCGGGTCGGTCGTTGTCCATGGGAGAGGTTTGGGTGAGCAACACCTCCTTCCCCCTTCGACACCCAAAGATACGCTCGCAAACACACCACAACAAGGGGCAATCCGAACGCCCGAGAGCATCACCACAATCGGACATCGGAGCACCCGAGACCCACCGCCCATATCCGGCTGGGCGGCGGCCGGCAAGGCCGTGGCAGTGCTTGTACTTCAGCCCTGACCCACAGGGACAGCGTTCGTTGCACCCGATCTTGGCGCGACTCTTCGAGTGGTGTGACGTGAGCTTTGACATAGCTTCGGCC
>JAYEIJ010000086.1:0-3415 GCA_034660035.1 Actinomycetota bacterium | reverse complement strand
CGAGTACTCAGTACCGACTACTGACTACTGACTACATCGGCAGCGAAGCTGCCGATCATGCGCTACTTCAATTCCACGGTCGCGCCGGCACCCTCGAGGGTTTCCTTCGCTTTCTCCGCGGCTTCCTTGTCGACGCCTTCCAGGACGGGACCAGGCGCGTTGTCGACGACGGCCTTGGCTTCCTTCAGACCGAGGCTCGTAAGGGTACGGACCTCCTTGATCACCTGGATCTTCTTATCGCCTGCGGCGATGAGGACGACGTCGAACTCGTCCTGCTCTTCTTCAGCGGCGGCTTCGCCACCTGCGGCCGGCATGGCAGCGACGGCCATGGGGGCCGCTGCAGTCACGTCGAACTTCTCCTCAAATTCCTTGAGGAACTCGGACAGCTCGAGGACACTCATCTCCTCGAAGACAGCGAGCAGTTCTTCGCTCGTCATCTTGGCCATGTTCTATTCCTCCTTGGCGGCATCATCGGCCGCACTATCGGTGTCTTTGGACTCGCTACCGGCATCCTCATCGGACGCTTCAGCAGCCATCACGTCATCGTCGCTTTCGGTTGGTTCAGCTTTGGGCTCTGAGCTTTGAGCTTCGAGCTCAGGCTCTGGAGCCTCGTCGGTCTCAGGCGCTGCCTCGGGTGTTTCCTCAGCCTCTTCAGGCTCGGGTACCCCATCAGCCTCCGGGGCCTCTTCGACCGTCGGACTCTCGTCTTCGGGCTCAGGCTCCGCTGTTGCTTCAGCCGTCGGACTCTCGTCCTCGGGCTGGTCGCTGGTAGCTGGCAGCTCGGGGCTCTCACTCTGCTTCTTCTCGAGCAGCTGCTGCATCGCCGTCGCCGCGTTACGCGGCAGGGCGGCAAGCAGACCGGCCATCATCGCCATCGGTGCTTCGAAGGCACCGGCGATCTTGGCCAGCAGCACCTCGCGGGGTTCGATGTCCGCGAGTTCGGCGATTCGCTCCGGCGTCAGGAAATCCCGACCGAGGAGTCCGCCCTTGATGACGAGTACCTCGTGAGTCTTTGCGAAATCGCGTAGCACCTTGGCGGCACCGACGGGATCGCCGTCGGCGAACGTCAAACCGGTCGGGCCGAGAAGGAGGTCATCGAGATCCTCGATGTCCAGATCGGCAGCGGCCAGACGGGCGAGGGTCATCTTCACGACCTTGAACTCAGCACCGTTGGCACGCAGATCCCGACGCAGCGCTTGCTGCTCTTGAACCGAAAGCCCGGCGTACTCGGCGAGGAACACGGCTTGTGCACCCTCGATACGCTCTCTGATGTCGGCGACGGCCTGGACCTTTTCCGGTCGTGGCATTCGTCGTCCTCCTTTGCGGGCTTGCTTCCACACGTCCCCGTCCTTGACGTGACCGGGTCCCGAAACGAAGAACGGGCTCCCAGCATGAGACAGGGAGCCCTCTGTGAGGACGACCTATGCCGGCGCCGCAATTGCGGACTTACACCTACCGACGGTCTCGGGTCAAGGTTGAGTTTGTGTAGAAGGGAGACTAGGACGGGTCGTCGCGTAAGAGCAATCGCGTGGCGAGAAGCCCCCAGCCGCCAGCTGCCAGCTGCCAGCAGAACGAAGACGGGCTGGTAGCTCGTAGCTGGAGGCTGGCAGCTCGCAACGCGCAAGTACCCGGCAGAGGGCCGGGTACTCGCTGATAGCGGGGAGCTCGGGTCCTGAGCGGACCCCACTCTTGAGGAATCGGGCAGACGGCGGGCCAGGATGCCATCTACTCGTCTCCACCCTGGTGACCGGCCGTGGTAGGGATCGGCCGCTCGGGTGATCCAGGGCGGTTGGGGTCCAGAGCGAGCACGGTGGTGGTTCGTCCTCGCGACGGATACTCCAAGCGTCTTCCGCTATGTCGTACTGAGTATCGCGGACGAAACGTCTGGTAGCAACTGGTTTTGGATCGAGCCAACAACAAACAGCCACAGCTCACAGCCAGACTGGCGTATGGCCCTGCAATCTCGGGGCTGTCTGCTGTCCGCTGTCCGCTGCCTCAGCGGCTTTCCTTGACGAAGTCTTCTAGGAGGCCGTAGTCGATCTTGATGCCGGGCCCCATCGTCGATGACACCGTCGCGCTGAGGATGAACTTGCCCTTCGTCGTTGGAGGACGCGAGCGAATGATCTCATCCGCGGCCACGGCGAGGTTCTCGAGCAGCGTTTCGACTTCGAAGGACACCCTGCCGATCGGGAGATGCACGTTGCCGTAGCGGTCGTTGCGATACTCGACCCGGCCTGCCTTGAACGCGGCAACGGTCTTGCCGACGTCCTGGGTGACGGTGCCGCTCTTCGGGTTCGGCATCAGACCGCGCGGTCCAAGAACCGGACCGAGCTTCCCGACGACGGACATCATCGAGGGCACAGCGATCACAACATCGAAGTCGAGAGCCTGCTTGCCGGACCGCATCGCTTCGGCGAGTTCCTGACCACCGATGAGGTCGGCGCCTGCCTCTTCCGCTTCACGAGCCTGGTCCGACTCAGCGAAGACGGCGATCTTGACATCCTTGCCGGTTCCATTCGGAAGGCTCACCGTTCCACGAACGATCTGGTCCGCCTGGCGAGCGTCGATCCCCAGTTGGAACGCCATGTCGACCGACTCGTCGAACTTAGCGAACGAGAGATTGCGAACAATCCCCAGGGCCTCTTCCGGTCCGTAGTAGCTCTGCTTGTCGTATCCGATATCGACGCTCTTGCGGTTCTTGCTCTTTGCCATCGTTTCTTCTCCCTGTGGTGCAAGCGGGGCGATGATCCCCTCCCACGTTGATTCGGTAGTCGGTATTCGGTATTCGGTATTCGGTACCGACTACTGACTACCGAATACCGGCTACATCGGCGGCGCTAGCCGTCGATCGTGATGCCCATCGACCTCGCGGTGCCTGCGACGATGTTCATCGCTGCTTCGATGTCGTTGGCGTTCAGGTCCGGCATCTTGATCTCGGCGATCTCGCGTACCTGGTCACGGGTCACACTGCCGACCTTCTCTTTGTGCGGTTCGGCCGAGCCCTTCTCGAGCCTCGCCGCCTGCCGCAGCAGAACAGCCGCCGGTGGCGTCTTCGTGATGAACGTGAAGCTCCGATCCTCGTAGATCGAGATCTCCACGGGGACGATCGTCCCGGACTGACTCGCCGTGGCGTGGTTGTAGGCCTGGACGAAGTCCATGATGTTCACGCCGTGTTGACCGAGGGCGGGACCGACCGGCGGCGCAGGGCTCGCCTGGCCGGCGGGGATCTGCAGTTTCAGCACGGTCATCAGTTTCTTGCGACCCATCAGGGAACCTCGCTCGGGATCTAGTACTTGACGATCTGGTCGAAGTTGAGTTCGACCGGTGTTTCACGGCCGAAGATGTCAACAAGGACCCGGACTCTCGACTGGTCCATGTTGATGTCTTCGATGACACCGTTGAAGTCGGCGAAGGG
>JAYEIJ010000085.1:0-3421 GCA_034660035.1 Actinomycetota bacterium | reverse complement strand
ACGCCAGCCTCGAGCGGCTCGGCATGGATTACGTCGATCTCTACCTCGTGCACTGGCCGAAGCCCGAGCACACACGCGACACATGGCGGGCGATGGAGCAGATCCAGGCAGCGGGGAAGGCCCGAGCAATCGGCGTGTCGAACTACCTCACCCATCACCTCAACCAACTCCTCGAACATGCATCGGTGGTCCCGTCGATCAACCAGATCGAGTTCCAGCCGCATCTCCAGAGCCCCGAACTCGTGTCGTACTGCAACGAACGCGGCATCGTCGTTGAGGCGTGGAGCCCGCTGAAGCAGGGCCAGATCATCGACGACCCGGAGCTGTCGGTCATCGCCGGCACCCACGGAGTGACCGTACCGCAGGTCGTGTTGCGGTGGATGCTCCAGCGCGGCATCGTCGGCATCCCGAAGAGCGTGACCCCGTCCCGGATCGCGAGCAACGCGGATCTCTACGGGTTCCAACTCTCCGGTGACGAGGTGGCAGCGATCAACGCCATGGACCGCGACGATCGTGTCGGTCCGCACCCGGATCACATCGATTTCTAGCAGACAGCAGACAGCAGACAACAGACAACAGACAACAGACAACAGACAACAGACAACAGACAACAGACAACAGACAACAGACAACAGACAACAGACAACAGACAGCGAATTGTCTCGTGTTCTGGCTGTTGGCTGTCAGCTGTGGGCTGTTAGCGGCTTATCCCAACGCAAAATCCACCGCAGCCATCGCGTGAATCCGCGCTGTCGGGAAACACGGTTGCTCAACGTCCTCCGGCGTGACCAGCAACTCGATCTCCGTGCACCCGGCGATCACGCCTTCGGCGCCTCGCTCGTGCAGGCGGTCGATGATCTGCAAGAAGCGTTGTTTCGACTCCTCGACGATACGTCCTTGGACGAGCTCGTTGAAGATCACGTCGTGGACGAATGTGCGATCGGATGCGCCGGGAACAACAACCTCGAGACCATGAGCAGTGAGTCGCCCCCTGTAGAAGTCTTGCTCCATCGTGTACCGGGTTCCGAGGAGAGCGACCGCCTCGATGCCTTCCGCCTCGACGGCTTCCGCTGTGGCATCGGCAATGTGCAAAAAGGGGATCCTGATGGCATCCTCGATCTGCCGGGCCACCTTGTGCATGGTGTTCGTTGCCAGAACGATCACGTCGGCACCGGCCCCTTCGAGCCGCGCAGCATCGCCCGCAAGCACTTCGCCGGCTGCCTCCCAATCCCCCGCCTCTTGCAGCCTCTCGATTGCTTCAAAGTCGTATGAGCGGATGAGGAGGTCCCCGGAGTGCACTCCGCCGAGCCGCCTTCGGACCTCAGTGTTGATGATCCGTTCGTACTCGACCGAAGACTCCCAACTCATCCCGCCAAGGATCCCAATGGTTTTCATAAGTCGGACAATAGATATGAGACAAGAGATTTGAGGCTCTTCGGAAATGAGCGGGGTCGGTCGGTGCCGGTGGAGGGCAGGTGTCGGGGAGTAGTACGTATGACGAAGTACGTACTTCGTGTGACGAAGTACGTCGTACGACTCATCCACGCGGTAACACGACGGGGAGAAGTCCACGAGTCTTCGACGAGGGAGGTCGTGGGGGCACAACACGAAGAAGAGTCCGTCAACACCCCCGGGAACCCCGTGACACCACGATGTCCCGGCCGATCGTCACCCACCACAACAACGCTGACATCGATGACAGGAGAGGGGGGTCGCTCTTGTCGTACTACGCCGTACGTACGTACCTTCGTACTCCTGCCTTCGTACTGCCACACCCCGCTGAAATCCGAAGTCCCAGATTTGAGACGGACGTGTCTCAAGTCTCAAGTCTCAAGTCTCGTGTCTACGTGATTGAATCGAACGCTTCGGCGAAGACCTCGCGGACCACTCGGTACGAGTAGTGCTCTTCGCCGATTCCATAGTTGTCTTCGATCGCACCAGCGGCACTACCGGGATCAGCCAGCAGGATTCGAACCTCGTCCACCGCGGCGTCGGTCACTTCGCCGTCGATCTCTATGCACCGAACGCCCGTCGGGGCGATATCCCTTTGGTAGACGGAGTAGCGATTCACGAACACCGGCCGACGGTAGAAGAAGGCTTCGAGCAGTGCATTTCCGAAGCCTTCGTAGAGGCTGGGGAAACAAACGAGGTCGGCAGCGGCGTACGCATCGGCCAGTGACGACGCGTCTCCGCCGACGGGTACCAGGCGCAGATCAACGCCGAAATCGGAGGCCCGGCGCTGCAGCCTTTCCCAATACCCCTCCGCGAGATCGGTCTGATGCGTGACGACAACCCTGACCGACGGATCGGCGACGTGACGGGCGAGATCTATCGTGAGTTCGATCCCCTTCCGCTCGATCACCCGCGTCGGTTGCAGCAGCACCACATCGTCTGCTCCCAGCTCCGCTTGTCTGCGAAAAGCGCCTCCATCGCCAACGCGAACCGGCCCTTGCTCGAAATCCATGACGTTCGGAAGCACGAATGCCTCGGCTCCGGTCCGTCGACGGAGTTCGTCGCGTGCGTCCTGGTTGATCACGACGTGCGCCACGTGCGGTGCGATCGGCGGGAAACATCGGACAACGATGTCGGGGACCGCGCAGACGGTGAACCGGTCACGCTCCCAGCCGAAGTCGTGATGGTGGGCGACGACGGGAACCCCCATTTCTTCGATGAGCCGGGTCAGCGCGACGCCGAGCGGGAGCTGCATCGGAATTGCCAGCGCGTTCTGCACAACGAGAGCTTCGACGGAGAAGGCCTCCACGAATCGTCGAAGCGACCGCAGAAGCTCATCGGCAGCGGAGTTGATCCGCTCGACCAGCCCCGGCGTGTCGGTCGGTCCGAAAGCCGCTGTCTGGATCTCCTGATTGGACGCTCCTGCGAAGTGCGCGGAGGCGTCGACCATCCCCGGGGAGAATCCCTCCCCGAGTTCGCCGGCGAACCAGGCGAACGTGGCCCCCTCTTCCGCGAGGGCTTCCGCAACCTTCGCCGCCTCCAGGGAGACACCGTCAAGCCCGGCGAACCGAGTCGACACCATGCCGATGTTCACGATCGGGCTACCCCTTGACGCCGCCGGCAGTCAAGCCTTCGGTGAGGAACCTCTCCGCTGCGAAGAAGAGGACGATGATGGGGAGCGAGATGATCACCGAACCGGCCATCAGCATCGTCTTCGGAACTTCCTGGGAATTCAGCTGGTTCACACCGAGTGACAGGGTCCACAGTTCTCGTTTCTCGAGAATGAACAGGAGCGCGTAGAGGAATTCGTTCCACGCGATCATGAAGACGTAGAGGGCGACCGCAGCAATGGCCGGAGCCGCAAGGGGGATCGTGATCTTTCTGATGACTCCAAGACGCGACAACCCATCGACCCTGGCCGCTTCTTCCAGTTCAACGGGGATGGATTGAAAGTAGCCCCGCAGCATGA
>JAYEIJ010000084.1:0-3432 GCA_034660035.1 Actinomycetota bacterium | reverse complement strand
CCTCGTCCTGGTCCACAGAGCACGACACCAGGAGGCTCGAGGCCACCAGCATCCCGATCAGAATCTGATTCTTCATGTCATCCCTGCTTCTACCGGTTCGACGAACGGGAGCCGTCATCAGGTTCCCGGCACGCGGCATCGGTCTCAGGGTTGGGTCACTGCTTCCGGGCAACCATCACCCGGAAGTCGCCGAGGCCTCTCGGATGGAGGAGAGTCTCGGCGTCCGTGGCTTCGGAGCGGACGATGAGGCGTTCCATCGTTTCTCCCGACCGGGCGAGGTCGCGTTCACGGTGGCGGAGGTCGCGGATCGTCTCGCGGAGTCCGAGGTTCGCAAGGAAGTCGTCCTGGCGGTGGAGTTCGGCGGTAGCTCCCGCGGATTCGGCGGCTGCCAGCATCGCCGTGAAGTTGACGTCCACCGTGACGTCGGTCGCGCCCGGTTCGAGGAGGGGATCTGGGCCCAGGTGATGGCTGCGGTAGGTACGCAGGGTTCCCTGGGTCCGTCTCGGCTCGAGTTCCTCGGCGGTGCCGCCGTAGTCGATGACGACAACGGTGCCTTGATCGATGTGCTGCAGGGCAGTTCGCATCCACTCTGTTGCCGCCAACTGCACCTCGACCATGCCCCCCTCTGGGACTGTGCCGGCATAGGCGTCGCACCATGCCGCCACATCCGGACGGGCCGGAGCAGTCACAAAGCCGAAGCGGTCGTCGGTTGCTCCCACCCAGCGTTCTACCCAGCCGTCGCCGGAACGGATCGCCAGAGCGACGGGGAGGTTGTCGAGGAGTTCGTTGACGATGATGACGCCGTCGAAATGATCCGGGAGGTCGTCGAGGGATGTGTAGACGTTGGCGGGGCCGAGGAGGTCGGCAAGCGCGTCGCGCGCGGCGGGTGAGGCTTCGATCGCGTGGAAGGCGTAGGACGGCCCCCCTGCGTCGCTTCGCTCCGCCTCCCCCCGTCCTTCGGCCGGAGGGACATCCAGGAGGGTCTCCATCAGTGGCTTCAACAGAGAGCCTGAACCGGCACCCACTTCTACTACTCGGAAGGGGTCCGCGCCCGTTCTCTCTTCTTCCCTGGCTACGAATCTTGCGAGCATCCTGCCGAGCCAGGGGCTTACTTCCGGGCTGGTTAGGAAGTCGCCGGACTTCACCGAGCGGAGCGGGCCGGTGGCGAAGAATCCGAACTCCTCGTCGTACAGGCAGGCCGCCATGTACTCCTCGAAGGGCATGGGGCCGTCGGCGCGGATCTGGGCACGGAGTTTGTCGGCGAGCATGATGCGGAGCTTAGAACCCGTTGCACGGTTCAGATATCGACGATAGACGATTGGGGCTTGACACTTCGTAAATCTAGGCGTACTACTTAGTGCCGAGGCACTCCAACAAGGGGAGCCTTCGACCGGGAGCAGAGTCGGAACACACCGCAGAACGCATCTTGAGAACAGGTCCGCCACGGGAGGGGAGGGACCGCAGTCAGGTGCAGCGGCACGTTCAGGCGTTTTGGATGCTCACGGTCGGAACTGCTCAGAGGCCTTCAGGCCCTTGAGCCTCGATCAACAAGCCTTAAGGAGGGCAACTGTGCGAAAACGCATATTCGTGATGCTCGCCGTGCTGGCGACGGCATTCGCCATCGTGCCGGCGGCATCAGCAACTGGAGACCATCCGGGATTGACACCAGAGTCTGTAGACGCTGTGATCTTCCCCGGTGGAGACTTCGTAGTCGAGAAGACAGTCCACACACCCGAGATTCCGCCCAGCGTTGACGTCTGTCTCCTGGAGGACGAAACAGGATCATTCAGCGACGACATCGCAAACCTACAGAACCCCGTCACGATCCAAGCGATCTACGACGGCGTGACCGCAGAAGCGCCCGACGCGCAGTTCGCGGTTGCCGGTTTCCGTGACTACAACGTCGCGCCGCACGGCAGTGGGGACGACTGGGTATACCAGTTGTACAGCTCGATGAGTCCCGATTTCAGTGACTGGGAAAATGGCGTGAACGCGCTCAGCGCGGGCGGCGGTTACGACGGGCCCGAGGCGCAGTTTGACGCCATCGTGGCTGCCGTTACCGGTCCAACCGACTACGTACCCGATTCCGTCGGCGAGCAGGCTGACTGTGGTTGGCGGGACGATGACACGGTGACGCGTGTCCTCGTGGTGACGACCGATGCAGCGTTCCATCTTCCCGGAGCCGGCAAGCCGCATGCCAACGATCTCGCATCGACGGTCGCGGCTCTGGACGCCGACGACGTGGTCGTCGTCGGTCTCAAGACCGGCAGTGCCGGAGGAGAGCTCGATGCGCTGGCCGCTGCCACCGGTGGTTCGGTCCAACCGCTCAGCAACGATGGATCGAACATCGCAGACGCCATCATCGCCGGACTCGAAGACATCGAGATCGACGTCACCATGGCAAGCAACTGCGAATGGCCGATCTCGACGACGTTCTCGCCGGACTCTCTCACCGTCACGAGCGGTGACGATGCGGTGTTCACCGAGACCATTCTGGTCGCGGCGGACGCCCCGGGCGGCACGTACACGTGTACGGACCAAGCCTTCATCGACGGCGCAGAGATGGTCGACGACGCCGGTGCGGTCATCTACGAGACGAAGACGATCAACGTGCCGGAGGGCTTCCTGACCGGCGGCGGGCAGATCGGCA
This sequence comes from Actinomycetota bacterium, assembly GCA_034660035.1. Taxonomy (GTDB): domain Bacteria; phylum Actinomycetota; class Acidimicrobiia; order Spongiisociales; family UBA5794; genus JAHEEL01. The sequence goes on along the minus strand of JAYEIJ010000084.1, from coordinate 782 downwards.
AGGGCAAGACGGCTGAGAACTTCGGCGGCAACGTTGGATTCCTGGCCGACTTCTCCGTGGTCGGACAGTGGCAGTTCCGCGACGGCGCGGAGAAGTTGAACATGCACTCGCTGTCGATCGACACGCTGCAGTTCTACATGATCGGTGGCGAACCCGCTGATCCGCCGGCAGCCAACGCCAACGCCGCGTACTTCGCTGGGACAGCGAGGGTGAAAGACGGCACCGCCAAGTGGATCGACACCTGCACCTTCGAGGCGTGGGCGGAGGACCACGGCGAGCCGCAGGCCGCTGACGCCTTCGCGATCTCCATCGACTGTGGAGACGATGGGAACTGGGCCTACGGTCAGACACCGCTCGACACGGGCAACCTCCAGATCCACTCCGGCGTCAAGGAGTAGCCAACCAGACGAGACCAACCAACGAGACGAGAAGGGCCGCCCATCCGGGCGGCCCTTCCGCGTGGACGGACGGCCGCCCCTGGACTCTGGCGTAGAAAACCGACCGAATCGTGCCGTTTTCTACGCAAGACTCCTAGAAGTTGGTGGCGATGCTGGAGAACTCGTCACACGGATCCAGTGTCGACGACAGATGTTCGGGGCTTGACGCTCCCCCAATCGAGGAGTACTACTTGGGGATGAGGCACCCCAAGTAAGGGGGGAGGCGTCGACCACGGGCAGAGTCGAGACACGCCGGAAAATGCACTTGTGGACTGGTCCGCCAAAGGTGGGGAGGGATCAGATCAGATCGGACGGCGCGTTCACACACTTGGAAAGCCCCTGATC
>JAYEIJ010000083.1:0-3449 GCA_034660035.1 Actinomycetota bacterium | reverse complement strand
AGGATCATCGGCCGCATCTGTTCCTGCAGGGAGATCTGGTTCCCCGCCCGGTCGGTTCCGAGGACGACGGCCTCGGTGATCGGATCGACGGGGGGTGGGGTCCCCGCGATCCCGAACGCGATCTCGCTCACCGCCCCTTCGAGGAGAAGGCCGATCTCCGGGGGAAGGCCCGCGGGGATCAGGAGGCGGACTGTCGGTGTCTCCCCTGCAGCCACCGACTCGAAGAAGTCCACCGGAAAGGCGATGCCGGCGACGATGTCGTTCCGGCCTTCTTCGACTGCGGCCTGCAGTTCATCTTCCGAGGGATAGATCTCCAGAGCGAAGCCCGCCGTGCCGCTCTCGGTGACGCCCTCAACGTCCGTGCTGAGCACCGTATTCGAGACACCGATGCGCACTGTCTCGTCGACGCTGTCGGGCAGGAACCAGAACACGGCCACGTAAGCGACGAGCACCAGCAGCGTCATGAACACGAAGAACCGGTTCCGGGAGAACTCCCGGAGGTCCTTGCGGATGATCGCGGCGATGCGGGAACCGGTCATCCCGCGAGGCCCCGCCCGGCGTACTCGACGAAGATGTCCTCGAGGGTCGCCTCTTCGGTGTGGATTGTCATCAATCCCTCGGCGGAGACGGCGTCACGGATCCGGTCTTCGGTTCTGGCTTCGTCCAGCGGGATGACCTGTTCGTCCACTCCGTCTCCTTGGCGGGTGCGGATGCGCACCGTCCGCTGCCCGTGGGCAAGCTTCAGGTTGTCCGGAGTGTCGATGGTGAGAATCCTGCCCTGGTTGATGAACGCCACTCGGTCGCTGAGGGTGTCGGCCTCATGCATGTCGTGCGTGGTGAGCAGCACCGCAGCACCTCGATTCGCCTCCAGTCGGATCAGGTCGCGAATGGCGATTGCCGAAACAGGGTCGAGTCCGTCTGTGGGTTCGTCCAACAGAAGCACGTCGGGCGTGTTGATGAGTGCCCTGGCCATCATGAGCCGCTGCCGCATGCCCTTGGAGTATTCGGAGACCCGGTCGTCGAGCCTCGAGGAGAGGCCCACCCGCTCCATCAGCGGTTCCGGTCCGAAGTCGGGGATGCCGAAGAGCTTGGCGAAGAAGACCAGATTCTCTCGACCGGTCATCGAGAGGTAGAGGTTCTTCTCCTCGAAGCAGACGCCGAGTCGCGCCTGGATCTCCTCCCGACGGCCCGACATGTTCATGCCGAGAATCTCGATGCTGCCGGCTTCTGGCTTGAGTTGCCCGGTGAGCATCTTGATCGTGGTGGACTTCCCGGCGCCGTTGGGGCCGAGGAAGCCGAGGATCTCACCGGGAGCGATGGAGAATGACACGTCGTCGACGGCCCGGATATCGCCGTAGCTGAACCGGACCCCGGCCACGTCGATGGCGGGGGCTACTGGGGGATTAGGTGAATCTGTCACCCCTCCATTATCCGCCTCTGATCAGTTCCTGTCAGGATCATTGGTCCCATATTCGGCGGATCGTTCCGCGGCCTACCCGTCGACCGGCACGAGCGTGTACCACTCGTCGAGATTGAAAGTCCTCTCCGGTGGTGGCGAACCGACAAGCTGCTTGCGGGCTTCGGAGGAGAGATCCGCCGGCCAGAACGCCGACGTCTCCGAATCTGTGAGATAGGAGACGGCGACGGCCGCGCCATTCCACGGCAGGGTCACCTGGTACTCAACGATCCCGTCATCCCCGGTGAAGCCGATGTTCGCCTGCCACCCCTCATCGTCGAGAAGTCGCAGACGGGCGGCATCGTCGGTGGCGCTCCGGCAACACCAATCGAATCCGTGTGAGAGGTCCCAGATCCCATCACCGGGCAGATACCGCGCCGATCCCAGCGCAGCCGACGAGTGAAGGACCCACGTCTCGTTGGCGAGGGCGATCACCAGATTGACCGCTCCGACCGCGTCGCTCTCCAATGACACGTAGAGCGTCGTGTCGGCATGCATCCAGCGCAGAAGACTGTTGTCGGACATCCTGAGCGTGGTCGATCCATCCCACTCACCGGCATCGAGAATCCCGTCGATCACCGGGGCTGCATGGGTGGGTACTTCCAGTGTTCTCTCTGTGTCCGAAGCGAGCGTCGTCGATGGGGACGGGGCCGCGGTGGTGGTCGAAGAGATTGTGTCGGGTGGGGGAGCAGCCGTGGTCGACTCTGAGGTGTCGCACGCGAAGAGGACGAGGACACCGAGCAGGAAGAAGGTCCAGATCGCCGTCGTGCGTGTGGGGTTGGACCGGGGTGTGTCGATTGGATCGCGGATGATTGCTTCCTCGGCAGGCCGCTTCAGGTTCGCCCTTTCGGAGCGGCCCGACCAGGGGCGAACGACTCTCGGGGTTCGAAAGTGCCGGGCAATGGCCCGTGGGGGTGTCACAGTCGACACCTACCAGCGGTGCCGCATCCAGACGTTCGGTTCCACGTACACGGCGTGGTCCTGATCCACATCGACATGCACGGGGACAAGCGCACCCGCAACGTCGGCGTCGCCGTTTCGCTCGAACGCGGTTCCCGTCCACTGGGCCCACTCATCGATGGTGCCCCGGATGGTCATCGACGTGGGGCAGACGGAGAGCGTCTCGGCTCCGAGCCGGGCGTGAATCCGCATCCAGGGGTCCTCGGGGAGTCCGTCCGGCCTCACGCGAGCCACGTAGTCCCGCATCGGCGTGCGGGGTTCGAGATGCTTGAGGCTTGGCCTCACCGGTGCAACGAGCTCCCGGAAGCCGAGCCGGTCGACGTTGCGAATCATTGCCTCCACCATCCGGGTTGCGATCCCAGTGCCGTGAAGATCCTGAGCGACGACAATCTCAAGCGCCGAGGCGTTCGTGGCTGTTCGTTCCGTCAGATGGTCCATGTGCGCCCAGCGGACGACACCATCCCACCCGTCGACGGGCAGCGCCTCCCGACCGGGGACGTCCATTGAGAACGCGGCACTGAACGCCCGTGCGGCGACCGTGCCGTCGATCAATGCCACCAGCGAGTGCTCGAACCACGCGTTGAGATTCCCGTAGTACAGGTTGGCGATCGGGTCTTCGAGCATGAATCGAGGCCAGACGGTGGTGAGATCCCAGATGGCATCTTCGAGGTCCGGGCGTTCCGCGAGCGTCACGATCTCCATGCCCCAAGGAAAGCATGATGAGCGCGCCGGCGCCTGTGGATCGTTGTGCAGGTGCGGTTCAAGCGGTCCCGGTCACGCTTCCGATGTGCGGTGATGATGCGACTCACACCTCCTCCTTCGGGTTCCGGTGGTCGAGTTCCGGGGCTTACCGTCCCGCTCCGCCAACCCATCACCCGGATCCTGCACCAGAGCGCACGAGGGGATGTCAAGGACGTTCAACGGAGCATCACGAGTCCGATCCTCACGCGCCACACGGCCGTTCGCGGAGGTCACCGCTTGACGTTCCCTCATGCGGCCCGTGCAACGATCAGCGACATGAACCCCGTCCTAG
>JAYEIJ010000082.1:0-13331 GCA_034660035.1 Actinomycetota bacterium | reverse complement strand
GATGATGGCGCTCGATGTGATCGTTGCATTCATTCGTGCAACGTACGACACACCTGTGACAGATTCTGAGTAGCCGAGTAGCCGAGTAGCGGAGGAAGAGCTGTGAGCCACGAGCTACGAGCTACGAGCTACGAGCAAGAGTACGGACTACGGAGTACGGACTACGGCACCGAAGTCGGCTCGCTACGCTCGCCGGTAGTCAGTACTCGGTACTCAGCACGCCGCCGAAGGCGGCTCAGCCCCGACGCTTCGATTGAGGGTCCCTAGCCTCGCTCGATCTTCTCGATCGCCAACTCGAGTTCCTCGACGGCGACGCCGGTGCCTTTGCCGTCGAGAACGAACCCCTTCCAGCGGCAAGGCCACGCTTCGAAGAAGTTGTACCGAACGATCTCGGTGCCGTCGTCAGCGAGCAGAATCACCGAACCCGCTTTGCGCTCGACCTTGCCGTCGATGACCGCCTTCATCCAGGTCCACAGTTCGTCGGTTGCGGTGTATCCGCGCTTCAGAACGATGTTCGAGTAGCTGGTCCGTCCCGGGCGTTTTCTCAGGAGCAGATCGTCACCGTCCTGAGTCTCGATCACCTCGGTGATCACCTCGAGACCACCCACCTCCTCGAAGGAGGCCACCGTCACACCGTTGATCTCGACCTTGAAGTTGTAGTTGCCGATATGATCGAACGGTCGTCGGTTGGGCATGCTGCTACCTCCTGGGTTGGTTGATCTGATTAGCGAGAGATGCACCGCGTCGAACCGATTCCCCTCGCCCAACGACGTATGGAAGATCTCGATAGATGCGAATATCGTGCGAGATCTGGGTGGACAGGGTCTTTCCCCGCTGCTTCCAGGTCAGCGCCACGTGGACGAAATTGGGTTGTCGGCGCGCGAAGTAGGAAGCCACGGTGTCGACGAACACCCGAATCGCCTTTCCCGGGGGGAGGTACTCGGTCTTCTTGAAGAGGGTGAGGCTGCCCAGGTCGGTGAGGCCATCGGGTGCCAGCACGGGCCTCCGGAACGCGGTCACGACCTTGGTGACGGGCACGGAGGCGCGGTTGGATAGTTCGAAGAACAGCAAACCGTCTTCGAAGACGATGTCGAAGACCACTCCCGGCTCTGACGTCCGCTCAGGGGACATTGGAGCGTCCCTCCCGACAGCCCTTCATCGACCACGCACCTCCTCGACACCAACTATGTCACCCGAGCAGGACCTCCGCAAGAAGCAATTGGGACAACATCCGCTGGGCTCGCTGGGCTCGCTGGGCTCGCCGGTAGTCGGTAGTCGGTAGTCGGTAGTCGGTAGTCGGCGAAGACTCCCCCCCTTCTTGCTGGTGGCTGGTAGCTGGTAGCTGGTAGCTGGAGGCTCTCTGATCTACTGACTACTTTCCTCTGAACTCCGGCGGGCGCTTCTGGAAGAAGGCTGCTGCGCCTTCGAAGAGATCCTCGGACCCCAGGAGGACCGCCTGGGCTTGCTCCTCGTACGCGAGGGACTGCTCGAAGGTCATGGTCGACGATCGGTCGAGGGCGATCTTGATGAACCGCTGCGCGAGAGGCGCACCTTCGGCCAGCGCACCCGCAATCTCGGTAGCGGTTCTTTCAAGCGCCTCGGTGGCGACGACGCGGGTAGCGAGACCGATCGACAGCGCCTCTTCGGCCTCGACGATCCGACCGGTGAGAGCGATATCGCGGGCTCGGGCAAGTCCGACGAGGCGCGGCAGGAGCCAGGTACCGCCGAAGTCCAGCGTCAAACCCCGCTTCACGAAGATCTCGGAGAATCGGACCCGATCCGTAGCGATGATCACGTCGCAGCCGAGCGCGAGATTCATCCCCGCTCCAACCGCTACTCCGTCGACGGCTGCGACCGTCGGCTTCGAGATCCGGTGCAACGCAAGCGCCGCCCGGTTGGGGAGTCTCATGTACTCGGTGTTCGCCGCTGCCGTCCCGAACCCGGAGAAGTCGGCGCTGAGGTCGGCTCCGGCCGAGAAGTCGCCGTCGGCGCCGATCACCACCAACGCACGCTGATCCGAGGCTTCAAATCCCTCGAACGCGTTCGCCAGTTCGACCCATCCGGCCTTCGGGATCGCGTTCTTCGCTCCCGGCGCCGACATCGTCAGCCACCGGACCGCTCCCCGGTCATCGATAGATACGAAACTCATGGGGACAAAGTAGCAAATAGAAAGTAGAAAGTAGAAAGTAGAAAGTAGAAAGTAGAAAGACCCGAACCAGAGTACGGGATACGGAATACGGACTACGGAATACTCTTCTCTCCATGGACTTCCGATCGGACTCCGACGGCACGTATTCCAGACACGAGACCGTCAATCCCGTTCAGCCGTATCAGGCACGCAAGGCGTACGTCTGCCCCGGGTGTGGCTCGCGGATCGAACCTGGAGTCGGGCATCTCGTTGTTGTTCCGCATGGCGCTCCCGACCTGCGCCGCCACTGGCATCGGGGGTGCTGGTTCAAGGAGCAGCGTCGCAGGCACGGGCTATCCAACTCCGGGTAGCCAGCGGATGGTCACACCGTCGGTGGTGATTTCGACGGCGATGAGATCGATGCGTCGGATCGAGAGCACCGCGGCAGCGCGCCGGATCCGGGCGTTCTTGCCGTCATCGAAGTTCTCCCACGGTCGGGTTCCCCGTCCGAGGCCGGTCTTGACTTCGACCGCCACCGTGTCACCCTCGATCCGGGCGATGAGATCGATCTCGTCTCGACCAACGCGCACGTTCCGATCAACGACAACGGCACCGCGCTGTGCAAGGAATCGAGCAGCAACTGCTTCCCCGGCATCTCCAACAGACATACGACGAGTGGGCATCTCCGCAGCATCTCAGAAGGCTGGGACAAGAAGTGGCAACAAGCAGAGAGGTCGAACCTCTTCCTACTTTCTACTCTCTACTTCCTACTGAAACTCCGACGGAAGATCGGTCTCTTCGATGTTGACGTCCCGGAACGTCATGACCCGCACTCGCTTCACGAACCGCGCGGGCCGGAACATGTCCCACACCCAGGCATCCTCGAGTTCTAGCTCGAAGTAGACCGAGCCATCGGCGGAGCGGGTATTCATCTCGACCTGGTTGGCGAGGTAGAAGCGGCGTTCGGTCTCGACGACGTATCGGAACATCGGCAGCACATCGCGATACTCGCGGTAGATCTGCAGCTCGACGTCGGTTTCGAATCGCTCGAGATCCTCTTCACCCACTCGTGCCTCTCCCATTCGCGGTCGGTGCAGCGATGCTACCGGGGGTCCGAAAGTAACCCGCCGTCGGTCGCCCGCATCATCACAGCATCGCCCAACGCGCTATCGGCCACATGATCACAAAGGCTCTTCCGACGATCGTGTCGGTCGGCACCGATCCGAAGTAGCGGCTGTCCTGGCTGGAGTTCCGGTTGTCGCCCATTACGAACATCTCGTCGGCCGGCACGATGATCGGGCCGAAATCCGGCATCGTCGATCCGATCTTGAGATACGGCTCGTCGATCCGCACACCGTCGATGAACACCCGGCTGTCGATGATCTCAACGCGTTCACCCGGTAGCCCGATCACGCGTTTGATGAATTCGGATCGCGGGATGGAGAGACCGATCGCCTCTGTGATATTGCGTCGTGCCGCTTCGAAGATCGTCTCCTGCGGTGTCTCGGCACCCCGCGGATCATCGAACACGACAACATGACCCCTCTGCAGATCACCGAACCGGTAGGCGAGCTTGTTCACCATCACGCGGTCGTTGATCTGGAGAGTGTCCTCCATCGATGATGACGGAATCCAGAACGCTTGGAAGAAGAACGTCTTGATGACGACGGCGATGACGAGCGCCGCAAGAATGAGGAGCGGCAGTTCGAGCCAGAACGGAAGCGCGGGTTTCTTCTTCTCCTCATCAACGTCTTCGATGCCCGCTGTTTCGGGCGCATCGGGTTCGAAATCGGAGGAAGTCACCAACGGCACCCTACCTGTCGAGTCGACCAAAGGGTCACTCACGCTGGTGCGCCCAGGTACTCGTACCAGAGCATTCTGGCGGCTATCGATCGGAGCGGTCGCCACTTGGCTGCTCGTTCATTGGACATCCCGACATCCGGAACATCGGCGAGGGCATAGACCCGTCCCATCGACACCTGAAGCGCCCGGTCGCCCGGTGGCCAGACATCGGGTCGACGCAGGGCGAAGAGCAGGTAGCACGCCGCCGTCCATGGCCCGATGCCCCGGATGGCGAGGAGTCGATCCGTTGCAGGCCCATCGGCCAATCCATCGACGGCGCCCAGGTCGATCGAGCCGTCGACCAATCCGGCGGCGAGGTCCCCGACGTAGCCAGCCTTCTGTCGGGAGAATCCGATGGTCCGCAACTCCGCGTCGCTGAGATCGACGAAGCGGTCGGGTTCGACTCGACCGATCGACTGCTCGAGTTTGCGGTAGGCGGCATCCGCGGAGGCGAGAGACACCTGCTGTTCCAGGATGAGCCGAACCATCGTGGGGAACCCGGGATCACGTGGCCACAGTGGAGGAACGCCGTTTCTCTCTGCAAGTCTGGCGAGAATCGGATCCATCTCGCTCAGCGTCGCAACACCGACCGACAGTGCCACGTCGTCAAGCGGCGCGACAACGACCCGCCGGTTGGACGGGTCGTGATCGATGGCGGAGTCTTGGTCGAGACCGGTCAGTCGCGCTTCTCCTTGATCCGGGCGGCCTTGCCGACCCGGTCACGAAGGTAGTAGAGCTTGGCCCTGCGCACGTCGCCGCGACGGAGGACTTCGATCTTCTGGATGATCGGAGCGTGGACCGGGAAGATGCGCTCGACGCCGACACCGAAGCTGACCTTGCGAACGGTAAACGTCTCGCGGATGCCGCCACCCTTGCGGGCGATGACAACGCCTTCGAATGCCTGGGTGCGTTCCCGCCCACCCTCGATGACGCGCACGTCAACGCGCACGGTATCGCCGGGAGCGAACTTCGGGATGTTATCGCGCAGCTGAGCGCCCTCGATCTGATCGAGCGTATTCACGGGGTCCTCCAGAAGAAAAGGGGAGAAGGGCCACGGATATTAGCAAGGAGGGAAGCTAAATGGGATTGAGTAGCGGAGTAGCGGAGTCTGCCGCCCTTCCTCTGCTACGCAGCTACCCATCTACTCGTCGAGCAGATCGGGACGCCGCAGCCGCGTCCGTTCTAGACGCTGCTCCCTTCGCCATTCTGCGACCTTTCCATGGTCGCCGGAGCGGAGGATGTCCGGGACGGTCCATCCGCGGAACTCGGCGGGTCGGGTGTATTGAGGCTCCTCGAGAAGGCCGTCGCGGAAACTCTCCGTCTCGATCGACGTGGGATTCCCGACCACTCCGTCGAGCAAGCGCGCCACCCCCTCGATCACCGCGAGCGCGGCAACCTCGCCGCCCAGCAGGACGTAGTCACCGATGGAGATCTCCTCGTCGATGAAGTGCTCTGAGACGCGTTCGTCGACGCCTTCATATCGCCCGCACACGACCGTGATCTCACCGAGCCCCGCCCAGCGATCCAATGTCGCCTGGTCCAGTGGTCGTCCACCGGGTGTGAACAAGATCCGACGCGTGTGTGCCAGCGGGTCGAGCGCCGCTGCGAGCGGTTCGATCATCATCACCATCCCCGCGCCGCCGCCGAAGGGGGCGTCGTCGATCTGGCGATGCGCTCCTTTGCCGTGCTTTCGCAGGTCGTGGAGGATCACCTCGAGCGTGCCATCCTCCCGGGCCTTGCCGACGAGACTCGCATCGAGAGGCGATGTGAAGAACTCGGGGAAGATCGTGATGACGTTGATCCGCATAAGGAGGACGCTACTTGCGGAGACCGTTCACCAGAAACGCTGCGGTCGACTCGGCGATCTCGTGAACGTGCTGTTTGGGTTCCGGCAGATTCATCACGACCCGTCCGCCTGCCATCATCGCGTCCTGGATGAGGCGCCCGACGAGTGGCCCCGGAAGTTGGGCGAACACGCCGGAGGCCACGCCGGAGCGGTAGATGTCCATCACCTCGTTCGACAATGCTCGATGAGAATCCGCGATCTGGTTCTGAGCTCCAACCGACAGTCGGGGAACTTCGGTGTGGAGGATCAATCCCAGATGGTCGATGCCGACGAATTCCACGAACCGGACCGTCAGCTCGCGGAGTCGGAGATCGGGTGGAACATCCGGATCGACCTCCGAAAGCAGCTCATCGATGAGCACCGGGAGATCACGTTGAACGAGTTGCACCAGCAGATCCTCCTTCGAAGCGAAGTGCTCGTAGAACGTCGTACGACCGATGTCCGCCTCGGCGGAGATATCCGCGTGAGAGGTGGCCTCGTACCCCAGCTCCCGGAATAGCTGGGTCGCGGCGTCGAAGAGCTGATCCTTCGTCTCGTCACCATCACGCTTCACGGGGTTCCTCCAACGATACGGACCGTCGGCGCAGGACGGTACAGGGTCGTGCGCGGCTGCGGCACCCGCCCGATCGACTCGATCGCCGCTGTGAAGTCGTCGGCACCCACCATGGATCCGTGGGAAGCCCCTGCCGCCGCCGAGATGTACTCGTCCATCAGCGTGCCCCCCAGGTCGTTCGCTCCAGCGGTGAGGAGCGTCAGACCCGCCTCGAGTCCCAGTTTCACCCACGAAGCCTGGATGTTGTTGATGAGGCCGTCGAAAGCGATCCGCGCCACTGCGTGGACGAGTACCACCTCATCCCAGGTCGGCCCCGGACGTGCCTCGCCGCGAAGGTAGATCGGGGCACCCATGTGAACGAACGGCAGCGGCACGAACTCCGTGAATCCGCCGGTTCGCTGCTGGATGATTCGGATCGTTTCGATGTGGTTGGCCCATGAGGCCGGATCGTCGATATGCCCGAACATCATCGTGGCCGTGGACCTGAGCCCCAATTCGTGCGCCGTGATCATCACCTCAGCCCACTGTGCCGTCCTGATCTTGTCGGGACAGAGATGCTCCCGGATACGATCGTCGAGGATCTCAGCGGCCGTTCCCGGCAGTGTTCCGAGTCCTGCATCGCGCAGCATCGTGAGAAAGTCCCGAACGGGTATGCCCAGCGTCTCGGCTCCCTGCCAGACCTCCAGTGGTGTGAACCCATGAACGTGAATACCGGGAACTTCTGCCTTGATCGCCTCGAGGACGCCAACGTAGAAATCCCCTGTGAACTCGGGGTGGATACCTCCCTGGAGGCAAACCTCAGTTGCGCCGCGGTTCCATGCCTCGACGGTGCGTTCGACGACGTGAGGCACGGTGAGCAGGTACGGATCCTCCCGCAGGTTCAGCGAACGCGACCCCTTCGAGAACGCGCAGAATCCGCACTTGTAGGTGCACTGGTTCGTGTAATTGATGTTCCGGTTCACGACGAAGGAGACCGTTTCACCGTTGGCATGCTGACGGAGGATGTCCGCGACAGACGCGATCGCATCGACCTCGCTTCCACGTGCCTCGAACAGACGTTGGACTTCGTTCCGACCGGGGCGACGTCCCTCGAGCGATCGGTCGAGGATGCGCCGCATCTCACCGCTAACAGCTTCTCCCCCGCCCAGGTGCGGTTCGCCGGCCCACACATCGTCGTTCCACTGGGCGGAGAGCCGACCCGGTGCGTGGGGTGCAGGTAGATCCTTGCCCGGCGCCCAATCCGTGCGCGGACGCGCAACCCCGGATGCATCGACGAGATCGAGATAGGCCCTGAAGGCGTCGCTCGCGAGATGACTCCGCGCTTCTTCGACCTTCACTTCGACGGGGAAAGCGGTTCGCTCGACGAGAGGCAACGGAAGGACGTCGCGGAGCCTGCCGATCGTGTTCGTGTTCCACCCTCGCAGGAGAAGATCGGTCGCTCCGGTCTCCACTGCAGTCAAGGCTTCTTCAACGGTGTCGACGAACACGGAGACCCTGGGGTCCACCCCGGGAAGCGCCGCCATCTGGGTCCCTTCGACCACCCGGCTCCTCCCGACCCGGAGAAACGCCGCCTTCGTCCGAGCGAGGGCATCGATCGTGGCCGCTCGATCATCGCCGGCAACGATCGTCAACCGCCAGCCACGGATGCCCTTCTTCGCAAGAGAGAGAGCCCGTGTCGGACCGACCACGTAGGCGGGTGCACGGGCCGATCCATGCCCGCCGGCGACCGGCATGAGACCGGCTGCGAACGCGGTGACGCAGTCCGCCTCGCTGAGGGCTCCGACCTCAACGGTGGTCGCTCCCTCCCGTCGTCTGGTCTCCGCCCATCGCTCCCCGACGGTTTCGGTGGGTCGCATCCGAACGAACGTGATCTTCGTCATGTGGTCGCTTTCTCCTCGACCACAGCGTACGCCTCGTCGTCTGCTCTACCGACCAGTTTCGGCAGGAGACCCGGATCGATCCACCGATCATCGAGATATCCCGGGTACACCGGAAGACGGGGCCGGAGTTGGAACCCCGCTGCCTCGGTAACCGATCGCAGACGGTCGAGGTGCGGCCACGGGGCTTCGGGATTCACCCAGTCGATCGTGAGCGGCGAGATGCCGCCCCAGTCGTTGATACCCGCATCGAGGTAGGCGCCGAAGTCATCGGTCAAGTTCGGTGGAACCTGCACGTTCATGTCCGCTCCGAAGATCCACCGTGTCAGGGCCACGACGGTGGCGAAGAACTCGATCGTGGGCGTCCCTGCGCCTCTCATCCTGGTGTCGGCCTTCGGTTGGAAGTTCTGCACGATGATCTCCTGGAGATGGCCGCTGCGCCGGTGGATCTCAGCGAGTGTGAAGAGGCTCTCGACGATCTCGGCGGACGTCTCTCCGATCCCCACGAGGATGCCGGTCGTGAACGGGATGTTCAGACGGCCGGCCGTCTCGATCGTCTCGATCCTCGCGGCGGGGTCCTTGTCCGGGCAGTCGTGATGTGGCATCCCCGGTTCCATCAGACGACGTGAGACATTCTCGAGCATGAGACCGAGGGACGGGTTCGATCTGCGAAGAACTCGCTGGGTCGCTTCGTCCATGAGACCCGGGTTCGCATGCGGGAAGAGAGTGCTCTCGTCGACGACGCGTTCGGTCACGTGTTGGACATAGTCGAGCGTTGACGCGTGACCGCTACGTTCCAGGAATGCCCGGGCCGCCGGCCATCGATCCTCGGGTCGATCACCGAGTGTGATGAGGGCTTCGGTGCATCCGTGCGTTTCGCCGGCGCGAACGACCTCCATCACTTCATCGGTCGTCATGTAGACACCGCCTGCCCCGGGCGGCTTCGCGAACGTGCAGTAGGTGCACCGGTCGCGACACATCGTCGTCAGCGGGATGAACACCTTCCGGCTGAACGTGACGGTCCTGCCCTTGCCCTCGTCACGGAGACGCCGGGCTTCCTCGAACAGCCCGCCTGTGGCAGTGGCGTCGGTGAGGAATCGGATAGCGAGTTCGGGATCGGGCGCCGGAAACGGCATCGGTCGAACCTATCACACCCCCGGTTCCTCCGTGAGCGGCGACTCGGGCTCTTGTGGTTCCCCTTGCTGAACAACGTCGGGGATGTCGCGCTCGAGATGGCGAAGGGGCGGGTACATCCATCCGGCCAGGGATGCGATCATGACCGACACTCCGATCACTACGAAAAACAGAGCGTACCCGCGACCGGGACCCGAACCGATGACAGAACCTACCGAACCGGCCAGCGCTCCGTCATCGGCCATCATCGGTTCGAAGACGTGGTCCGACAAGGGTCCGACGAGTACGAAGGCCACGGGCATCGCAACCTGTGCAGCGAAGCGGCGGATGGCGGAGACCCGTCCCTGCATATCGGCCTCCACCTTCGCCAGCCAGAGGGCCTGACTCGTCGCGTTGATCGTCGGTACCACGAACATGCCGACGAAGAAGGCCGCCGTCATCCAGTAGATCGACGGATACAGCCCGATAGCGGCGAAGGCTGCGCCGAGCAGTGCGCCCCCAACAGCAAGGCCCAGGACGCGCCTCTTCGGACCGCCCCAGGCGCTGACGACAACCGAACCGATCAGCATGCCGCTTGCAGCGACCGAGAACGCGGTGCCCAGGCCGGCTTCGCTCGTGAGGGAGAGACCAAGCGGTATGAAGAGCGGCTCCATGAACGCGAAGGCGAAGTTGATCACCGCGAACACGAGCAAGAGAGCAAGGAGGCCGTGACGAGCGATCAGATACTTGAAGCCATGCTTCGTCTCGTGCCACAGGCTCCCGGCGCCTGCTGCTCCCGCCGCGGTCTTTACCGGTTTCGGGAAGCGCACGATCAGGAGCATCACAACGGCTACGAAGAACGTCACCACGTCGATTGCGAATACGAGACCGATCCCCGAGAATGCGAGCACGATCCCGGCGAGGATCGGGCCGCCCAGTTCACCGAGAGCTTCCGCGAGTTGTACCAGACCCGAAGCTCGTCCGAACTGCTTCTTCGGAACGAGCACGGCCATGGCCGCCGAGTAGGCAGGCCACTGGAATGCCTGAAAGAGTCCCGAGATCGCCACAGCGATCGAGATGTTCCACAAGGCGAGCGAACCCGTGAGATAGAGAGCCACGAGTAGGAGCGTGCCCAGACCCGCACCGGCATCGGCAAGGATCATCGCATTTCTCCGATCCCAGCGATCGACGAGGGCACCCGCGAACGGCGTGATGATGATCTGCGGAAGATGTGAAGCGAGGAGCACGATCGCGAGTTGGGTAACCGATCCGCTCTGCTGGAAGACGAAGATACCGAGAGCGAACGCGGTCAGATTGGTGCCGACCAGAGAGACGAGCTGCCCGACCCAAACAATGGTGAACGTCCGCATGCTCGGACCCGAGGGGTCTCGCTGATCACTCGAATAGTGCTCGGCCATGGGCATTTCACGCATTGACGATACCTACCGACCACCGGCCGAACATGGCGGCCTCCCCGATGCCGGTATTCTCACCCGATGCGGGTCACGTCACTGCTCATCGCCGTCATGCTCGTTGGAGGTGCATGCGCCCCCAACGATTCGGCCGGGGAATCGACGACGACCGCGCCCAGCACGACGACCACGTCCCCCACCGACGCGCCGGTTTGCCGCTCGGGTGAGTTGCCGTTCGTCGAAGAGGGAGTCGTCGCCGCGCTGGACAGTCAGGGTCGCGACGCTCGGGCGATCGGCGGAATCCGGAGGTACGCGTTCGATGGATGCGAGAGGATCGAGATCGAATTCCTCTCGGTTGCCGGATCACCGGCTTCCCGAATCGGTCCGGTCGGGGTCTCGATGCTCTCCGACTCCGGGATCGTGCGGGTTACCTTGTCGGATGCCATCGCCGATTCTGCGGTTGCCGATACGACACTCAACGGCGACCTCGTTGATGCATGGTTCGTCGTTGAGGGCATCGCAGAAGGTCTCACTGTCGATGTCCACCTCGGCCGGAGGGTCGCCGCTCGAGCCTTCACCACCACGTCGCCGGCCCGACTCGTCGTCGATCTGGTTCCGATCGAAGAAGATCTCCCCATGACAAGACCGGCTTCCGAAGGAGGAATCGTGCTGATGAGCCCCCAAGCCGGTGTCGGCCTCTATCCCCTGCGGATCGCCGGCTACTCGGCTCCAAACATCGGTGCGGTTCGAATCCGTCTCTCCGATTCGACCGGAGTCTTCGTCGACCGGTCGATCTCAACTCGCTCACCCGTCTACGTCTGGCACGCCTTCGAAGTGGGCCTGACCGACGGCCCGTCGGGCACAATCGATCTGTTCGTCGGTACGGTGGACAACGAGGACGAACCAGTGTCCGGCGTGGAGGTACCGCTGGATCTTCCGTGAGCTACCAGCTGCGAGCTACCGGCTACCAGCAGAACGCGGTACGGAATACGGAATACGGGCTACGCCTCGCAGAGGTTGGGTGCGACTTCCAGGGGGGGCATCTCGATTCCCCAGAGTTCGCGAGCCAGATCGATGGCCTGGATCGCCCTCGGTGCCACCGACGGACCGATCGGCGTGCGATCCGGGTCCAGCTTCAAGATGATGATCGAACCCATTGCCGCCGATCCGATCTCCATGGTTCCGTCGTTCTCTCCGTCGGGGTCGACGGCCACCGCTCGCCCGTGTTCGAACCGAATCCCGGTCTTCGCCGGCTCGTGAGCGGTCATCAGTGGTGTCAACATCCCCCCACTGCGATTGTCGGCGACAACAGAAACGATCGTGTCTTCCAGGTTCTGTGCATCGACGCTGAGGTCCCCCTCGATCACCATGTGCTCAATGCTCTCAAGGGGTACGTCGGCTGCACGCGAGTGCAGCTTGTGACCGACACTGAGTCGGGGGTTGAGTTCGGTAGGGAGGAACCCGTTGATGGTGCAAACACCGTCGATTCCGAAACCTCCGCGGTAGCCGTATCGCTCGCTCAACAGAGCACCAACGCTCCGTGCGGCACCTCGCATCTCGTCGCGAACGAGATCCGGCGGACTCCAGAAGTTCGCGGCTTGTGCGTAGATGAATGCTGGTCGCTCGGTATTCCGGAGGATGATCATCTCGATCGGAAGGAACACCGCTACACCGTCACGGGTAGCGAATCCGTGGATCGAGCAAGGAATCCCGTCGAGGAAGGGCATCACCCTGACCACGTCGGCGCGCTGCGAGAACCACTCCACCGCCGGTGCCACATCCCCGGCGCTCCGCACCCAACGAACGTACTCCCCTCCCCCGTGCCAGCCCTCCCTGTTGTCGGCAACCCACACAGTGCCGAGATCCGACGACAGCTTCACACCGGCGGCGAACGCATCCGCGACCGGCACGACGGCGGAAGGCGCCCGGCGAACGCCGGCATCGTCCCAGAGTTGGTCGACGATAGTCTTGTCCTCGAGCGCGCCCCACGTCGCGGGCCTTGCGCCGTACACGGACCGACCGGCCAGCGTGCTGTGTCGACTGAACTCAGCACCGAGCACCATCGATTCGTGATCGGGGTCGAACTCGTCGACTGCCGCCAACAGGGCCGAAGATGGACGCTCGACGGAATCGAGATAGGACCGGATGCCGCTCATTTGCGTGTCCCCGGTCGTCCGGGTGTAGTGGGTCCGGTCTGCATCCGGGAGTTCGCCCACGCCTTCAACCGCTGCGACGACCATGATGCCGCCCGCACCCCACTCTCTGAGCCGTTCGACCACCGGTGTCGCCCCGGCAGCTGCACTGGGCGTAAGAATCCACTTCCTCCCGCGATGGAACTCGGCCATCTCGGACTTGACTGCCTCAACATCCATGTGACGATCATACGCTCGGAAAATCGTTCGAGATTTCTTCGGAAATTGACCGTTCTGGAGGGTTTTCTGTCACACCGGTTCGATACCTTGTCATCATGTTCTGGTCTACCCGCCCCGTGTCTGAGATGGAAGAGGATTTCCGTTCGTTGGAGGAGCAGATCTCTGGTCTTCGGAATCGTCAGGCGGTG
>JAYEIJ010000081.1:0-3482 GCA_034660035.1 Actinomycetota bacterium | reverse complement strand
GAGGCCATTGCGCACGGCACGGTCACCGAGCGCGTGCATATGCACCTGGAACCCCTCGGCATCGAGCATCGTGACGTACCGCTTCAACTCTTCAGGATCGATGAAATCGATTCCCCGGTTCTCCGTTATTGCCCCGGATCCATCAAGATAGGGTCGGAGCATCGATGCCGCGTAGTTCTCCGCAACTCCGTCGAGCATCATCTTGATGGCCGTCGCCTGGTAGCGGCCAGGCGGTGTTGAGTTTCGTCGTGCAACGAACTCGGCAACCTGCTCATCGCCGTCGTCTCTCTCCCACCAGAGTCCACCGATGACGGCCCCGATCAACCTACCGCGGCCGTCGAGCGTGACGTACGCGTCGTGGGTCGCCGGGTCGACCATGGCGTCGTGCCAAGCGGTGATGCCGAGAGATAGGAGATACTCCTGGCCCGCGAGGATTCCCTCGATGCGCTCCTCCTGCGTCAACGTGGGGATGAACGGCTGAACCAGTTCGGCTGCGCCTTCCTGGAGCGAGCCAATCGGGTTGCCGTGCTCGTCCCGGTCAATGCGACCATCGTCAGGATCGGGCGTGTCGGCGGTGATGCCGGCGAGTTCAAGTGCCCTTGAGTTCACCCAGACACCGTGATGATCAGCGTTCCAGAGCGCCACCGGGCGATCGGAGACGATCGTGTCAAGTGCTGCGGCCGTCGGAATGCCCCGATCGAACGCCTCCATCGACCATCCGGCCCCGGTGATCCAAGGTTTGTCGGACCGGGCCGCGTACTCGGCGACCACCTGGAGATAGGCGGCTTCATTGGATGGAGTCTCAGCGAGATAGCACGACACGAGCTCGAGACCGGCCATGGACGGATGAGCGTGCGCGTCCTGGAACCCGGGGAACAGCGGACGCCCATCGAGGTCGATGACGTTGGTAGCGCCCATCGCCAGATCGTCGCCGCCGATGGCGGCAATCGTGGTTCCATCAACGAGAACGGTGGTGGCGGAGGGTTGGCCGTGGATAGGTCCGTTGACGAATGCAGTGCTCATGCGTGCAGGCTACCGCCTGCGAGCAAGACCACAGACGACAGCGAACAGACAGACGGTTGAATCCTTCGCTGTGGTCTGTGGTCTGTGGTCTGTGGTCTGTGGTCTGTGGTCTGTGGTCTGTGGTCTGTGGTCTGTGGTCTACCGGCGACAACAACGCAAAGGAGGGGCGGCATACGCCGCCCCTCCCAAGTGTGGTGTTGTCGCCTCAGCCCTTCGCTTCTGCGAATGCGTCTGTGTACTTGGTCGAGAACTCGCCGACGTCGGCGATGAACTCGAGGTTCGCCATCGTCTCTTCAGATGGGAAGACCATCTCGTCTTCGAGGATCTCCGGATAGATGTACTCGTAGGCCGCGAGGTTCGGGCTCATGTAGTACGTGTAGTTCGTCAGCTCGCCGCCGTTCTCGGCGTCGAGGATGAAGTTGATGAACGTGTGCGCCGTGCACGGATGCTCGGCCGTAACCGGAACCGCCATCAGGTCAACCCACACGATGCCGCCCTCATTCGGAACGGCATAACCGAACTCTTCGTAGGCGTCATAGTCGTCGGTGGATGCCTGGTCGTACGAGCCGAGGAACCCTCCGTTCCATCCGTGTGCGACGACGGTCTCACCCGTCATGAGCAGGTCGTCGAACGCCGCGGAGTCGTATGCCGCGATCCGATCGTTCGCTGTCTTGAGAACCGCGGTCGCCTCGTCAAGTTCGGCCTGGTCGGTTGTGTTCACCGAGTAGCCGAGGTACTTCAGAACCGCACCCAGCGTCTCACGCTCATCGTTGAGCATCGAGATCATGCCGGTGAAGGGTTCGCTCATCTCCGGGTCGAAGACGAGACCCCAAGAGAGACCGTCCTCGTAGTCGACGCCCGCTTCGTCGAGCGCGGCGTATGTGAAACCGAGGCCGCTGGTGCCGGCCTGGTACGGCACCGAGTACTCACCGGTCGGGTCGTATGGGGCGTTGTCGAATAGCGGATCCAGATTCACGAGATTCGGAATGGCATCCGGGTTGAATTTCACGAGGAGGCCGACTTCCGGGTCCGCCATGGTCGACACCATGTAGTCGGACGGCACGATCAAGTCGTACGGAGCTCCGCCGGCCTCGATCTGCGCGAGCATGGTCTCGTTGTCCTCGTAGAACGTCTGGACGATCTTGACGTCGTACTCCTCTTCGAATTTGGCGACGAGGTCGGTGACTTCGAAGTCCTCGGCCGCTGAGCCGTACGGGATGTACTCCGTCCAGTTGTAGAAGTTCAGATCGCCATCGGTCTCGCCGGGTTGGCAGGCGTTGACTGCGGCCTGAAGGTCGCTTTCGGCCTCGACAGGAGCGGTGGTCGTGGTCTCATCCGTTCCGCCGGCTGCGGTCGTCGTGGTTTCATCGCTCGAACTGCTACACGCCGCGGCGAGCATTGCCACCACAGCGAGCAGTATGAGTAGTCGCTTCATCGTCTCTGCCTCCTTAGTTGCCTTCGCTTGCCCTCGACCTCGCCTGGAACCCCAGAGAGACGAAGACAAGCACCATCGATATCGAGAGCATAAGTGTGGAAACTGCATTGATTTCTGGCGTCACCTGTCGCTTGATGAGGCCGAACACGTAGACCGGCAGCAGAGAGGCGCCGGGTCCCTGAACGAACTCGGTGATGATCACATCGTCGAGCGAGAGTGTCAGAGCGAGGAGTGCGCCGCCCATGACGCCGGGCATGATGAGAGGCAGCGTGATCCTCTTGAAAGTGACCCAACGGTTGGCGTAGAGGTCCATCGCCGCCTCTTCGAGGGAATCGTCGAGGTTCGCGAGACGAGCTCGGACGATGATCGCCACGAACGAGGCACTGAACGCAATGTGACCGATGATGATCGTCCAGATGCTGAGGTTGATCGGGACGACCTGGGTGAACCAGATGAGCAGCATGGCGCCCATCGTCACCTCGGGGATGATCACGGGTAGGTACATGATGACGTCGAAGGCTCCCTTGCCAAGCCATTTCCGGTACCGGTCCAGAGCGAGGGCGCCCATGGTGCCGAGGATCGTGGCGAAGATGGTCGAGATGAGGGCGACCTTGCCCGAGTTCGCCAGCGCTCCCATCATCTCGGGGTTGCCGAACATGCGGTCGTACCACTTCAGTGTGAAGCCGCCCCATACGCCGACGATCTTGCTGTCCGAGAACGAGTAGATGACGAGGATCAGGATGGGGAGATAGAGGAACCCGAAGATGATCCATCCATTGATACTGAGAATCCGATCGACCCACGGTCGGTGTGCGGTGCCCTGCTGAACGCTCACAGCGTCTTTCCCCCCTTTCGGAAGTAGATGATGGTTGCGATCATCATCACAGCGAGGATCGCGACCGAGAGGGTCGCGCCGAACGGCCAGTTCCTCCCGGATTTGAACTGCGTGACGATGTAGTTGCCGAGGAGCGTCGTCTTCGCTCCTCCGAGGAGATCCGGCGTGACGTAGGCGCCGAGACTCGGG
>JAYEIJ010000080.1:0-3489 GCA_034660035.1 Actinomycetota bacterium | reverse complement strand
CGAGGTTCTCGAACTTGTACCAGCCGTCCCACGGACCCTTGAACGTCGTCGCGGTGGCGATGATCGTCCCGGTGTCGTCCATGAGGAACACCTTCGCCCCGTTGATCCCGGGCTCACCGGCATCCTGCTTCCCGTCTTTGTCCTTGTCTAGCCACACCGTGTCACCGATCGCAGCTACGGCGATCGGGGTCAACGCGGCGTCGTCCTCGTCGGTCACTGTGGAGCCCCACAGACCGACGCCGGCGGCGACGGCCACGTTCGTGAACGACCATGTGGCGCTGTCGGGGGTGTGTTTCGACGTGCAGACTTGGACCACGGATTCGCCTGCGTCCAGGTTCCCGATCGACAAGTCACATACCGAGACGAGGGCGTCGGTCAACTCGACGCTCTGGAGGAGCGAGTCGCCGGTGTTGGTCACCGTGATCGTCCACGTCACCTCGCCTTCCTGTCCGACGAGGAGTTCGCTCGGCACGACGTCCTTCTGAACGTCGATCTCGGGATTGGGAGTACATCCTTCGGTCGCCGGCGGGTATGCCACCTCAACGGGCGCACCGGTGTCCGGGTTCGTGTACATCTGGATGAAGATCGGACGCAGATTGGCTGGGGGATAGACGATCCCGCCGATGCCGGTCGCTGGGTCGAATCCGGAATCGTCGTAGCCCGGCCAGAAGATCCTGCCCGCGGCTGCAACGACTTCATCTGAGTGCGGGTTCATGTCCTTGTCCCAGATCTTCATATGCAAGATCGCCCCCGCGGGCCAGTTCTTCGAATCCCACTCGAGGTACGGCCTATCGAGGATGATCCCGTTCCCGGTCTCTTCCTCCTCGCAGATTCCGCGCTTCGCCACGAATTCGGGATGGAGCACAATCACATCAGCGTCGTCCGAATCGGTCACCTGGTTCTCCAGTGGATCGAAGCCCTTGACTACGGCCACATTCGTGAAGTCGTTCACCACACCCGGCGCCTGGCATTCATACGACTCGGACTCGCCGGGTGCCATCGAGCCGAGAGACGCATTGCACGTAGGAGTCAACGCATCGGTCACCGTGACTCCGGACAGCGTCACATTGCTCGTATTCGTCACCGTGATCGTGAACACGGCATTCTCAGACTCGAAGATCGTCTGACTATCAGGCGTCTTCTTGATGTCGATCGATGACACTATCCCGAAGTAGTGCGACGGATCCGAGTCCGTGAGTTCGACTTCTTGGAATGCCCACCCGCTGACGTCGGCCACGTTCTTGTACTGGCCGGCACCGGCCACGCCGCTCGCCGTGCAGGTCTCCGAGCCTCCGGCGACGAGCACGTCGAACGAGCAGATCTCGCCGAGGATGTCGTCGTTGACGACGACATCGGTGAGGTCGGCGTTGCCGGGGTTCGTCACGACGTAGGTCCACTCGACCGCACCACCGACCGCCACATACGGGCCAGTGGGTTCATCGGCGTCGTCGCCGTTCGTGGTTTTCTCGATATCGATCGCGGGCTCAGGTACCGGGACGCCGAGATAGTGGGACCAATCCTCGTCCGAGACCGGGACTTCGTGTCGCGGATAGAAGCCTTCGACGGTGCCGAGGTTGGCGTACTGCCCAAGTTCAGCAACACCGGTGGCATAGCAGTCAACAGATTCGCCAATAGCCAGATCCCCGATTGTGCAGATGTCACCGAGGATATCGTCGGTGACGAAGACACCGGTGAGATCGGTTTCACCTGTGTTGGTTACGACATACTTCCACTCGACCGCATCGCCGACCATCAGGACCGGTCCAGTCTCGGAGTCGGCGTTGTCGCCGTTTGTGTACTTCTCTATGTCGATTTCCGGAATCGGCTCCTCGACGTAGTAGTTGGTGAAGGTGCACGTGACACGCTCGCCTTCCGCCACGACGAACGTAGCGGTGGCTGTGGTGAGGTCTCCTGTCGAGTCCCCATCGTCACAGCTGATCGCCGTGAGGTCCCAGTCGGGCGGGACTTGCTCCGTCGAAGTGTATGTACCGACCGGGAGATTGGAAACCTCGATCTGCTCGAGGTGGCCGACGCTCCCGGCGGCATCTCCGGTGAAAAGGAACTCAGCGCCGTCTATGCCGTAGGCCAGCTTCTTCACAACGATCGTTCCGGATGGGTTGTACGTGTTGGTAATAGAGCACACCTTGTCATCACCGGGGCCGAGCGTCACCGTTCCGTCATCGGCACAGTCGGTTCCCCAGGGACCGGGCGCGTAGTCGACCTGGTCGGTCTCCCTGGCGGTGTAGGTTCCTGCAGGCAGTGTGACGGGGACTCCCCAAGTCGCCGGTATCGCATCGACAGACGCCGGGAAGTCGCCTTCAACAAGAGGTCCACCATCGACGGTCTTCAGAAGTGTGAGGGTCGCCGCCTCCGGCGGTACGTTGCCGCACAGGGTGCCTTTCGACGGGTGGTAGAAGCTGAAGTCCCAGAGACGAGGCTCGGATGAGGTGGGACTGCCGCTGGTCGCGTAGCCCCAATCTGGATTGGATGCGTCGCGAGCCAGAGGTATGTAGTCATGTCCGACCTTCTCGTAGAGACGGAACAGTTGCGAACAGGATGCGTGGATGTTGGAGATAACCGTGCCGTCGGCCAGTGTGACCGTGAGATCATTGGAGGTTGAATGCCCGGCGACGATCTCTCCCGGACCCGTACCCGCTGCATTGGCAAACGTCAACGAGTAGTCCACCGGGGGAGGGTCGGCCAGGGCCGACTGAGTTCCGCCGGGAACGATCGCCAGTGCAGTGAACAGCAGCAGCGTCGCCAGAGCGACGATCAGGATTCTCCGAATATGCCCGTTGTCACGGGTCAGCGTTGCAGGAAACACCTGCCACCTCCACTTCTCGTTGAGGAGCCACCGTGGCGACTCCCTACCCCTGTGGCGCCAATTCCCGGCGTCACAGTGGTCCACTCCCATTTCTCAGCGAATGACAGGAGAGCTGTTCTCTCGTCAACCAGAGTTGCTATCGCCATCAAACCCCGTTCCGGGCGTACCGACAATGGGTCGATTTGCTCTAATCCTCTTCCTCCAACCGTACGCCTACTCAGAGTGGCCGGCAAGGGCACTTCGAGTTGCCACGGCGGTGGCCAGTTCCCGGTTGGTCACGGAGATGGCGGAAGAGTCGCGGCGGAGGGCGGTGAGGGCTGCTTCGCGCAGTACACCGGACAGGTCGGCGAAAGACATAGCGTCGGTGATATCAACGAGTTGGTCGAGATCGACGTCGTCGGCGAACGGCACATCGGAGATGCCGAAGAAGGCTCTTCGGGCTTCGGGAGTCGGGAGGCCGAGGCGGAGGTGGACCTCGAGTCGGCCCGGTCTCAGCAGCGCCGGATCGACGAGATCGCGGCGGTTCGTGGCGCCGATAACGAAGACGTCGCCCCGATCGGACACGCCGTCCATCTCTGTGAGAAGTGCTGCTACGACCGAGTCGGTCACCGAGTTCGTCGAGTTTCCCCGTACCGGGGCGAGGGCGTCGATCTCGTCGAAGAAGA
>JAYEIJ010000079.1:62325-81153 GCA_034660035.1 Actinomycetota bacterium | reverse complement strand
ACGGCCCGCGCCACCGCATCCCCCATCTCTACTGTCGACGCCGTCGGTCCGGTTCCCGCGATGTCGGCGGTGCGGAGACCGGCTGCGAGGACGTTGTCGACGGCGGTCTCGACGGCGGCTGCCGGTTTCGGAAGATCGAGCGAGTGACGGAGCGCCATCGCCGCAGCGAGGATCGCCGCCAGCGGGTTCGCGAGGCTCTGGCCTGCGATATCGGGCGCCGAACCGTGGATCGGCTCGTAGAGGCCGGGCGGACCGTCTCCGATGGAGGCCGACGGGAGGAGCCCCAGAGACCCCGGCAGCATCGATGCCTCGTCCGTCAGGATGTCACCGAAGAGGTTCCCGGTCACGACGACGTCGAAGTCCCGGGGGCGTGACAGCAGGTGCATCGCCATTGCGTCTACGAGTACCACTTCGTATTCCACGTCCGGGTATTCATCCTCCATGATCCGCGCCGCCGTGCGTCGCCATAGGCGCGACACTTCGAGCACGTTGGCCTTGTCGACGGAGGTGAGCTTGCCTCGGCGCGTACGAGTCGCTTCGGCTGCGACCCGGATGACGCGTTCGATCTCCGGTACCGAGTAGATCATCTCGTTCCTGGCGACGGTTCCGTCGGCGGAGAGCGAGGAAGGACCGAAGTAGATGCCGCCCGTCAATTCGCGAACGAACAGGATGTCGACGCCTGAGGCGTCCCGAAGCGGGGATGCGGTGGGAAAGTGAACCTGGATGGGGCGGAGGTTCACGTAGAGGCCGAGTTCGGAGCGGATCCCGAGCAGGCCATCTTCAGGACGGGTCTTCGCCGTCGGGTCATCCCACCGAGGGCCACCGACTGCGCCGAGGAGGATCGCGTCCGATGAACGGCACGCCTCGACGGTGGAAGAGGGGAGAGGGTCGCCGGTGGCGTCGATCGCCGCGCCGCCGATGAGGTGCTCATCGAACGTGAAAGCCAACCCGAAGCGGGTCGACACCGCTTCGAGAATCTTCTTCGCTTCGGCGATGACCTCGGGTCCAATGCCATCGCCCGGGAGGAGAGCGAAGTGGCTCATGAAGCGCCGGGAGCGAGCGCGCCGTTGAGGGCAGCAAGCGCCTTGTTCAGAGCAGCGACGAAAGCGCGAGCGGACCCCTCGACGACATCCGTTGAGACTCCTCGACCCGAATACGTGGTGGGTCCGATCTGGATGATGACGCTCACTTCGGCCATGGCATCTGCTCCTGCGGTGTAAGGGACAACCCGGTAGTCGAGCAGGGTCGCCGGGATATCGAAGGCATCTTGAATCGCCACGAACGCTGCGTTCACCATGCCGTCGCCCTCGGCGCTGACCTCGATGGGCTCGTCTCCCCGCGTGACCCGGACGGTGGCGACCGGAGTCTCCTGATCGCCACCCTTGAGGTGGAGGCCGACGAGTTTGACGACATCCGCGGCGATACCGGTCTCCTCTTCGATGATTCCCCTGAGGCCTTCTTCACCGATCTCGCCCTTGCGGTCGGCGAGCTCCTTGAATCGATCGAACGCACGCTGGAACTCGATGTCCTCGAGCACGACGCCCATCTTGTCGAGAGTGTCGGCGAACGCGGCCCGGCCGGAGTGCTTTCCGAGGACGAGAAGTGACCGCTGTCCGACCTCGGCGGGGTCCATGATCTCGTAGGTTTCCCGGTGCTTGAGGACGCCGTGCTGGTGGATCCCCGCTTCGTGGGCGAAGGCGTTCCTTCCTACGACGGCTTTGTTGAACTGCACCGGGTAGCCGGTCAGGCGGGACACGAGACGGGACGTCTCGAAGATCTGTGTGGTGTCCGCACCGACGTCGACACCGAAGTGATCGCGTCGAGTCCGCACGGCCATGATGATCTCCTCGGTGGACGTGTTCCCGGCTCGCTCTCCGATACCGTTCACAGCACACTCGATCTGCCTGGCGCCGGCTCCGATCGCGGCGAGGGAGTTCGCCACGGCCATGCCGAGGTCGTTGTGGCAGTGTGTGGAGATGATCACGTTCTCATCGCCGTTGCGGACTTCGTGGAGGACCCGTTCGATCAGGGCAGCGAATTCGGTCGGCATGGTGTAGCCGACCGTGTCGGGGATGTTGATCGTTGTGGCACCGGCGGCGACGGCCGCTCTGCACGTTTCGATGACGAAATCGGGATCGGAACGCGTCGCGTCCTGAGGCGAGAACTCAACGTCATCGGAGTACGTTCTCGCCCGCGTCACCCCTTCGATGATCGAAGTGAGAGCTTCGGACGGCGTGATGTTCAGCATCCGTTCCATGTGGATCGGAGAGGTCGACATGAACACATGGATTCGCGACCTCTCAGCGGCGGCCAGGGACTCGGCGGCACGATCGATGTCATCGGGATGGGTTCTGGCGAGTGCTGCGATGACCGGTCCGTGCACCTCGGTGGCGATCCGGCGAATCGCTTCGAAATCGCCGGGAGACGAGGCGGCGAATCCGGCTTCGATCACGTCCACCTTCAGGCGGGCGAGTTGGGTCGCGATCGCGACCTTGTCATCGGGAGAGAGAGCGATCCCCGGAGCCTGCTCGCCGTCGCGAAGGGTGGTATCGAAGATGACCAACCGCTCAGTCATGACACCCGCTCCGAGCGAATCGGCGCGTAGCCGGGGATCGGTCTTGTGTCTTGTGGCTTGTGGCTTGTGGCTTCATACGTCATCCGCAGGCACTTTGTCGACCAGGAAGGGCATCATCGTCCGCAGGTCGCGTCCCACACGTTCGACCGGATGCTCGGAGACCGCCGCCCTGGCGGCGAGGAGGTCCGGTGCACCGGCGCGGTACTCGGTCATCCACTCCCTTGCGAACTCTCCGGATTGGATCTCGCTGAGGATCTTGCGCATCTCCGCCTTCGTGTCGTCGGTCACGATTCGGGGGCCGCGGGTGACGTCGCCGTATTCGGCCGTATCCGAAACTGAGTGACGCATCCAGGAGATCCCGCCCTCGTAGAGGAGGTCGACGATCAGCTTCAGCTCGTGCAGCACCTCGAAGTAGGCCATCTCTTCAGCGTATCCGGCCTCGGTGAGCGTCTCGAAGGCGGCGCGGATCATCGAGTCGATGCCGCCGCAGAGGATGACCTGTTCGCCGAACAGATCGGTCTCGGTCTCATCCTTGAACGTTGTCTCGATCACGCCGGCCCTTGTGCCTCCGATGCCGTGTGCGTAGGAGAGGGCGACGGCCTTGGCGTCGCCCGTGGCGTCCTGGTGAACGGCGATGAGCGCCGGAACGCCGCTCCCCTCGACGTACTGGCGCCGAACGAGATGGCCGGGTCCCTTGGGAGCGATCATCGCGACGTCGACATCCGGCGGCGGAGTGATGTACCCGAAGCGGATGCTGAAGCCGTGGGCGAACAACAGGAGGTCGCCTGCGTCGAGATTGGGGGCGATGATCTCGTCGTAGAGTTCGGGCTGGACCTGGTCGGGAACGAGGACCATGATGACGTCGGCCCAGTCGACGGCCGTCGCCGGGTCGACGACCTTGAGACCGGCATCAGCGGCGCGATCCGCCCTGGGTGAACCGTCTCGCAGGCCGACGACGACGTCGACTCCCGAGTCCTTGAGGTTCATCGCGTGGGCGTGACCCTGGCTCCCGAACCCGAGAACCGCCACCTTGCGGCGGGCGATCAACGCCGGGTCGGCATCCCCTTCGTAGTACATGGTCGGCATGGGGCCTCCTCAGGCGCTCTTCGTTTGACTCTTGGCGGTCTTCTGATCTCTCGCCAGGGCGATCCGGCCGGACTTGGCGAGCGAGGTAACACCATACGCGCTCATCAGCTGGAGGAAATCTGCGAGTCGGTCCGGCGGGCCCGTGACCTCGAACGTGATCGTGGTCACCCCGACGTCGACCGCCTTCGCCTCGCAGACACGTGCAGCGTCGAGGATCTCACCGCGCAGTTTCGGACTGGCATTGACTCGGACGAGCATGATCTCGCGCTCGATCGCTGTTCCCGGTTCGAACTCCATGACCTTCACGGTGTGGACGAGCTTGTAAAGCTGCTTGACGATCTGTTCCATCTCGGGACCGTCGACGACGACCGTCATGCGGGACAGGGACGGATCCTCGGTCGGGCCCACCGTGAGCGAATGGATGTTGAAGCCTCGTCTGGCGAACATCGTCGACACGCGTGCGAGCACGCCCGGTTTGTTCTCGACGAGGACTGCGATGACGTGTTTCACGCGAGGTCCTCTCTGCTCATGAAGTCTTCTCTGCTCAGGGCTATGTCATCGTTCGAACCACCGGCGGGCACCATCGGGAACACCATGGCTTCCGGGTCGCAAGCGAAGTCGATGACGACCGGGCGGTCGTTGATGGCAAGCGCCTCTTCGAGCACGGCGGCGACCTGATCGGGACGGTCGGCCCGCAAGCCGACCGCACCGCACGCCTCGGCGAACATCGCGAAATCCGGGACGGTGGGGGAGAGTTCGGTCTGCGACAGGCGCCCGTCGTAGAAGAGGGTCTGCCACTGTTTCACCATGCCCAAAGAGGCGTTGTTCAACACGGCGACCTTGATCGGGATGTTCTCGAACGAAGCCGTGATCAACTCGGTCCCGGTCATCTGGAAGCATCCGTCGCCGTCGAAGGCGAACACGATCTCGTCGGGTGTCCCGACCTTGGCGCCGACAGCCGCAGGAATGGCATAGCCCATGGTTCCGAGGCCGCCCGAATTGATCCACCGTCGCGGCTCCTCGAATCCCCAGAACTGCGATGCCCACATCTGATGTTGCCCGACCCCCGCCACGATCGTTGCGTCGCCGCCGGTGATGCGGTGGAGTTCCTCGATCACGTACTGCTGCTGGATCGGACCGTCCGGGTCCTGTTCGTATGCGAGGGGGTAGGTGGCCTGCCAGTCGCTCAGCGTGGCCAGCCAGCCGTCCCGGTTCGGTTGGCCGCCGCGACTCTCGGTCTCGGCGATCAACTGCTCAAGAACCGCCTTCGCATCACCGACGATCGGAACGTCGGCGAAGCGGTTCTTGCTGATCTCCGCCGGGTCGACGTCGACGTGGATGACCTTCGCCCCGGTGGCGAAGCTCTTGAGATCGCCGGTGATCCGATCGTCGAAGCGTGCGCCGATCGTGATGAGCAGGTCAGAACGCTGCATGGCGATGGTTGCCGTGTAGTTGCCGTGCATGCCCGGCATGCCGAGGTTGAGAGGATGAGAATCGGGGAAGATGCCCCTGGCCATCAGCGTCGTGACCATCGGGACGTTGATCATCTCTGCGAACTGTCGCAACTCGCCGGCACCGCCGGCGGCGCCGACGCCGCCGCCGATGTAGAGGACGGGACGCTCTGCCTGCTCGATGAGATCCACGGCGGCTTTGACCTGGCGTGGATGGCCCTTGACCGCCGGCTTGTAGCCGGGGAGTTTGATCTCTCCCGGTCGGTGCCAGGTCATCGTGTCGGTGAGGACGTTCTTCGGAACATCCACGAGGACCGGACCCTTTCTGCCGGTGGATGCGAGATGGAACGCCTCCCGGATCGCATCGGGGATCTCATCGGCACTTGTGACGAGCGAGTTGTGCTTGGTAGCAGGCATGGACATGCCCCACGTGTGTGCCTCCTGAAAGGCGTCGTTCCCGATCGAGGTGGTCGCGACCTGTCCGGTGATGGCGACCATCGGCACGGAATCCATATAGGCATCCTGAAGCGCCGTCAGAAGGTTCGTTGCAGCGGGTCCGGATGTCACGATCGTGACGCCGACGCGTCCGGTGGCATGTGCGTAGCCGGACGCCATGTGACCGGCTCCCTGCTCATGGCGGGCGAGGACGTGACGGATAGGGGATTCGATGATCGGGTCGTAGGCCTTGAGGATCGCCCCGCCCGGCATGCCGAAGACGACCTCCACCCCTTCGTACTCGAGTGAGCGGATGAGCGCCTGGGCGCCGGTGAGTTGTTCTGGCATGGTGTTACTCCGGATACAAGAAACCCCCCGTTTGACACGGAGGGTCAGGCACACACGTTCGGTCGTGTGCGCCTAGGTGATAAGGACTACGAACAGGTTGTTGATCACGGTCATGTTGGTTTTCGTCGGGAGCCTGCGATTATGGCAGGACGTAGAAACCTGTCAAGGACGTCATGAATATCGCCAAACAACTTCGCACGGTTCTCGGCCCGGCGATCGACGCGGCCCGGGCCGCCCTGAGAGATCTGGACGACGATGACGTCCCCGGTCGTCTTCGGGCCATAGCGAAGCAGGGCGACGGGAAGCTTCCTGTCCCACTCGTCAAGAACTTGCTCTTGCGGATCGATGAGGACGAATGGTTCCGGACGAAGGTCATCGAAGCGTTCGATCGGATCGGGAACGAGGATCCAACCTCGAGCGCGTATCTGAACCGTGAGCCGGGTTGGTGGATCACCGTGGCGGAAGCGGTCACCTCGCAGGCCGCCGCCGAGGGGGAGGAACGGGTCCGGCAGATGGAGACGAAATTCGAAGAGGCACGGTCGCTGGGTCGCGCCGAGCGAGCGAAGGCGAAGGCTCTCAAGAAGGAAGTCGCGGCCGCGACCAGGGCCTCGCGCGATGTGATCGCCGAACGTCTCGACCCACTCAAGGCAGTTGCCACGGAGGCGCGGTCGGAGTGTGCCCGGGCCGAGGAGCAGGTCGTTCGGTTGCGGGCTGAAGTGGAAGAGGTACGTGAAGAACGGCGCGATGTCGAGCGAACCACCGTGTCGCAGTTCGAGCAGATCCGTTCGTTGAAACGAGAGATCGCGGAGCTTCGGCGGGCGGCCGAGGAAGGGGCATCTGAATCGATCCCTCGCGAACCGCTCGACGTCGCCCGGTGGCTGGACAGAGCTGCCGGGACGCTTACGCCGTTCCGGGAGGCCGATGCTGTTGCTCGCAGTTCCGGTGGGCGGGCCGATGCCACCGAACCGGTGATACCGGCCGGTGTCGCTCCAGACTCCGTGGCGGCGATCGATGCGCTCGCCGGACTTGATGGCGTGATCGTGTTGATCGACGGCCACAACGTCCTCGGCGTTCTCGACGCGTCGACGATGGCCGATCCGCGCGCTCGGAGAGACCTGATCGCCCGCCTCGGCAAGCTCGATCGACACCTCGGCGACGCAGCCATCGAGGTCGTGTTCGACTCCGATCTGAGTGACGGCCGGTCGCTCTCCGTGACGGAGAACGGCATCGTCGTGCGATTCACCGAAGCGGAAGTGATAGCCGACGACGTTCTCGTCGAACTGGCGGCCGAGCACGGCGCTACCGCCGTCGTGATCTCCAACGACCGCGAACTCCGGGACCGATGCTCCCGACGCGGCGCAACCGTGCTCTGGGCGAAGGCCCTCGCAGACTGGCTGTGAGGCCTGCTTAGCGGACAGGCGACAGCGCGATAGCTGACAGACGACAGACAACAGCTGACAGCCAGACCTGCTCGCGAGAGAGCCTCTGCTGTCTGTTGTCTGTTGTCTGTTGTCTGTTGTCTGTTGTCTGTTGTCTGTTGTCTGTTGATTGACCAACTCGGCGAGTGCGCGGTCCGTCGGAAGATCTGTCGTCGTAGCGATGAGTACTCTTTTCAGGCCTATATCGGTATGATATAGGTATGACTATGAAGCCCACACTCGTGCACCTGCCACCCGCCCTGATCGAGGATCTGGATCGTCGGAGAGAGAGATCCGGCATCTCCCGATCGCAGATGATCCGGGACGCCATCACGGCATACGTTCGTTCCGACGACAATGGTGCTCTCGCTCAGCAGTACCGAGAGGCTTACGAGGAGACACCCCTGACCCATCCCGACGAGTGGGGCGACCTCGACGCGTGGCTCGAAGAAGTGCGTCGGGTGAGATCGAGATGACAGAGATCT
This sequence comes from Actinomycetota bacterium, assembly GCA_034660035.1. GTDB lineage: Bacteria > Actinomycetota > Acidimicrobiia > Spongiisociales > UBA5794 > JAHEEL01. The sequence goes on along the minus strand of JAYEIJ010000079.1, from coordinate 73,355 downwards.
TGTGGGGTGATGTCTGGTGGGCTGAAGTGCCCTATGCCGGTCGGCGTCCTGTGGTCGTACTCACCCGTCCGGAAGCGATCGCGTCGATACCGGTGGTTCTCGTTGCTCCCGCTACGACGAACGTCCGTCATCTCCCAACGGAGGTGCCTCTCGATGTGGACGATGGGATGCCGCTTCCTTGTGTGATCAACCTGGACACTCCGGAGTTGCTACCGAAGGGGATTCTCGCAGACAGGATCACGCGACTCGGTGATGCCCGGATGATGGAGATCTGCCGGGCGCTCGCGATGGCAACGAACTGCTGAGTTGATCACACGAGCAGTTCTGCGAGAGTGCGGACCGTCGACAGGTCTGTCGTCGCGGCGATGAGCGTCGTTACCCCGGACTCCTTCCACGCTTCAAGACGGTCTGCGATGCGCCCTCGCGAACCGACGAGGCTCACCTCGTCGACGAGTTCGTCCGGGACCGCTCGCATCGCATCCATCTTCCGGCCGGCGAGGTACGACTCCTGGATACGGTCGGCTGCTTCGCCGTAGCCGTAGCGTTGGGCGAGGTCGTGGTAGAAGTTCTTCCCCTTCGCTCCCATCCCGCCGACGTACAGCGAGAGCATCGGCTTGGCGGCGAGACGGGCCCTCTCGACGTCGTCGTCGAGGAACACGAACACCGAGACGGCGGTATCGAACCGGTCGGCCTTGTCCGTTTCACCGGATCGTTCGAAGCCCTCGTGGAGGAGCGGTCGAAAGATGCTGCCGGCCTGCTCGGGTGAGTAGAAGACCGGGAGCCATCCATCTGCGATCTCGGCGGCCAGACGGACGTTGTTCGGTCCGATAGCCGCGAGGTAGATCGGTAGATTCGGGTTGCGTGGCTTGGAGATGAGTTTGAGCGCTTTGCCGGCTCCGGTGGTTCCGGGACCCCGGTAGGGCATCTGGTAGTAGTCGCCATCGAACTCGACCGGTTCGTCCCTGGCGAGGATCTTCCGAACGATCTCGACGTACTCTCGGGTCACTCTGAGAGGCTTTCCATACGGGCGGCCGTGCCAGCCCTCGACGACCTGCGGTCCGGAAACGCCGAGGCCGAGCAAGAACCGGCCGTCGGACATCTCGTCGAGGGTCGCTGCGGTCATGGCCGTCATCGCGGGTGTTCGCGCCGGCATCTGGAGGATCCCGGACCCGAGTTTGATCCTCTCGGTGCGGGCGGCGAGGTAGGCGAGTGGGGTGACGGCGTCCGACCCGTAGGCCTCGGCGGTCCACACCGAGTGGTATCCGAGACGTTCGGCCTCCGTTACCAGCGTCGAGTCACCGGCGACCGCCGTTCCCCAGTAGCCAAGGTTGAGTCCAAGCCGCATGTGATGACCGTAGTCCGTAGTCCGTAGTCCGTAGTCCGTACAGGTCCCGCTCATGGCGCATGGCTCGTAGCTGGAAGCTGGCGGCTGGTAGCTCTGACTCGGCTACTCGGCTACTCGGCTACTCCGCTACTCAGAATCTGTCACACCCGTTCTCTAGCTTGTCACTATCTGCTGAAAGGAGTGATCGTGATCATCGATTGTGACGTTTGTGTGATGGACGGGACGGGGGCGTGTGCCGACTGCATCGTTCCGATGCTGTTGTCCGGGAGCGGCGGGCCGACCCGGATCGGGGACGATGAAGAGGCGGCCATCGGGGCCCTGTCCGACGCCGGTCTCGTCTCCCCGATCCGGCTCGTCGTTCGCGGTCCGGCTCGTGATGCTGTGACGGTCTGAGCAACGGCACGACTGGGCGCCTCCCAAAGCCGTATCGTGGTCCCGTGCTTCGGGACTACCTCAAAGACATCGCCTTTGATCACGGGTGCGCCGGTTTCGGCGTCACGACGGCAGATCCGTTCGAAGGCCTCGCGGCGGTGATGGAAGGTCGCCGGGACGCCGGGCTTGCGAGCACGCTCGCATTCACGTACCGGGATCCCACCGTGGCATCCGACGTGCGTCGGAGCTTTCCGTGGGCGGAGCGTCTCGTCACGGTCGCACACGCCTACCAGCCGGAAGCGGGCACGGCGACCACGGACGCTGCCACCTTGCGGATCGCTCGCTTCGCCGACGGCGACGCCTACATCGGCCTGCGCGCCGTACTCGATGCGGTCGCTGCACGCCTGGTCGAATCCGGACACCGCTCGGAGGTGCTTGTCGACGACTCACGGCTCGTTGATCGTGCCGCCGCCGTGCGTGCAGGCGTCGGGTGGTGGGGGAAGAGCACGATGGTCCTCGTCCCCGGGGCCGGCCCGTGGGTGCTGATCGGGTCCGTTGTTACCGATGCTTCGCTCGAACTCGGTGTCCCGATGGATCGATCTTGCGGTTCGTGCATCGCATGCATCCCCGCGTGTCCGACGAACGCGATCGTTGCCGACGGCGTCCTCGACGTGCGGCGGTGTCTCGCTCATCTGCTCCAAGCCCCGGGTGTCATCCCGATCGAACTGCGGACGGCGGTGGGAGACCGGCTCTACGGATGTGATGAGTGCCTCACCGCTTGCCCGCCGGGCAAGCGGGTTCTGGCCGCCGCATCGCCGGTCCCCGGGCCGACGATCATGGGGGTCCTCAGTGCCACCGACCGCGAACTGCTCAAGAGATACGGGCACTTCTACCTTCCATCGCGACGGCCGAGGATCCTGCGACGGAACGCGCTGATCGCAGCCGGGAACGATCGCTCGGAAGAACTCGAGACGGTCGTTATCGGCTATCTCGGGCACCCGGATTGGATGCTCCGGGCTCACGCCGCCTGGGCGATCGGTGAGTTCGGCACAGATCTCGCGCCAGCCTCCCTCGAGGTGGCGCTCGATGACGAGCACGACGGCCGGGTTCGGACCGAGATCCATCGAGCGCGGAAGCGGTGGCGGACCGATCCCGGTCTACGCTGACGGAATGCTCATCATCTCCGATGTCCATGGGGCCTCTGAGGCGCTTCGCATCGTCGCGTCGATGGGCGAACCCCTTCTGATCCTCGGCGATCTGATCAACTACATCGACTACCGATCGAACGAAGGCATCGTGGCCGATGTCTCGGGAAGAGAACTCGTCGACGAGTTCGTCAGGATCCGCGGAGCCGAAGGCCATGAAGCGGCCTCGGAGATGTGGCACCGTCATTGGAAGGGACACGAGGCAGAGTTGAGCGAGCGGTACCGGACGGTCACGGAGGCCGCCTACCGGGAGGTCTGCGACGCCCTTCGCGGATGCGAGGCGTACGTGACGTATGGGAACGTTGATCGGCCCAAGATGCTGGCCGACAACCTTCCCGAGGGGGCCCGATTCGTGGATGGAGAGGTCGTCGTGATCGACGGCATCCGGGTCGGGTTCGCAGGGGGAGGAATGACGCGGATCGATACGCCGGGCGAGATCAGCGAGAGCGAGATGGCAGCGAAACTCGCGAGCCTCGGCCCCGTGGACATCCTCGCAACGCACGTCCCTCCCGCCGTCCCCTCACTCGCCTGCGACGTCATCGGAGGAAGGGAGAAGGGTTCGGTCGCGATCCTCGACTACATAGAGCGAACTCAGCCTCCGTTCCACTACTTCGGGGACATCCACCAACCGAGGGCGACGACCTGGCGCATCGGTTCGACGATGTGCGTCAACACCGGCTACTTCCGGGCAACCGGAAGGGCGACCCGCCATGGATAGCGTCGACCTGGACCAGCTCGCGTCGGCGTACGCGTATCGCCCTCCGTCCGTTTCGTCGATCGAACGCGCCGAACGTGCAGGCCTGCTCCTCGCCCCCGGCTCACGGGTTCTCGATGTAGGGGGTGGCCCCGGGAACCACTCGGCGGTGTGGGCACGGCAGGGGCATGACGCCGTGCTTCTCGACCCGTCGATGACGATGCTGACCGGAGTGAGCGAGCGGGGACTCACCGGAGTGCGGGCCACCGCGCAAGCCATGCCGTTCCTGTCTCGATGCTTCTCCCTTGTCTGGTTCCACCTCTCGATCCACTACGGAGATTGGAGGGTGTCCGTCGACGAGGCGCTCCGGGTGATGACCGACGCCGGCCGTGTCGAGATCTGGACACTCGGTTCCGACCACTACGAGCACTCCTTCCTCACGCGTTGGTTCCCATCGGTAGCGATCATCGACGCCGACCGGTTCCCGGACCCGGCGGTGCTGGCCGCGTACCTGGAAGACCGCGTGCGATCGATCTCGATCACGCACCCGATCGAGACCGTGACCAAGACGGCCGGAGCCTGGATACCCGCGATCGAGGCGGGGTTCGTCTCGACGCTTCAACTCGTGCCAGCAGACGAGCGCGCTCGCGGGATCGAAGCCATCCGGCGGCGCTATCCGGACCCATCCGAGGAGATCGCGTACGAACTCCGATTCACGAGGATCGTCGCAGACGGCGCCTCCACACAACCACCGCATCCCCAGGGTTCGTAGCGTCCTATATGGTGCCGACAGCCCACAGAATGGATCGCTTCGCGAACCGCGGGCTGGGGGACGCATATAGACGGCTGAGAACCCCGGGTATGCGGCGTGATGAGGGAGCGAGGCTCGGCTACGATTCATGTACCACCGAGGCAAGGAGTGTGGATGGAGGGCACGGTTCAGACCATCGAGGTCGCCGCATCGCAACAGTTCGTCTACGAGATCGCTCTCGATATCGAGACGTATCCGGACTGGGCCGGAGGAGTGAAATCCGTGGCTGTGACCGAAGAGGACGAGTACGGACGACCGACCGTCGCCGACTTCACCGTCGATGCGATGATCAAAGAGATCTCGTACACGCTCGACTACAACTTCGAGCATGAGAACGGGTTCTCATGGACGGCACGGCCCAACGACGACCTGACGCTTCTCGAGGGGACGTACACGTTCAACGTGATCGACGACGGCAACACCGAGGTTGTCTACGCCCTCCGTGTCGAGCCGAATTTCACGGTCCCGGGCTTTCTGCGCAGGCAGGCGGAGAAGCAGATCGTCGGCACGGCGCTGCGCGGATTGAAGAAGCGGGCGGAAGAAGCCGTCTGATGCGGGTGATCCTCGTCACGGGCAAAGGTGGCGTGGGGAAGACCACCGTTGCCGCAGCCACGGCGATCCGTGCCGCGGATCTCGGTCATCGAACGCTCGTGATGTCGACCGACCCCGCGCACTCGCTCGCCGATGCCTATCAGGTTCAACTCGGCGATGAACCCACCAGCGTGGTCGATGGACTCGATGCGCAGCAGATCGATGCGCAGCAGCGGCTCGAAGAGTCGTGGGGAGCGGTCCGTGACTACCTGACCGACATCTTCGACTGGTCCGGTCTCAAAGGAATCGAAGCAGAGGAACTGACGGTCTTCCCCGGCATGGACGAACTTTTCTCCCTCGCAAGCGTTCGGGACCACGTCGAGTCGGGGGAGTACGATTCGATCATCGTCGACTGCGCCCCGACCGCCGAAACTCTCCGCCTGTTGAGCCTCCCCGAGGTGATGTCGTGGTACATGGAGAAGATGTTCCCGGTGGGCCGCAAGATGGCCAAAGTCGTTCGACCCGTGATGACCCGCGTATCGTCGATGCCGATCGCCGACGAGCAGGTGTTCGATTCCGTGTCCCGGTTCTACGAGCGCATCGACGGCATCCGGGACATCCTCGGTGATCCCGAGATCACGTCGGCGCGTCTCGTGATGAACCCGGAGAAGATGGTGATCGCTGAGGCCCGTCGCACCTACACGTACCTTGGTCTCTTCGGATACGCGGTCGATGCGGCGATCGTGAATCGCGTGCTCCCCGATGTGGTCACCGATCCGTACTTCGAGCGGTGGAGAGAGATCCAGGCGACCCACCTCGATTCGGTCGAAGAGGGCTTCGCCGACGTCGACATCAGACGACTGCGGTTGTTCGACGAGGAGATGGTGGGCGCGGACCGGCTCAGGATCGTCGGTGAAGAACTCTTCGGCGAGACCGATCCGACGGAGCGGCTGTCGGAGGGCCGTCCCTTCCGGGTCGAAGACGATGGGGAGAACGTCGTGATGATCGTCGGCATGCCGTTCGCCGAACACTCCGACGTCGACATGATGCGCCACGAGCACGAACTGTTCGTAACAGTCGGACCATATCGACGATCGATCGTGCTGCCGGATTCTCTCCGCCGGAGGCACGTTCTGGGTGCCAAACTACATGAGGGCGAACTCCGCGTGACATTTGGGATGGTGGAATGATGTGGGATCGATTCCGAGAGCAGCGTCCGATTCAGAAGGGGTTGCGTCGCGCCGGCGTTCATCTGGCCAAGGCCACCTATGAGGTCGTCGGCGGCGTCGCGGCGTTCGTCGACGAGATCGTCTCGGCCGTGCGCGAAGACCCCGACGACGACGAAAGCACAAGCGGCCCGACGAAGATCACGATCGAGTAGGGCTCGCTGCGCTCGCGGTAGTCCGTAGTCCGTAGCCCGTGAAGACTCTGCCTGATCTACTTGCTACTGGTCTACTCAGAAGCTCACCCAGTCCAGGGTGTCCAACGTGTCCGGGTTGGAGACCATGACCCCACCCTCCGACACGGTCACCAGGTTCCCGTCGATGAGGAGTGTGCGACGGATCGGCATCCACCAGTCTGAGCCCCTGCGATCATGCGAGATCACTCCGGCCTTGCGGATCCCATCTTCGGTGACCGTCAACACCAGCGCCCCGGTCGGCGGTGGCCCGTCCTTGCGGTCATCCCATCGCTCGTACGGGAAGACCGTCAGGCCCGATGATGGATCATGGAGGAAGGCGTGGTGATCCCACTCCAACTCTGAATGAGCATCCTTCATCGTGAACCGGTCGGTTCGCTCCGGATCGATCGCATCCGACACATCGAAGAGGGAAGCCTGGAGACCGAGCGTCCGCCCGTCGAGGTCGGCGTCCTGCCCGACGCCGAGAAGGTGATCAACGCTGATCGGATGCAGATATGCCGAGTAGCCGGGGATCTTGAGTTCACCTTCGACGGTCGGGTCCTCGGGATCCGAGAGATCGATGACGTAGAGCGGATCGACCTGGCGGAACGTCACGACGTAGCCGCGGTCGTCGAAGAAACGGACGGAGTAGATCCGCTCTCCGCGGCCGAGGCCGTCGACGCTCCCGACGGTTCGGAGTTCGTCGCCCTCAGTGTCGAGGACCGTGACCATCGACTCCGACTCCGGGCCGTCCCACCACTGCGGCGAATCGGTCGACGCCACGCGCAGGTAGCCGTCGTGCTCGGACATCGACCACTGGCTCAACATGTAGCCGGGCACCGTTCCGGAGGCCTGGTAATCGGCCCCGGTCGGCGAGAGCGAGAACCTGTGGATCCTCGTCTTCACACTATGGGGACGCTCGTTGCGCTCGAACAGGATCGGATCCTCCCAACGGGTCGTCGCGACGTAGGTCGCGTCACCGGAGGAGTACACGATGTCACCGTCGGCGAAGACCCCCGTCGAGTCGGCGATGCCCAGGGTGTCTGGATCCAGCGTGACGAGTGAGAGCGTCGTGAACCCCGAGAACTCCTCCGGCCGGTGCGTGCGATCACAGGCAAGCAGCGTGCCCTCATCGACCGTTTCGTCCCTTCCTTCGTGGTCCGTGACGATGAAGTAGGGCAGCCAGTTCTCAACCTCCGAGTTCTCGATGATCTCACGGTTCTTCTCTTCGGCGTCCCGTTCGGAGCGGAGACCGCCACCTTCGGGGTAGGCCCATGCGAACCCGGTCGGGCCGGATGACACGATCAGGCGCACGGCTCCGTCGACCATGCGAGACGACACGTACCGACCGTCGATGCGGAGGGTCCGGGTCAGTTCGGGATCTTCGAGGTCGGAGATGTCGATCTCGGCGACCGTCAGAACGGATGTGTAGGCGGGAGCGCTGACACCGTCGGCGCCGACGACATCCTCGCGGAACGGGATGGCGTCGTAGCCGCCGTTGGCGATGGCGATCACGCGATCGCCGTCGAGGAAGAGGTCCTGAGTCCAGAACCCGAGATCGATCGAGCCTTCGAGCGTCAGCCGATCGCCGTCGATTCCGAGAACGTAGAGGGTGCTTCCGCTCACCGCGACGATGCGCCTGCCGTCCGTCTTCACGAGGTCCGGTTCGTCGATACCGGTTTCCTGGAGGTTCGTGCCGATCACACCGTCCTTGGCAACGCTCGCGTTCGTCGACTGTGACGCGGAGGTTCGTCCTCCGGCGGGGGCCAACTCTCCGGCGACATCGGCGAACTCGGCGAACACCGGATAGGCGCCGTAGCCATCGAGGCCGTACGGTCCGACGCGCTCGAGCGCATGCTCGATCGTCCAGTCGAGGAGATCATCGCACGCGTCGAACGGCATCAGTGCTCGCGATGCGGACGGATGAGGGAGGTCGATGACCGCCGTGGTCGTCACCTCCGATGTGGTGGTCGGCTCCGCGAAGCCGGCGGGCAGGGTGCAGGCGGACAGCATCAGTGCTGCCGCTCCGGCGATGGTGACGATTCGCCTCATCTGAGCCTCCATGCTCGTTCACCGGTCGGACGCTCATCGACCCGCATTCGGTTCCCGGCTTCCCGACTCCTGATAGCCTGCGCGTCGATGAGCACCATCGGAATCGACATCGGAGGATCGAAGGCCCTCGCCGTGCGCCTCGACGACGGGATCGTTGCCGATGAGCGACACACCGCCACGCAACGAGCTCCGCTGGTCGACGTCGCGCTCGCTGCGATCCGGGGCGTGTGGATCGACGACGTGGAAGCCGTCGGTGTCGGTATCGCAGGTCTGGTGCAGTGGCCGGAGGGCGTCTTCGCTTGGGGGCCTCACGTCGACGGCACCGACGTACCTCTCAAGGCGCTTCTCGAGGAGGAACTGGGGATTCCGGTCGCCGTCGACAACGATGCGAACGTTGCCGCGTTCGGAGAGCGGGTCGCGGGCGCTGCTCGAGGGTTCAACGACTTCCTGCTGATCACCCTCGGGACCGGGATCGGTGGAGCGATCGTGATCGATGGGTCCGTGTACCGGGGCGAGTCGTTCGCGGGGGAGTGGGGTCACATCCGGCACGACCCGGGGGGCCTTCTCTGTGACTGTGGGAAGCGGGGATGCTGGGAGACCGTTGCATCCGGACCGGCCCTGGTCCGGCTGGCGCGCGAGGTCATGAGTCTCAATCCCGAAGGGTCTCTCGCCGGCAGGTTCGGATCGAGAGCGATCACCGGTGAGGATGTCACCGCAGCAGCGGACGCCGGTGACGAAGTCGCGCGGGGTCTGGTCGCCGAGGTTGGATCCGAACTCGGACACGGCTTGGCCAATCTGATAGCGATCTTCGACCCGGAACTGGTCATCGTCGGTGGAGGACTCGGCTCGGTCGGTGAGTCGTTGCTGGGACCCGCACGGCGCGTCGCGGCCGAAGCCCTCCACGGGGGCAACCACCGATTGCTTCCCCCGATCCTGGTGGCCGGTGCCGGGCCGCGTGCCGGAGCGATCGGTGCCGCTTATCTCGCGTCGGCGATACGCTCGTGACCATGTCACGACTCGACGCGAATCCGGTTCCCAAGCGCGATGCCCGAGCGATCGCCCGCGAAACGATTCTCATGATTCCCAACATCGTCAAGCTCCTCGCCCGGATCACCCGGGACCCGCGGGTCTCGGTGAAGAGGAAGACATTCGCGGCGGCTGCCCTCATCTACGTCGTCTCACCGATCGACCTGATCCCCGACTTCATCGCGGGGATCGGCCAACTCGACGACCTGATCGTTGTGGCCATCGCTCTGAACCACCTCATAGAGGGAGCGGGGCGTGAGATCATCGAGGAGCACTGGGACGGATCAGCGGACTCGCTCGACCTCGTGCTGGCGGCGACAGAATGGGGCGCCGAGATCGTCCCGGGCCCGCTCCGCAAACTGCTGCCCGGCTGAGCACCCCGATACCGGGTCGGATCGGTCCTTCCAGACGGTCGGCGCGGGGCCTACGCTCCCCGCATGGATTTCCGACGAATCGACAATCTGCCCCCGTACGTCTTCGCCAAGGTGACCTCGAAAGTGCTCGAAGCACGCCGAAGCGGCATCGACATCATCGACCTGGGTTTCGGCAACCCGGACATCCCCTCACCTCCGATCGTTGTCGACAAACTCATCGAGGCCGCGCAGAGTGCGAAGAATCATCGCTACTCGGCATCTCGCGGGATCCCGAATCTGCGCAAGGCGGTCGCCGATCGCTACCTGCGCCGTCACGGCGTCGTGCTCGACCCCGAGACCGAGGTGATCAACACGATCGGGGCGAAGGAGGGCCTGTCTCATCTCATGTGGGCACTCGTCCAGCCCGGCGATGTGGCACTGGTTCCCGAGCCGTCGTATCCGATCCACATCTACGCCGCCGTGCTCTCCGGCGCCGATGTCCAGCGAGTGCATCTCTCGACCGGGATCGACTTCTTCGAGCGCCTCACCGAGGCCTACCACAACTCGTGGCCGCGACCGCGAGTGATCGTGACGTCGTTCCCTCACAACCCGACGACGGCGACGGTCGACATCGACTTCTTCGAACGTCTCGTGGCGTTCGCGAAGGAGAACGACACGATGCTCGTGCACGACTTCGCGTACGCCGACATCGCGTACGGTGGGTACGAACCGCCGAGCATGCTCCAGGTACCCGGCGCCAAGGACGTTGGTGTCGAGCTGTACACACTGTCGAAGAGCCATTCGATGGCCGGTTGGCGGGTGGGCTTTGTGGTCGGAAACCCGGAGATGATCGCGGCGCTACGCCAGTTGAAGTCGTACCTCGACTACGGGACCTTCCAACCCATCCAGATCGCATCGATCATCGCCCTGAACGAATGCGACGACTACGTCCCGGAGGTCGTCGACATCTACGAACGGCGCCTGGACATCCTCGTCGACGGGCTCAACCGCTTCGGATGGGAGATAGAGAAGCCGAAGAGCACGATGTTCGTGTGGGCCAGGATCCCCGAGCCGTATCGGCACATGGATTCGCTGACGTTCGCCCTGCATCTCCTCGACGAGGCGAAAGTCGCAGTGAGCCCGGGCATCGGCTTCGGTCCCTCGGGTGACGGCCACGTGCGTTTCGCTCTCGTGGAGAACGATCAGCGCACGGCGCAGGCTGTTCGCGGGATCCGCAAGGCC
>JAYEIJ010000079.1:2404-62225 GCA_034660035.1 Actinomycetota bacterium | reverse complement strand
CCGGTGATCATGGCCGACTTCATCATGGCGATCCACGCTCGGGGCAGACCATCCTCGTCCCGGTCGTAGAACGTCGGAACGACCTCCGATTCGAGCAAGCGGTACAGGGTGTTCGCGTCCTCTTCGTCCGATGAGGAATGTTCGCCGAATCCCCAGCCGTTGGTGCCGTCGAATCCCTCGACCCACCAGCCATCGAGGACGCTGAGGTTGAGACCGCCGTTCGCAGCGGACTTCATACCGGAGGTGCCGCTTGCCTCGCGTGGTGGGACCGGCGTATTGAGCCACACGTCGGACCCGGTGACCAGGGTCCGTCCGAGCCGCAGGTCGTAGTCCTCGACGAAGAACAGGTGGCCCTCGTACCGCCCGTCGTGGGACATGTCGAAGACGTGCTTGATAAGCGCTTGACCTTCTCGATCGGCGGGGTGTGCCTTTCCTGCGAACACGAGTTGGACGGGCCGTTCGGGGTTCTTGAGGATCGCCTCGAGACGGTTCGGATCGGTGAAGAGCATCCCGGCCCGCTTGTACGTGGCGAACCGCCGGGCGAAGCCGATGGTGAGGCGATCGGCCGGCAGTTGATCGTCGAGCCACCGCAACCGACGGGATCCCACACCGTGGCGGGCGTACTCCTCGCGAAGACGGGTCCGGAGTCGACGGGTCATCAACTCGCGCTGGGACTCGTGGGCGCGCCAGATCTTGGCGTCGTCGATGTCTCGGATGGCGCTCCACTCGGCAGGTTCATGGACCCGATCGACCCAGTCGTGGCCGAGGGCGCTCTCAAGGAGGCGCCACATGGGGCGGCCGAGCCAGGTTGATGGATGAACTCCGTTCGTGACGGCGAACGCCGGTCCTCCGATGAGTTCTCCCCAGTCGCGTGTGACGATATCCGCATGCCGGATCGAGACTCCGTTCGTACGATCGGACAGGCGGATGGCCAACGCTCCCATGTCGAACACGCCGCCGTCGTTCGACCCGCTTCTGGCGAGGTTTCGCTGGCTCTCGGTGTCAACTCCCTCGATCGTCCCGCCGAGGGCTGCAGCCGCGAGCAAGGGGTCGAAGGTCTCGTTCCCCGCGGGTACCGGGGTGTGCAGAGTGAACAGCGTTCGGTCGGCGACCGATCGCTTCGCCGTTTCGAGATCGTGACCGGCGTCGATCTCCCAGGACAGGCGTTCGAGGAGGCTCAACGCCGCGTGACCCTCGTTGACGTGCCACATCGATGGTTCGATTTCGAGCGCTCGCAGCACTCGCGCTCCACCGATTCCGAGCACGGTCTCCTGCGCGAATCGAGCCTCCCGGCCTCGCACGTAGAGGATGTGGGTGATCGGACGATCAGCGGGGTCGTTCTCAGGGAGGTTGGTGTCGAGCAAGATCAGGGGTACCCGTCCGACGTCGATCCGCCATGCTCCGATGGAGACGTCCCGGCCGTTGAGGGCGAGCGACACGCGAAGGGGGCGTCCGCTGTGGGGATCGAGCACTTCGCGAATGGGACGTCTGCGCATCTCCAGGCGCTGGTACGTGTGCTGCTGCCAGCCGTCGGGATCGACGGCCTGACGGAAGAAGCCACGCCGATACAGCAGGCCGACGGCGATCAGGGGGATGCCGAGATCCGACGCCGACTTGACGTGATCACCAGCGAGCACGCCGAGTCCACCTGAGTAGAACGGGAGCTTCTCGTTGATGCCGTACTCGGCGCAGAGATAGGCAACCGGGCCCTCGAGTTCGCCGCCGTGGTTCGTGTCGAACCAGGTCTGATCGCTCGAGAGATACCGATCGAATCGTTCGACGACCTCGTCGTAGAGTTCGTTGAAGCTCCCGCTCGCCGCGAGCGCCTCCCAGGTCGAAGGTTCGACCACCTGGAGCAGGCCGATGGGATTGCGCGTGGCGGCCCACGCTTGCGGATCGATCCGGCTCCACAGATCGCGCGCGACCGGGTCCCACGACCACCAGAGGTTGTATGAGAGGTCGTAGAGCCTGAGAAAATCGCTCGGGATCCGGAGCGGAGCTTTGGGGCCCACCGGGACGGACGCGGCGAGTTGAGAACGACAGTCGGTCATGTGCGAGAACTCCTCGTGAGGTACTGCGCGAGGCTAGCGTCGAAGCGTTGTTGAAACCCCGGTGACACCCCGGGGGTCGGTACACAGAGCGACAGCAGAGCGGAGCTGTGATGTCCGGATACGCCATCTTGTTCCCCGGCCAGGGGAGTCAGAAGGTCGGCATGGGTGCCGACCTCTTCTCTACGCGCCCCGAGTTGCTGGTCGAAACCGCCGACAGAGTCCTCGGATGGTCGCTCGAAGAGCTCATCACCGACGGCCCGCAGGAAGAACTGACGAAGACCGAACATGCTCAGCCGGCCCTGTACGCGGTCTCGTACGCCCTGTGGGAGGCGTTGCGCGATGCACTGCCGACACCACCCGCCGCATCGGCCGGGCACTCCCTCGGTGAGTACACGGCACTGGCGGCTGCGGGAGCGCTCTCGTACGAAGATGGACTGGCGCTCGTCGCTGAACGTGGCCGGGCGATGGCCGACGCGCCTTCGGCGAGCGACCCGTCGGGCATGGCCGCACTCATCGGTGCCGACCTCGAGCAGGCCGAGAGTGTTGCTGCCGGACGGCGGGCGGAAGGCGGAAGACTCTGGGTCGCGAACGTGAACACACCATCACAGATCGTGCTGGCCGGCAGCCGGCTTGACATCGAGTGGCTCGGCGAGAACGCCCGGTCGCTGGGTATCCGTCGGGCGATTCCTCTCGACGTCGCCGGGGCGTTCCACTCGCCCTACATGGCGCCGGCCGCCGAACGACTGACGACCGCTCTGGAACGGGTCGAGTTCGCGGAGCCGTCGTTCACGGTGTATGCGAACACGACGGGACGGCCGGTGGAGGATCCGATCCGGCAACTCGGCGAGCAATTGATCCGGCCGGTCCAATTCGCAGCGACGCTCGAACGGATGGCAGCCGACGGGATCACGACCTTCATCCACGTCGGACCGGGAGACGTGACGGCCGGCCTCGTCAAACGAACGCTCACGGACGCCGTCGTGCACGTGGTATCCGATCTCGATGGAATCGCCGCGGTCGCGAGCGACCCGTCCGTACAATGACCGATCTGTCTGAGGAGGAACGCGAATGCAGCGAGCGATGATCACCGGCTGGGGCCGTTGTATGCCGGAACCGACCGTGACGAACGACGATCTCGCATCCGTCATCGATACGTCGGATGAGTGGATCGCCACGCGCTCCGGCATCCGGCAGCGGAGGGTCTCCCATGTCGACAACTCCGACATGGCGCTTGTCGCGTCCCGTCAAGCTCTGGCGGCCGCCGGACTCGAAGCGACAGATCTCGACTACATCCTTGTTGCGACCTGCACACCCGACCGCTTCATCCCCGCGATGGCCTGCCATCTCCAGGCGAAGCTCGGCGCCGTCAACGCCGCGGCGACCGACACCAACGCCGGCTGCACCGGCTTCATCTACGGACTCAATCTCGCCGCCGGCCTCATCGCCACCGGATCGGCCCGCCGAATCCTCCTCCTCGGATCCGAGCGTCTCACGCCGTATCTCGATCTCGAGAACCGTGATACGGCGGTGCTGTTCGGCGACGGATCCGGCGCCGTCATCCTCGAACCGTCGGACACCGACGAAGGCATCCGATCGATCAATGTCGGCTCGGATGGCAATCTCGCCGGAGCACTGACCATCGAGGGCGCCGGTTCATCGTGGATGGAGATTCCCTCGCCGGTGCGGGTCGTGATGGACGGCCGCGAGGTGTTCAGGAACGCCGTTGTCGGCATGGGCGCTGCAGCCGAAAAGGCGCTCGCCGACGCCGGATGGTCGATCGATGAGGTGGATCTGCTGATCCCGCATCAGGCCAACATCAGGATCATCGACGCCACGACGAAGCGCCTCGGCATCGATCCGGACAAGGTGTACACGAACATCGACGCATACGGGAACACATCGGCCGCCACGATCCCGATCGCTCTTTCAGAGGCCATCGATCGCGGTCGCTTGAAGCCCGGAGCGAAGCTCGTTCTCGTTGCGTTCGGAGCTGGCCTCACCTGGGGAGCGACCGCGATCCAATGGGGTCAGAGGGTCGAGCCGAAGTCGCTCAGCGACGCCGCGCTCCCGCCGAGCGACCGGACCGGCATCCAGATCATGATCGATCGACAGAACGCGCGGCAGTGATGAGTCGCGTAGCACTGGTTACCGGAGGTTCGCGGGGGATCGGGAGAGCGGTTGCGTTGCGTCTTGCATCCGATGGCCATGCCGTCGCGATCAACTACGCGACGAACAGTGCAGCGGCCGACGACGTCGTCGAAGCGATCACCGGAAACGGTGGGACGGCGATCGCCGTGCGAGCAGACGTCGGTGACGCCGACGCAGTGGCAGCCATGTTCGAGACCGTGGAAGAGGAACTCGGACGCGTCGACGTTCTCGTCAACAACGCCGGAATCACGCGGGACGACCTGCTGCTGAGGATGGGACCCGAAGCCTGGGATCAAGTGATCGAGACGAACCTCCGCTCCGTGTACCTCTGCTCGCGGGCCGCCATGCGCGGCATGCTCCGCTCCCGATGGGGCCGGATCATCTCGGTGAGTTCCATCTCTGGGATCTCGGGAAACCCCGGCCAGGCGAACTACGCGGCATCGAAGGCGGGGATCATCGGATTCTCGAAGTCGATCGCCCGGGAGATCGGATCGAGGAACATCACGGTCAACGTGGTTGCTCCGGGGTTCATCGAAACGGACATGACGGAAGAACTCGGAACCGAGATAGCGGAAGAGGTGGCCCGCAGGGTTGCGGTCGGCCGCCTCGGACGACCGGAAGAGATCGCGGCGGCAGTGGGCTATCTTGCCTCCGACGACGCGGCGTACGTAACGGGCCAGACACTCGTCGTAGACGGCGGTCTGGCCCTGTAGAACGGCTACTAGGAGGCTGAGACAATGGAGCGCACGGAGATCGAATCGAAGCTGACCGACCTTCTCGTCGATGAGCTTGGGATCGAGCGTGATGACATCAGGGCAGACGCGACGTTCGAAGAGGATCTCGACGTCGACTCGCTCGGCGTCGTCGAACTGCTTATGGCCCTCGAGGACAACTTCGGAGTGAAGATCCCCGACGAGGAAGCCGAGCAGATCACGACGGTGGGTGAGGCGATCGACCTCGTGGAGAAGAAACTCAACGCGTAGGAGCTGGACTAGGAGCACATCATGAACGACCGTCGCGTCGTTGTCACCGGCCTCGGCACCGTCAACCCCGTCGCAGGCGACGTCGAAAGCACCTGGCGCGGGCTTCTCGACGGCACGTCGGGGGTCGGCCCGATCACATCGATCGAAGCTTCGGATCTGCCGTCGCAGATCGCCGGCGAGATCACGGACTTCGATATCGAGGCCTTCATGCCCCGACGCCAGGCGAGACGGATGGATCGGTATGCCCAGCTCTTCTGGGTCGCCGCCCGTGAAGCGCTCGGCGACGCGGGGATCGCCTACGAACCCGATGACCCTGCCGCCTACCGGGCAGGTGTGGTCGTTGGCTCCGGGATCGGTGGTGTCACCACGTTCGAAGAGGAAGTGACCACGCTGCTCGAGGTTGGTCCTCATCGGTTGAGTCCGTTCGGGATCCCGAAGATCATCGCGAACCTGGCGGGAGGTCAGGCCTCGATCGATTTCAATCTCTACGGACCGAACACCACGGCGGTGACCGCGTGTGCGGCGTCGGCCAACGCGATCGGTGACGCTGCCGCGATCATCCAGCGAGGAGCGGCCGACGTGATGCTCGCCGGGGGTGCCGATGCCGCCATCACGCGGCTCGCCATGGGCGGGTTCGCCCAGGCACGGGCATTGAGCACTCGCAACGATGACCCTCAGGGTGCCAGCCGCCCGTTCGACGCTGGCCGGGATGGTTTCGTCATGGCGGAAGGTGCCGCCGCTCTGGTGCTCGAAGAGCGCCAGCATGCACTGGAACGCGGTGCGACGGTGTACGCAGAAGTCGTCGGGTACGGCATGTCGGCCGACGGCTACCACGTGACGCTGCCCCGTCCCGGCGGCGACGGCGCGGCGAGAGCCATGCAGAGTGCCCTCGACGATGCAGGGATCGCCGCCGAACAGGTTTCGTACATCAACGCCCATGGAACGTCCACGGCGGCGAACGACGTCACCGAGACCATGGCGATCAAGACCGTGTTCGGTGACCATGCGTACCGGGTGCCGATCTCGTCGACGAAGTCGATGACGGGGCACCTGCTCGGCGGGGCCGGAGCAGTAGAGGCCGTCGCCAGCGTGCTCGCGATCCGCGATGGCGTCGTGCCACCCACGATCAATCTCACGGATCCCGACCCGGAGTGCGATCTCGACTACGTCCCTGGGGAAGCCAGAACCGTCGACGTGCAGTACGCGATGAGCAATTCCTTCGGCTTCGGCGGCCACAATGTTGTATTGGTGTTCCGTAGTCCGTAGTCCGTAGTCCGTATTCGGTACAGGGCCCTGCTGGTAGCCGGCGGCTTCCTGATCTACTGATCTACTGATCTACTCGGCTACTGCTCTACCGTGACACCATGACGCGGTTCGCTGAGCCAATCCTGCACGTCGACATGGATTCGTTCTTCGTCGAGGTCGAACGACTCGATCATCCGGAACTGATCGGGAAGCCGGTCGCGGTGGGCGGAACCGGTGGTCGCGGTGTCGTGGCGTCGGCCAGTTACGAGGCCCGCGGCTTCGGGGTGCGGTCGGCCATGCCGGTCGGGGAGGCACGGCGACGATGCCCCGGTCTCGTCGTGGTCGACTCATCGCACGGTCGCTACGGCGCCGTTTCGGCAGAGATCTTCGAGATCATGCGCTCGTTCACGCCGCTCGTCGAGGGGATATCCATCGATGAAGCGTTCCTCGACGTGTCCGGACTCAGGTTCCACTATCGATCGGTCGAGGAGATCGGTACAGAGATCAGAGTGGCGATCAGAGAGCAGATCGGCATCCCGGCGTCGGTCGGGATCGCAGCGAACAAGTTCGTCGCGAAACTCGCATCGAAACACGCGAAGCCCGATGGGATGCTGCTCATCGCTGCGGGAGCGGAACTCGACTTCCTCCACCCGCTCGACATCGGTGAACTGTGGGGCGTGGGAGAGGCGACGGAGAAGTCGCTCGGCGATCTCGGGATCCGAACCATCGGCGATCTCGCCGGCACTCCGGCCGTTCTGTTGGAACACCGGATCGGGAAGGCAGCGGCGCAGCACCTCGGGGCGCTGGCCCGTGCCCAGGATCCTCGCGCCGTTGAGGGAGGGACACCGGCCCGGTCGATCTCGTCGGAGAGCACGTTCGCCCGGGACCTCGGCGATCGGGACACGATCGAGCGTGAGACGCTCAGGTTGTGTGACCAGGTTGCAGCACGCTTGGCGAAGGCGGGCGTTGCAGGTCACACGGTCACGCTCAAGGTCCGGTTCTCCGACTTCGCCACGATCAGCCGTTCGTCGCGGCACCAGGAACCGATCGCCTCTACGGCGGACATCTGGAAGACCGCCGGCGCTCTCATCGATCGTGCCGCGATCGGTGCAAGGTCCGTTCGCTTGCTCGGAGTGGCGGTGAGCGATCTCGTTGACGTCGGGGGCGCCAGGCAGATGGTGCTCGGTCACGAGCGGATCGACGCTGCAGCCGAGGCCATCGACGGTGTCAGGGATCGGTTTGGTGCGGGAGCCGTCATCCCCGCCAGGGTTGTGCCATCCCCAAGGGATCCGAACCACCGAACTCGCGATGAAGGCTGAAAGGACCCGTTACGCGTAAGTGTCGTACCGGTATACTGTGAGTGGGAACCGGTTCGACGCGGAGGCTGGCCGAATGGCGCTGGACGATCGAGAGCAGAAGATCCTTGAAGAGATCGAACGCAACCTCTATGCCGAGGATCCCAAACTCGCGCAAACGGTCGCCAAGACCGATCTGTCGACCCGTATCAGACGACGCCGACTTCTCGCAGGAATCGGCTTCTTCGTCGGACTGGCGATCATGCTCGGAACCTTCACGAGGTTCTCATATCTCGCCGGTTTCGGGTTCATCTTGATGGTGGCGTCTGCCGCTACGATCGCTACGACGATGCGCGGGATGCGGGCCGATCGGACCGCCTCGTTCTCCGTCTCCGGATGGATGGATGACGCCAGAGAACGTTGGCGTCGAGAACGCTAAGATTGCGTTCCCCGCGAGGGGTCACAAGGATTTACGAACCGGCCGGGCGGCCGGAGAACGATGGGGAAAACGCGTGGATGGTTTCACCGCTCAGCAAGCGACTCGACTGACGGCTTGTACACCTCATCAGCTTCGGTACTGGGACAAAGTGGCGCTCGTTCAGCCCTCCCTCCAGCAAACCGGCGGTCGGCCGGGTCGGCGTCGCCTCTACTCGTTTCGGGATCTCGTGGCCCTGAGGGTCGTCAAGAGCCTTCTCGACAACGGGATGTCGATTCAGCGAGTGCGCCGGGCATGGGACTACCTGCGACGGACCGGCGATATGGAGAACCACCTCTCCGAGATCCGCCTCGTCACCGACGGGGACACGATCTTCGCGGTTGCGGTCGACGAGGAAGAGATCCTTGATGCTCTGCGACAAGGACAGCTCGCCTTCTTCATAGCGATCAACGACATCACGCAGTCCGTCGAAGAGGACGTCTCCCTGTTCGAACTCGACCGGACGCGATTCCTCGAGATGCTCCGCTTCGTCGAGGATGACGTTCTCGCGGAGGTCGACGAAGCCGGCGGATGATCTGAGACCTCCGGACCGGAACCGCCATCACCGTCGGAAGCGTCTCCGAAGCGAACTCAGCCGGTACTGCGAACGTGTGCGTTCCAAGGGGGAGTAGCGGGTCGCAAGCCGCTCGCTCGTCTTCTCCATCGAACGTCGGGCGACCTCGATCTGGTCGTCGGGAACGGTATCGGTGCTGCCATAGACCGACCGGGTGTAGACGGCGGCCAACGGCGCCATCGATTCATCGACCCGCGCCGCGACCTCACCCGGAGTCGATGCCGGATCCGGCTCCTCGGCCAGGTCGGTGAGCCTCACGACGATCTCCTCCCACGCCGCCGAAACATCGCCCTCAGCCAGGCGTCGCATGCGACTGCGACGGCTGATCCACTTCAGGAGCGGCAGAGCGATGGCGATGAGCACCAGGAGCGCAGCGACAACGCTCACGATCTGGATCCAACCAGGGAGCGACGCAGACGTCGTCTCGCCACCGGTGCCGATGAATCCCACATCCGGTCGCCTGTTGTCCTGCGAGAAGACTCCGCTGGGCAGGTCGTTGGGATTGTCGGCCGGGATGCGTACCGGCTCGGGTACCTGATCGAGATAGGTGGCGAGGTCGTAGCCCAGAGCGTCCTCCATCGTCCGGTAGCTGGTAGCCGGATTCGCGCCGTCCCGGCGCGGCGTCGGGTCGAAACTGACCCAACCCTGGCTCGGGATCCACAGTTCGACCCAGGAGTGCGCGTTGTTGTCCAGTACCACTACTTCGTCAGGGCTGATGCTGTCGCCGGGGGTGAAGCCGAGGACGACCCTCGTCGGGATACCGATCGAACGGGTCATCACCGCCATCGATGTCGCGAACTGCTCGCAGTAGCCCCTGCGATACCCGACGTTCTCCGGAGCATCGTCGAACAGCCAGGTGGCGAGGACGTCTTCGCCGTGTCCTTGGCCGTGGACATCGAGGTCGTAGACGAAGCCTCCTGACTCCCGGAACCAGTGCTCGATGGCGAGGCCCTTCTCGAACGACGTGGTGAGGTTCCGTGTCAGTTCGATCGCCTCGGACTCGATATCCGGGTGGATTCCCGGGGGAAGGTCGATGAACTTCTCAGCGTCCGGCAACTCCCGGTACTCGACGTGGGTGAGATCCGGTGGTGTCTCGCCTCCCACTGCAGCGGCAGAGAACAGAGGAGAGAGGCCGCCACCCGGCACACCGGCGACTGCCGCCGGATCGACCACCGGGATCTCGGAAAGGATCCGGTACTGCATGCCCCGGTACGTCCGGTCACCGCGGAAGACCACCGACGTGTCGGTTCGACGGATCCGGAACGCGTCGGCTTCTTCGCCGTCGGCGCCGACGACGGCGTATGGGGTCGGGAGCCAATCCTGTCCGAGCGCCTCGATCTCGATGTCGGCAGTGATGCTTTCGGTCTCTCCGCCGAACTCGTACCCCTCTTCTTCGAGCGGTTCTTCGTCCAGCGCGTAGACCCGCGGCCGGTTGACCGACCACTGTCCGTTGCTGTACGTGTCCAGCGTGAGGAGGCGGAAATACACCTCGTCGGGAGACGCATCTCCGTCGATCGTCGCCCGGAAAAGAGGAATGCCTTCCTGAGAGACGAGACCGTCGTGGATGCTGACGTACGGGTTGTAGGAGACGCCCCCATAGATCCCGCCGCCCAACCCCCCCGGAGTACGCCACGACAAGACCCCATCGGGTGGAAGCTTGGGGCCGATCATCCCTACTCCGACGACGGCAACGGCGACCGTCATCGCCACGAGCAGTGCAGCCGTGAGTGTTGGGGCGTTCGAGGGCGGTCGCTGGCGGTCACCGACCATCCGTCCCGCCCCTCGATCGCGCTCGTCCAGAGCGACGGCGAGGATCGTTCCCGCGACCAGGACGATGAAGGTGCCGAGAACGATGAGGCCGTCGTTGCGCCGATTCAGTGTTGCGAATTGAAGCGCAACGACGAGCGGTGGAAGGAGCGCTGTGAAGGGATGGTCTTTCGAGAGACCCCACGCAAGGAGGCCTCCGAGCAGCCAGAACAGGGCCGTCAGGATCACGACGATGCCGACGATCGGCCGGACCGGTTCAACACCATGTCGGATGACATCGAAGGCACGAACGAGATCCGACCAGAGCACAACGATCCCGGACCTCGTCGGCAGGATGAAGAGCGAATCCGATGGCGCCGCGAACCGGGTCGCCACCAGGAAGAGCGCAGCAACGTTGATCACCACGATCCATATCGCTCGCAACCGATACGTCACGGCCGTCCACGTGACGATGAGGCCGATGGCGAATCCGGACAGCACAACGAGCTGCCACTTGGCCCCCGACGCCGTCGGCAGCAGCAGCCGCGTCAGTTGCCAGAAGGCGAACCCGATCGACGCGAGACCGGCTATCCAGCTGTAGCGGTAGACCACGTCCGTTCCATTCCTTGCTTCCAAGCCGATGCCCAGGGTTCGGTCGAAGGTGACGAGACCACCGTCGCTCCGGCACGGGCGAACTGCACGAGTGCGTCGTCGGCTCTAGATCCCGACGACATCACGACCGTCCGGTAGAAGTCCTTTCCGAGAAGTCGGTACATGCCGAGAACGGGATCGTCGGGTACGCCCGTAACCAGGATGAGAACGCCTCCGGTGGCTCCCGTACGGCGAAGACGAGCGATCGATGTCACGAGATCGAGAACCGGTGCCGGTTGAACGGCGGCGAGCTCTTCCATCGCGATCCCGTAACCCTCGCCGCTACCGACCACGGCCCCGGACCCGGTCCCGGTCCACAGCGTTGGAGTGAAACCGTTTCTGAACAGATGCCGGAAAACAGATGCGGCTCCTCGAACGGCATGCTCGAACATCTCCGAATCCGGGTACGCCGCTACGCGGGGATCGAGGAGGACGAGCGCCCTCGTTTGCCACGGAATCTCCAACTGGCGGATCATGAGTTCGTCGCGTTTCGCCGTAGACGGCCAATGGACCTTTCTGAGGTCGTCTCCCAGTTGGTATTCGCGAAGGGTGAAGAAGTCCTCTCCTCCGGTCGGGGAGAAGCTCGACCGGGAGGTGTTGACGGTCGGGTCGTGGCCGCGTCCGAGCGGGAGGCCGTCGAGGTCTTCGACGGCCGGGTACACAGCGAGGTGGTCGGTCTTCCCGGCCGTGCCCCCAGCCTCGGAGAGAGCGAGCGGGTCCCGAACCTGGACGATGGCCGGCCCGACCGTGTAGATCCCCCGGGGACGACACAAGATCTCATAGCGGGCGATCATCGGGTTCCGGGGTTCCACGCGGTCGGCAACGAAGCGTGCTGTGCCCAAACCGGAGACCTCATCGATGACGATGGCCTGGGGAATGCGACGACTGGTCGAGAGTGTGACTTCCACGATCGCCCGGTCCCCATCGTGAACCTGAAAGGGAGTGATGAGGCGCGAGACCGCCACGCTCGGAACGGTCGACCGCACGTAGGCGACTCCGCTCCCGATCGCCAGGGCGAGGAAGAGGCCCACGCCGAGCATCAACCGCTCGCCGAACACGACCCACAAGACGATCAGCGCAACGCCCGCTCCGAGGGCTGCCCATCCGCGGGTCGTTGGCATCAGTGACCGGTCCTTAGGTCGCCGCGACGCGAGTGCCGGGTACCGGTACGCTTCCGCTGACTCCTTCGAGGATCTTCTCTACGGTGACTCCCCGCATCTGCGCCTCGGGACGCATGATCAGCCGGTGGTTGAGCACCGGAAACAGCACGTTCTTCACATCGTCCGGAGATACGTAGTCGCGACCGGCGATCGCGGCGATCGTGCGTGCCGCTCGTTGGAGGAACAGCGAAGCCCGCGGAGACGCACCGAGAAGAAGATCGGGTTCATCTCGCGTTGCCTCGGCTATGTCGATGATGTACTCCTTCACGACATCCGCTACGTGGACCTGTAGAGCGATCTCGGCCATCCGGACGACGTCCTCTGCGTGGATGACCGGCCGAAGATCTTCGAACGTGGATCGATTGCCGTGGGTGTCGAGCATCTCGAGTTCCTTGGAGCGAGTCGGATACCCGATCGTGAGGCGCATCATGAAACGATCGAGCTGTGCTTCAGGGAGGGGGTAGGTTCCCTCGTGCTCGATCGGGTTCTGTGTTGCCACCACGATGAACGGGGGACCGAGGGTGCGAGTCACGCCGTCGACGGTGACCTGAAGCTCTTCCATCGCTTCGAGCAACGCTGCCTGGGTCTTCGGACTCGCACGGTTGATCTCGTCTCCGAGGACGACATTCGAGAAGACGGGCCCGGAGCGGAAGACGAACTCTCCGGATTCGCGATCCCAGACGGAGACACCGGTGATGTCGGAGGGGAGGAGGTCCGGGGTGAACTGGATCCGCTGGAACGAGCAATCGATCGACCGCGCGAGGGACTTGGCCAGGAGCGTCTTCCCAACGCCCGGCACGTCTTCGATGAGGACGTGCCCGCCCGAGATCAGGCACGAGACGATGAGTTCCACCGTCTCCCGCTTGCCCTGGATGACATGCTCGATGTTGTCGGCGACGGCTCGGAATCGTTCATCGAACCAGGCCAGTTCGTCCGGGGTCACTTGCACGCGTCAGCCTCCTGTGTTTCTCGCATGACCGAGAATAGAGGGTGTGAAGGGTTTGGGGGACGAAGAAGCTACCAGCTACGAGCTTCCAGCCACCAGGCAGAGATGCAAATTGCGAGATCTCGGGCTGTTGAACCTGTTCTTGCTGGCGGCTGGAAGCTGGAAGCTGGTGGCTCGGTGTCTGCCGACTACCGTTGGGAGACGAATGATCTCGCGTTCCGTCGCACTTGCTGTTCTCAGGCGACCGACACTTTGGGGTACTGCTGTCGGCGCGGCGTTCGCGTTCGCTCGTCCCGGATGGTGGCACCGACGTCCCTATCTCCCTGTTCCGGACGGGGAAGTCATCGCATGGCGCACCGCGACCGCCTACGGGAGTGACGACGTCGACCCTGCCGCAGAGGACATCGTGGCGTATCTCGAGTGGAGGAAGCGGACACGTCGGGAATGAGCGGGGTCGGCTCGAACCGGGGAGACTACGGGCAGTAGTACGTTCTACGCGTGACTACGCAATACGTACCTACGACGTTCCGAGGCTTCACCCGTCTCACTACCGGCTTCATCTTCGCCACACCCCGCTCACATCCGAAGAGCCAGGAAGCGGTTCGCCCGGGGCAGACAAGGAGCGGCTGAGGCGATCGTAGGATCAGCCGGCCGTTTCGGGGAACTCCCTGCGGAACTCATCCACTTTCGCGACGACGTCCCGCACGAATCGAGCGCGGTCTTCGGAAGTCTCTGACAACCCGTCACGATCGGGTTGGGTGGTCGAGATGATGTCTAACCCGAGTCCCTGCAGGTAGCCGATCATGATCTCCCGGGTGACCTCATCCGGAGAGAGGATCGAGAGTTCGGAGATGACGAGCGCATCGGCGACCCCGGATCGTGCGATTGCGAGGAGCGCTCGGAACCCGTCCCGTCCCTGGAACTGAGCCGGATCTCTGACGTCCCGACACGTCGCGACGAGGTGGTGGCCGGAATCGGCAGACCATCGTCGTATTCGCTCGCTCTGAGCGAACGCTGTCTCACCGTCGGTCAGGCTCGGTGCCTCCCGTACGTACCCGACGACGCGCACATTCTCTCCAACGCTCTCGATGCTGCTGTCCGATGGAGTATGGCAGGGATACGCTGAGTGGTCAACTGCTCTCGCTAAGTGGTTTCGCGTTCGGTGTGCACGACCCTTGCTGCTGGTACGCTCTCTCCGTGGCACGATCCCTCGTCCTGAACGCGAGCCTCGAACCGCTGTCGGTGGTTCCCGTGCGACGCGCCTTGGTGCTCGTGCTCCGAGATCGGGCCGATGTGCTCGTCACGAACGGTGCGCTCTGGCGGTCCGAGGCGTTCTCGATGCCGTCGCCGTCGGTCGTTCGTCTGAAACGGTACGTGCGGGTTCCCTATCAGCGAAGGATCCCGGTGAACCGCAGAACGGTCTTCCAGCGTGATGAGCACCGATGCCAGTACTGCGGGCGTCAGGCCGAGAATCTCGATCATGTCGTGCCCCGGTCGCAGGGCGGCGAACACTCCTGGTCGAACGTTGTCGCCGCATGCCGGCGATGCAACACCAAGAAGGGCGGCCGCACGCCCGCCCAGGCCGGACTCCGGCTCGCATCGGTTCCGCGACAGCCCCGAACGGACACGTGGGTGGCGGCCGCGATCGGCGGTTCGGTCGATCCGGACTGGGCGCCCTACGTCAGGTCGTAGCCGACCGGATGAGGAGCACGGGCTTGGGGCACCGGCGAACGAGCTTGGTGCCCGTCGAACCGAGCAGCCCTTGGAACAGGCCCTGACCGTGGGAACCGATCACGACGACTTCGGCACCGAGCGTCTCCAACTGGTCGAGGATCGTGTTCGTCACGTTCTCGCTCTCAACGACACTGCCTTCCGCCTCGACTCCCTCTTCTCGAAGGGCCGCGATGATCGGTGTCGTGTGCTGGTCGAGTTTGTCGGCCAGGTAGTGCTCGATCACGGCATCATCGCCGGGCCAACCTCTAGGGGCTTCCTGAGGAACGGCCGGCGTTGCAACGAACTCGTCATCGACGATCACGCCGACGCCGTCCATGGCGCCCCACTGACCTCGCATGTCATGGAGGAATGCACGAGGCACCTCGACGACGGTGAGCACGGTCACTCGACCGCTGGGACCGGCAAGCCCGGCGGCGAAGCTCGAAGCGGTCTCGACATCGATCTTTCCATCGGTGGCGATGAGTACGTGCACGGTTCCTCCTCGGAGTGTCGCGTCTCAGACTATACGGATAGCCCGGCCTCGCGCCCGATTGAGAACAGGGTCGGGGCCTCGATACCGGCCGAGCGGGCGTGACCGATCGCTCGCTCGAGACGGCGCGGGGCGCTGCGACCGGTCGCGCCGTGGTCGGGGTCGCCCTCGATAGCCCGGACCATTCCGCTGATCGCGCTGGCGTGATCGACGGCCGCACCGACGAGCCACTCCTGGATCTCGAGGATCTCTGAGACGACGGCATCGGCAAGCGGTCGGTGGTCGCTCCACAGATCGGAGACTGATCCTCCTGTTCTCAAACCGACGATGTTCGCTGTGAGGATGTAGAGGTTCTTCGCGACCAGGGCATCGATCAGGGCGTCGTCCGGGATCCGTTCGGCCGGGATCCCGATCGCTGTCAACGCCTCGACGAGAGGGCCGGCTTCCGGCCCCGCTATCGGTGTCGGGATGATGACCTTGGTTGCCCGTCCGGGCTTCTTCTCGAACCACACGACGGCAACGGTCGGCGACACGATGGCGTGGCGCTCCCAGTCGCGGGGGAGGAGTTCGTTCTGGATCAACCCCACCCGGGATCGCCATCCGTCGGGTATCTGATCGAGGGACGCATGAAGATCGTCTTCGCCGACGGTCACGAGGGCGAGCGCCGGTTCGGGCTCGACCCGGGCCGCCTCTGCCATGGGTGTTGCGCGCAGTACCGGGATCACGGGATGTCCGGAGCGGAGGAGGGCATGTGAGAACACCGCTCCCATCTCTCCGACGCCGATGAGGGTGATGGGTTGCTTCATGGGCCACAGGCTACCTCGCCGACTGCCGGCGGGGGAACGGGGGCACGTTCGGGGGCGAATGAGTTGACAAGTGGAACAGAGTGGGCCATAGTGGGGCCTCGTGGAAGATGATGATCGCAGCGCAACGGAGGCGCGGAAGCGTGTTTCTCGGTGAATACAGTCACTCGCTTGACGAGAAGGGCCGGGTCGTGATGCCCAGCAAGTTCCGTATGGGGCTTGACGATGGGTGCGTCATGACCAAGGGCCAGGAGCACTGCATCTATGTCTTCCCGATGGATCGATGGGAAGAGGAATCGAGCAAGGTCCTCAAACTGCCACGTACTGATCGGCGGGCCAGGAACTTCTCGCGGTCCTTCTTCGCCTCAGCGTCGGATCAGGCACTCGATCGGCAGGGCCGAGTGCAGATTCCAGAATCACTGCGCCGCTACGCCGGGTTGGAGAAGGACCTCACGGTGGTCGGTGTTGCAGACCGTATCGAGGTCTGGGCGACCGACACGTGGAGATCGGTAGCAGCAGAGGCCGACGAGTACTACGCCGAGATCGCTGAGGCGCTCTCTGAGGATGGGATATGAACGAACGATACGAGCACCCGGTCGCCGACCCCGTGCTCGGACCAACGAGATGGTCTGGCCTGTGGTCAGTCCCCCGGATGCCAATTGGAAGGCCCCTTACTCCGCCCGCTTCCATGTTGGCGCCAGCGCTCCGGGGGACTGACCATGGATCAGACCATGGACAGTTACCACGAACCCGTCCTCGCGACCGAGTGCGTTCGAATGCTCGCGTCGGCAGCGAGTGGCCTCGTCGTGGACGGCACGTTCGGCGGCGGCGGTCACACGCGGCGGCTCCTCGATGCGTATCCAGAGATACGGATCATCGGGATCGACCGCGATCCGGATGCGATAGCCAACACCCCGGACGATCCGCGGGTGCGGGTCGTGCTCGGGAACTTCACAGATATCGAACGGATCGTGCACGATGAGTTGGGCTCACCACCTGACGGTTCTGGGACCGTTGACGGGGTTCTTCTGGACCTGGGTATCTCATCGCATCAGGTCGACGCAGCGTCACGGGGATTCTCCTATCACAGGAGCGGCCCGATCGATATGCGCATGGGCATGGATGTGTCGGAATCGGCCGGCGACATCGTCAACGAGTACGACCGCGACGACCTACGTGACCTCATCCGACGCTTCGGAGAGGAGCGCTTCGCCGGGCGTATCGCAGACGCCATCATCGCAGCGCGGCCGCTCAGCGACACGACCGCTCTCGCGTCCGCTATCGCGAACGCCGTCCCCGCGGCGGCACGCCGTTCCGGACATCCGGCCAGGAAGACGTTCCAAGCTCTCCGCATCGCCACGAACGCTGAACTGGATGCGCTCTCGGCCGGTCTCGAATCCGCCATCCAGCTTCTCAGACCCGGTGGGAGGATCTGCGTGATCTCCTACCACTCGCTCGAGGATCGCATCGTCAAGCGAAGGATCGCGGCGGGTACGACCGGCTGCGTGTGTCCACCGGAACTCCCGGTCTGCGGCTGTGATCAGATCCAAGAACTCGAAGATCTCGGACGATTCCGGCCTTCGGTCGAGGAGATCGCTCGGAACCCCCGTGCGAGGAGCGCGATCATGCGCGTGGCTGAGAAGGTTCCGGCATGACGGCCGGTGTTCTTCCGCGGTCAACGAACCGTCGTGTCGGTGCACGGTCACGTGCACGTCACCGTCCGGTTGTTCGACCGCTCCTGATATTCACGATCGCGGTCATCCTGGCCTTCTTCGCGGTCATCTACTCGCGGATCTCTCTTGACCGCACCGCCTTCGAACTCCAGCGACTTGACCGAGAGGTTGTCGCCGAACAGGAACGCCATTGGAATCTGCGCGCCGATTACGCGCATCTCCAGGCGCCCGAACTGATCACACAAAGGGCCGCCGCCCTCGGACTCGTCTATCCGGAGGATCGTCGAACGATCGAGATCACCGGCATGGCGAACACGGTCGGCGGCCCCGAGGATCGATGGATGGACATGAGAGCGCTGCTCGTGGAGCAGCCGTGATGATCGAAGGAGGGGAACGATGCGCAGGCCGAACGCTGGCGGCCACGCAACTGACCGTCGAGAAACGCTGAGGGTGGTCTGAGATGGCACGAACGACGTTCCGCTTCGTCGACCTTCGTCTGATCGTGGTCGGACTTGTCTTCGTTCTCGCGTGGGCGGGTATCGGATACCGCCTGTTCCAGGTCCAAGGTGCCGACGCCGCAACCCTTGCGCAACGTGGATTCGATCAGCGCGTCCGCCACGAGACGATCCAGGCGAAGCGGGGAACCATCTACGACCGGGACGGTATCGAACTCGCCATCACGGTTCACGCCAAGGCCCTGGTCGCGGATCCGAGCCTCATCGAGGCACCGGAGGAGGCGGCCTCGATACTCGCCCCGATCGTCGGTGCCGACTACGTCGAGCTGGTGCAGCGGTTCAAGGCGGATGGGAGATTCACGTACGTCGCTCGCAGGCTCACCGGCGATACCGTGGATCGGGCGAGAGAGGCGATCGCATCGGCCGATCTGGTCGGTTTCTCCTTTCGTGACGAACCACTGCGACTCTATCCTGCCGGCTCCCTTGCTTCTCCGGTGATCGGGCTCACGCGGCTCGACGATGGGAGCGGCACCGAGGGAATCGAAGCGGTGATGGACACCGAACTCAGCGGTCGCCCGGGTAAGCGAATCGTCGAACGCGATCAAGCCGGCCGTGCGATCCCGCAGGCGGAATTCCTCCTCGAACCCGCAGTGGCCGGTTCCGACGTCGTGCTGACGCTGGATCGCGAGATCCAGTACACGGCCGAATCGGCGCTCCAGGCAGGGATCGACCGCTCGGGAGCACTCGGCGGTTCCGCGATCGTGATGAACGTCACCAACGGTGAGATCCTCGCCATGGTGTCGCTCCCGGGGTTCGACGGATCCGATCGAACGACACTCGACCCGGCGACTCTGCGTAATCGTGCGGTCACCGACGTATACGAACCGGGATCTACCCTCAAGGTCGTAACCGTTGCGGCAGCCCTCGAAGAGGGTGTCGTCCGCCCCGATACGCCCTTCGAGACCCCGCACGAGATCGCTATCGGCGGAGAGACCTACACCGACCACGGATACAACCCGGCCGTCATGACCGTTTCAGACATCGTCGAGAAGTCATCGAACGTGGGCACCATCAAGATCCAACGCCAGCTCGGGAACGAGGCGCACTACCGGTATCTCGACGCGTTCGGCCTCGGTCGGCCTGCATCGATCGACTTCGCCGGTGAGTCGGGAGGACAACTCCAGCACGTGAGCGAGTGGAAGACCGCCACAGCGGGCACGTCGGCGGCGATCGGCTACGGCGTTGGAGTAACGCCGCTCCAGATGGCATCCGTCTATGCAGCGCTGGCGAACGAAGGGGAGTGGGTCGAACCTCACGTCGTCTCGGAGATCATCGCGTTGGACGGCGAGCGAACGGTCACCGAGCCAAGGCGCCATCAGGTTATCTCTCCCGAAACGGCGCGGACGATGCGGGCGATGTTGCGCCGGGTCGTTGAAGACGGCACCGGCTTTCGCGCCGAGATCGACGAGTTCCCGGTCGGAGGTAAGACCGGGACATCCGACAAGTTCATCGTCGAGACGGGGCGGTACAGCGAGACGGAGACGATCGCCTGGTTCATCGGGATCGCTCCGATCGACGACCCAGAGATCGTGGTGGTCGTTGTCCTCGATGCGCCGAGAGGGAAGATCGAAGATGGGCGCTACGACATGAAGTTCGGCGGAACGTCGGCTGCGCCGATCTTCGCCGAGATCGCGGAGTCGGCGCTTCACCAACTCGGTGTGTCTCCGGTACACGACGGCGATGCCTGATCGGATCCTCCTTTCGGAGATCTCCGACCACCTCCCCGACGGAGGTCGACTCGAGGGTGTCGACACATGGATCACGGGGGTCACGCACGATTCGCGCGATGTGGATCCCGGCGACCTCTTCGTGGCGATCCCCGGCGAACAGTACGACGGTCACGACTACGTGGCCCGGGCGATCGCCGCGGGAGCCGCAGCGGTCATCGTCGAACGCCATGTCGAGTGCTCGAGCGGCATCGTGGTGCCGAGCGCTCGATCCGCCCTTCCCTGGGCGGCCGCAGCGGTGTACGGAGATCCGTCCCATCGGATGCCGGTGATCGGCGTGACCGGAACCAACGGCAAGACCACCGTGACGCACATGCTCGAACAGATCCTCGTCGCCGCCGGACGGACCACCGCCATCGTTGGGACCGTCGGCGCCAGGATCGGTGATGCGGAGCGACCGGTAGCGAGGACAACACCGGAGGCTTCCGATCTCCAGCGACTTCTGGCCGAGATGGTGGACGCCGGTGTTGACGTGGCAGCGATCGAAGTGTCCAGTCACGCTCTCAGCTTGCACCGCGTCGATGCGATCCATTTCCGGGTCGCCGCGTTCACGAACCTGATGCAGGACCATCTCGATTTCCACGGTGATATGGAGGCGTACTACACGGCGAAGGCTTCCTTGTTCACGGCCGACCGAGCGGACCACGCTGTGATCGTCATCGACGGCGACCCGGGTCGAAGGCTCGCCGCCGCTACAGACGTGCCGGTGACGACGGTGGCGCTCGATCGCGGTGCCGATGTTGCGGCGTCGTCGATCACTGAGTCGATCGACGGTTCCTCGTTCATCATCGCCACCGCCGATCGGCGATTCCCCGTCGAACTGCCGATTCCGGGGCGATTCAATGTCGAGAACGCGATGGTGGCAGCGGCTACCGCTCTTGAGATCGGCATCGACGACGCGTCCATCTCCCGGGGCCTGTCATCTGTCGGGACGATTCCCGGCCGGTTCGAGCGCATTGAGAGCGATCGAGGCTTCGGAGTGATCGTCGACTACGCCCATACCCCAGATGCCATCGACGCCGTCATCGACAGCGCGTTGCGAATGTCGGAAGGTCGCGTGATCGTGGTCTTCGGTGCCGGTGGAGATCGAGATCACGAGAAGCGCCCGGCAATGGGGAGAGCAGCGAGTCGGGCCGATATCGCCGTCCTGACATCCGACAACCCGCGCTCTGAGAATCCGGCGGCGATCATGCAGGCCGTCCGATCCGGCATGCAGCAGACGAACGTGATGGTGGAGGAACCGGACCGTCGCGCCGCCATCCGTCATGCCCTCAGAGAGGCACGCCAGGATGATCTTGTGCTTGTTCTCGGAAAGGGCCACGAGACGGGCCAGGAGGTCGGTGGGCGGATCGAACCGTTCGACGATCGAGACGTCGTGGCAGACGAACTGAAGGCCATCGGGGAGTTCGCGACATGACGGGCCCACTGAACTGGACGCTTGCCACGGTGGCCTTCGCGACGGGGGGAGTGATCGATGGTGACCCGGCGATGCCGGTGCACTCGATCTCAACAGATTCGCGTGCCGTGGAACCGGGGTCGGTCTTCGTCGCGATCCGCGGGGAACAACACGATGGTCACGACTTCGCTGCCGACGCGGTCGAAGTCGGCGCCGTAGCGGCTCTCGTCGAGCGGGGCAGTCACGCCGGCCTCGTTCCTCGCATCGAAGTCGAGGACACGACGATCGCATTGCGTGACCTTGCCGCACATCGTAGGTCCGAACTCGATATGCCGGTCGTGTCGGTGACCGGTTCGACCGGGAAGACGTCAACCAAGGATCTTCTTGCGGCGGCCATACCGGGATCATGGGCGTCTCCTCGTTCGTACAACAACGAGATCGGCGTCCCCCTCACCGTCCTTACAACGCCGGACGACGCGACGGCATTGGTGATAGAGGTCGGATCCCGCGGACTTGGTCACATCAAGTGGCTGATGCCGGCCATCCGTCCAACGGTCGCCGTGATCACGAATCTCGGTGTCGTCCACTTCGAAACGTTCGGCTCTCGCGACGCCGTCGCCGACGGCAAGTGGGAACTGGTCGAAGGCCTGACCGAAGGTGCGACGGCGGTTCTTCCCGACGACGAACCCCGGCTCCAGCGCGAACACCCCGGACCGACCGTCACCTTCGGAGAGAGTCCCACGGCGTTGGTCCGGATCTCGGATCTCTCAACCGATGATGAAGGCCGCCCCTCGTTCGAGCTTCGATCATGCGGCCGCGTTCTCTCGATCTCGCTGGCGATGGCCGGACCCCACAACGCAAGCAACGCTGCGGCGGCGTTGGCAGCCGCGACGGCCATCGGGATCGATCCGGAGGTCGCCGCGTCCGGGATGTCGACGGCCGTCGGCTCGCCGTGGCGGATGGATGTCAGGACCGGGCGCTTCACCGTCGTCAACGACGCCTACAACGCGAATCCGACTTCGATGGCGGCCGCACTTCGGACGGTTGCGGCGATGCCGGGTCGGTCGTACGCGATCCTCGGCGAGATGGCCGAACTCGGATCGATCACGGTGGAAGAGCACGAGCGGATCGGTCTCCTCGCTGCGGACCTCGGTTTCGAAGACGTCATCACGGTCGGACAGGACCACGGTCTGGCGATCGCGGCAGGCGGTCAGAACCTGCAAGATGGGTCCGAGGCGTTCGATCGCCTCGTTGAGCAACTCCGTGATGGGGATGTCGTGCTGGTCAAGGCATCTCGATCCGTGGGGCTCGAAGCCGTCGCCGAGAGATTGATCGAGGTTGCCGCGCCATGATCCAGATACTCGTCGCATCGGCCGTCGCATTCGCGTTCACGATCTTCGTAACGCCCGTGGCGATCCGAATCCTCCGCCGTCGCAGCATCGGGCAGTTCATCCAGGAAGATGTACAGGGCCATATGCACAAGAGGGGGACACCGACGATGGGCGGCGTGGTCCTGATCTTCGGAACCATCCTCGGCTACTTCGCATCGCATCTCAGCTTCTTCACCGTCGGGAAGGGTCTGGACTTCAGCATGAGCGTGTTCGCTCCAGAAGGTCTCCTCGCCCTGTTCGCCCTCGTCGGTATGGGCATGATCGGGTTCCTCGACGACTTCACGAAGTACGCGAGGAAACACAACCAGGGTCTCTCGAAGCGGTGGAAGTTCCTCGGACAACTCGGTGTGGCCGCCGTCTTCGCCTGGTGGTCGGTGCATATCGGTGTTTCGACGGAGCTCTCGTTCGTCCGACCGCTCGGTATCGACCTCGGGCCGATCCTGTACTTCGTCCTCGTCCTGTTCATGCTCACAGCCGCTGCGAACGCCGTGAACCTGACCGACGGGCTCGATGGTCTGGTGGCCGGATCGATCTCGCTCGTAGCGGGCGCCTACGTCCTGATCGCCTTCTGGCAGTGGAGGAACATCGGGGAGTACTTCGTCGATCTCAACGGAGCTCTCGACCTGGCGACCTTCGCCGCGGCCGTCGTAGGTGCCGCACTCGGGTTCCTCTGGTGGAACGCCGCTCCGGCGAAGATCTTCATGGGTGACACCGGCTCGCAGGCCCTGGGAGGGGCGCTCGCCGCTCTCGCCCTCCTCACCAATACGCAGTTCCTCCTCGTCCTTCTCGGCGGTCTCTACGTCGTGGAGACGCTCTCGGTCATCGGGCAGGTCTTCGCCTTTCGCGTGTTCGGTCGACGCATCCTGCGCATGGCTCCGATCCACCACCACTTCGAACTCAAGGGCTGGCCCGAGACGACGGTGATCATTCGATTCTGGATCCTCGCAGGGATCGCGGTCGCCCTCGGTGTCGGCGTGTTCTACGCGGACTTCGTAACGATCACGAAGATTGCCTCGCCATGAGGACGCTGATCCTCGGAGCGGCGGTGAGCGGCGGTGCCGCCGCCCAACTCGCTTCCGGTCTTCATCACGAGGTGTCGATCTACGATCGTTCGTCGGAGTCCACGATCCCGTTGCGCGAGAAGGGCTATGCCGTACACACCGGAGAATGGGCAGACCGGCTGCTCGTTGGCATCGATCTCGTTGTTGCATCGCCGGGCTTTCCGGAGCACGCCGAACCCATCCAGCGCGCCCTCGACCTCGGAATCGAGATCATCAGCGAACTCGAGTTCGGCTCACAGCACCTCACGGTCCCTTACGTCGCAGTGACGGGTACGAACGGAAAGACGACCGTCACGAACACCATCACCGACATGCTCAACGAGAGCAGTATCTCGGCTGTGTCCGCCGGGAACATCGGAACGCCCGTGACGGGCCTTGGCGACACGGCGGCTGAGGTCGTGGTTCTCGAAGCATCGAGCTTCCAGCTTCGATTCATCGACCGGTTCCACCCGGTCGCCGCCGGTATCGTCAACATCGCCGCCGATCACCTCGACTGGCACGGCTCGGTCGCGGCGTACGGCGCTGCCAAGGCCAGGATCTTCGAGAACATGACGCCGAACGACATCGTGGTGTACGGCGCCGATGATCCGGGCGCGGTCGAGGTCGTCGCGTCGGCTGAGTGCCGAACGATCGGCGTGAGTGGCTGCGCCGTCTCTGGAGACGGGGTCGGTCCGATCGGCGGTTCCCTGCAGATAGATGGAAAACGGTTCGCTACCCCGACGACCGACCCGTCATGGTTGACGGATCTCGGTATCGCAGCGGTGATGGCGTCTTCGGTCGGCGCCACGGATGCCGGCATCGGAAGGGTACTCGCCGGATTCGTCCCCGGTCCGCACCGTCGCCGAACCGTGGGAACCTACAACGGCATCACATGGATCGACGACTCGAAGGCGACGAATCCTCACGCGGCTCGTGCCGCAGCCGAGGCATACCCGAGTGTGGTGCTCCTCGCCGGTGGTCGCAACAAGGACCTCGATCTCTCAACGATCGCTCCCGCATCGGTTCGTCATGTTGTCGCATTCGGAGAAGCGGCGCCATCCATCGCCTCAGCTGTCGGGGCTCCGGTGACCGTTGTGGAGGACCTCGCGGCAGCCGTCGGCGCGGCGGGCCGGATAGCGGAGGCCGGAGACACGGTCCTGCTTGCTCCCGGCTGTGCGAGTTTCGACCAGTTCGATTCCTATGCAAGCCGCGGGGATCACTTCGCGGAACTCGTCGCGGCCCTGGAGGCGGCGAAATGACCGGGAGAACGACCCTTTTCGACCATGCTACGCGCATGATCGAACCCGCCCCGGATCCCGTGATCGTAGAGGAGGCCGAAGAGCGATCGTCGGTCCGGCAGGAGATCCGCGACCGTCGGGCGGCACGCTCTCTCCATCTGCGCGATCGTCGTACGGTGTTCCTGGTCGTTCCCGTGATCATGCTGCTCATCGTCGGCCTCGGGGCGATGCTGTCCGCATCGTCCGTCGTCTCCATCCGGGAGACCAGTTCGATCAGCCAAACCGGTGACCATCTGTTCTACATGAAGCGTCAGATCGTCTGGGTTGGATTGGGACTCGCTTCCCTCGTCGTGTTCGCCAGGATCCCGTATCGCGTGTACCGCCGATTCGCCGTCCCCATCTTTCTCGTCGCGATCGCCGGCCTCGTAGCCACGCTTGTGATGGGTGACGTCCGTGGCGGTGCCAGACGGTGGATCGAACTGGGGCCGGTGACGATCCAGGCCTCGGAGTTCGCCAAACTCGCGACGGTGTTCCTCCTTGCTGCGGTCCTTGCCAAGAAGGACCAACTGCTCCGGCAACTGCCCCACTTCCTGCTGCCCGTACTCCTGATCCTGGGCGCTGTGTCGGGGTTGCTGCTTCTGCAACCCGACTTCGGCACGACGCTTCTGATCGGTGGCTCGGCGTTCGCGATGCTCATTGCGTCTGCCGCTCCGCTCGGCTTCATCGTGGGACTCGGCGGGATCGGCGGGATCCTTGCGGTCACC
Source organism: Actinomycetota bacterium (assembly GCA_034660035.1). Classification (GTDB taxonomy): domain Bacteria; phylum Actinomycetota; class Acidimicrobiia; order Spongiisociales; family UBA5794; genus JAHEEL01. Next base: position 36,201 of record JAYEIJ010000079.1, on the reverse strand, counting down.
GGAGCCTTCGCCATGGACTATCGGAGGGACCGGATCACGGGCTTCCTCGATCCCTTCGCCGATCCGCTCGGCACCGGCCACCAGGCCGTCCAGAGCCTGGTGGCACTCGGGTCGGGAGGATGGCTCGGAGTCGGTCTCGGTGCGAGTCGTGCCCGATGGTCGTTCTTGCCGAACGCGCACACGGATTTCATCTTCGCGATCATCGGCGAGGAGACGGGCTTCGTCGGCGCGTCGCTCGTCATCGTGCTCTTCGCCGTGTTCGCCGCAGTGGGCATCAGGATCGCACTGACGGCGCCCGACGCATTCGGTCGGCTCGTGGCCATCGGGATCATCGCATGGCTGACGATCCAGGCATTGGTCAACGTGGGTGGCGTCGTCGCCGTGCTCCCGATCACCGGCGTCCCGCTTCCGTTCGTCTCGTCGGGTGGCAACGCGATGATCGTGAACCTCGCTGCGGTCGGGATCCTGGTGAACATCTCACGCACGAGGGCCGTTCAGTCGGCCACGCCATGACCTTCGCCTTCGCCGCAGCCGGTACGGGCGGCCACATCTATCCGGCATTGGCCGTTGCCCGGGTGCTGGTCTCCTCGGGGGTCCCGCCGTCCGACATCGTGTTCTTCGGTGGAGATCGACTCGAAACCCGGATCGTGCCGGAGACCGGATTCGAACTCGTCCAACTCGAAGTGAGAGGCCTCAAGCGATCGCTGACGACCGACAATCTCATGCTGCCGGTGATGGTCCGTCGTGCTACGGCCGCCGTAGCGGATGTCCTGGGAGAGCGAGATTCGGGCGTTCTCACCGTGTTCGGTGGATACGTGAGCGTTCCCGCTGCGCTGGGGGCACGCAAGGTCGGCATGCCGTACGTGATCCACGAACAGAACGCTGTACCGGGTCTCGCCAATCGATACGTCGCCCGGGGAGCGGCGAGAACTCTCGCGGCGTTCGCACCCGCACTCGATCGGCTCAAGAGCGCCGAGATCGTCGGGAATCCGCTCGGCATCGCATTCGAGAACTACGAGCGGGATGAGATCAGAGCCGAGGCGTTCCGACGCTACGGACTCGCATCGGATCTGCCGGTGGTGGGCGTCTCAGGCGGTAGCCAGGGTGCCAGGGCTCTCAACGACTCGGCCGCCGAACTCGCGGCCGCTTTCGGTGAGACGGTGTCGGTGCTGCACATCACCGGACCCGATCACCACGATGCCGTCGCAGAGCAGGCCCGCTCCACGTCGAACTGGGTCACGGTCCCGTTCGAATCCGACATGCAGTTCTTCTTCGCTGCGTCGGACGTCGTTCTGTCCAGAGCCGGGGCGATGACGGTGAGCGAACTGGCGGTCACGTCAACTCCTTCGGTCGTTGTGCCCCTCCCGGCGGGGAAGGGCTACCAGGCTCTGAACGCACGAGACCTCGAGCGAGCAGGAGGCTCGCTGGTCGTCGATCAGGAGCGGATCACCGAGGTCCCCGCGTTGTTGGTGAGCCTCGCCACCGATGTCGAACGGCTTTCCGCCATGCGAATCGGAGCGCGTTCGGTCGCGAAACCGGACGCGGCCCATCACGTTGCTGCCATTCTCGAGGAGGTCACCCGTGTTTGATCTGCCGACCGTCGATCTCGACGAGATCGAGTCCGTCCACATGATCGGTGTCGGTGGTGCCGGGATGTCCGGTCTCGCCAAACTGCTCGCCCAGCGAGGCATTCGCGTGACGGGCTCCGACCTCAAGCCATCCGCTGTGGTGGACTCGCTCTCCGGGGTCGGCGTCGAGACCTGGATCGGTCATCGGCCGGATCAGATCACCGGTGCCGATGTCGTGGTTGCATCGTCGGCGGTTCCCGAACACGACCCGGAACTCAGCGCGGCCCGAAAAGCCGGGATGCCGACGGCGCGGAGGCCGGCGCTCCTTCGGGGGATCACTATGGCGTTCCCGACCGTCGGATTCTCGGGCACACACGGCAAGACGTCCAGCACAGCGATGGCGGTCGCCGCCCTGCGTGCGTGCGACCAGGATCCTTCGTTCATCGTGGGTGGCGAGATCTCCGACCTGAACACCGGGGCCCATCTCGGAAGCAGCGATCTGCTGCTGCTCGAAGCCGACGAGGCATTCGGCACGTTTCGGCATCTACAACTCGTCGGTCTTGGTGTGACCAACATCGAGGCCGATCACCTGGACTACTACCGGACCGTCACTGCGCTCGAGGAGGCGTTCGCCTTGGTCGCGAGCCGCACCGACGGCCCGGTCGTCGGCTGCATCGACGATCCGGGTGTTCGTCGGCTGGCCGAGCGATCGACCGTGATCGGCTACGGGACGAGCGAGGATGCCGTATGGAGGATCGAAGACGTGACGCTCAGCGCATCGCCATCCTTCTCGCTCACCGGGCGGGGGGTGACGAGGCGGATCCGGCTCCAGCAGCCCGGCATGCATGTTGTCAACAACGCCGCCGGCGTGCTGGCACTCTTCGGGGAACTCGGCTTCGACCTCGACTGTGCGGTCGAAGGTCTCGAGAAGTCCACCGGTGTTCGCCGACGATTCGAAATCAAGGCGAAGATCTGCGACATCACGATCGTCGACGATTACGCCCACCATCCAACGGAAGTCGCTTCCACGATCAGCGCCGCTCGAACGATGACGCGCGGCCGCCTCTGGGTCGTCTTCCAACCGCACCGGTACACTCGCACCGCGGCGCTCGCTCCAGCGTTCGGTGCGCCCCTCGCCGGGGCGGATCGGATCATCGTCACGAACGTCTACAGCGCGGGCGAGCGCCCGCAACCCGGTATCACGGGTCGGCTCGTCGACGAAGCCGTGAGAGCGAGTGGTGGTGACGTCATGTACGTCGAACGCCTCGCGGACCTGCCGGACCTACTCGCGGGAGAACTCGAACCCGGCGACACCCTGGTGCTGATGGGAGCGGGGGACATCGCAACGATGTGGGATCAGATCGCCGACCGGATCGGGGAGGGTTCGTGACCGATCGATTGATGTCGACGCCGGGTGTGAGCGCAGGGGTGACCCTTGCGCCGATGACCACCTACAAGCTCGGCGGCGCGGCCGATTGGTTCGCCGAGATCGAAGATGAGCAGCATCTCGTCGACGTTCTTGCCGCTGCTACCGGTGAAGTGGACGTGCTGGTGCTCGGGCGCGGGAGCAATCTCCTTGTTGCCGATGCCGGATACCGAGGACTGGTGATCCGGCTCTCCGGTGAGTTCCTGAAGATCGTTGTCGAGCCGGGCGGCGTCGTTCGCTCCGGTGGGGCGGCTTCGTTGCCTCGGGTCGCTCGGGCGGGAGCCGAGGCCGGCCGTTGCGGACTCGAGTTCTACGCCGGGATCCCCGGCACGGTCGGGGGTGCGGTGAAGATGAACGCAGGTGGGCACGGGAGTGACACTGCAGCTTGCCTTCTCAGCGCACGGATCATCGATCGGTTCACCGGCGACCGAAGCGATCGAACCGCTGCCGACTTGGGCTTCGGCTATCGGCATTCGAACATCGAACCGGGTGACATCGTCGTCTCTGCCCGGTTCTCGACGGAGGCGTGCGAGCACGACGTCGCCGAGGCCCGGATTCGCGAGATCACGCGGTGGAGGAAGGAGCACCAACCAGGTGGAACGTTCAACGCCGGTTCGGTCTTCAAGAACCCGCCCGATGACGCGGCCGGACGTCTGATCGACGCGGTCGGACTCAAGGGATACCGACGAGGCGGTGTGGCTGTGTCGGAAATGCACGCCAATTTCCTCGTGGCCGACGAACATGCCACCGCACAGGACGTGTGGGATCTTGTTTGGGCGGTGCGACGACGTGTGGGCGAAGCCACAGGAGTCTGGCTCGTACCCGAGATCCAGTTCGCCGGCGTTTTCGACAGGACCGGCGATGAAGCAATGGGAACGGATACGGTCGGATGAACACGATGGACCACCGGATCGCCGAGCGGCGACAGCAGGTGACGGAAGACCGAGCCCGTGGGCGGCTCAGGTGGGTGATCTGGATCGTGCTGGCCGTGATCGCGGTGGCGTTGACGGTATGGCTCGTCAATTCGCCGCTGCTCTCGATCCGATCCGTAACGGTCACTGGGACACAGCGCTCAGATCCGGCTGCGATCGCGGCCGACCTCGCCGTCGGACCGGGAACACCAACGATGTCGGTGAACGCCGGCGCGTTGGAGGCCGCACTGCTCGAGAACCCGTGGATCGCAGAAGCCGACGTGATCGTCTCCTGGCCCGGCAGTATGGAGATCCACATCGTGGAACGGGTACCGGCTGTCGCGATCACCATCGACGACGTCGTCTTCCAGGCCGCGGCGGACGGGGTTCTGGTGGATCGAACGAGCGGTGAAGCGATTCCACCGCTGATCGTCACGGATCGCCCGGTCCCGGTGCATGTCGGAGATCAGATCACAGACGGTTCGACGCTGGGTGCGATCGAGTTCCTGGTCGCGCTTCCACCGGCGCTGCGACGATCGGCGGAGGTCACCGTCACCGGGATCACGGTCGATGCGAACGTCGGCGGATTCATCATCCTCTTGGGACGACCCGCCGACATGGCGGCGAAGGCGGCTGCCGTCGAGGCCCTCCTCGCCACCGGAATCGAGCCCGGGAGTAGGGTCGACGTGACCGCTCCGCTGCGTCCCGCGGTCGCTCCGCCTCAATCTCAACTGGAAGGTGAGACAAAGACAGTAGAAGAGTCTCAACCTTCGGACTAACCTTGTTCCACCTGCGCGGGAGGCCCAGCACTATGACAGATTCGAAACTTTCACCACACACCTACCTGGCCGTGATCAAAGTGGTCGGTGTGGGCGGTGGCGGCGTGAACGCCGTGAACCGCATGATCGAGGCCAGTGTCGGCGGTGTCGAGTTCATCGCCGTCAACACTGACGCTCAAGCCCTCATCATGTCCGATGCCGATCTCAAACTCGACATCGGCCGTGATTCCACCCGCGGCCTGGGTGCCGGGGCGAATCCCGAAGTCGGCCGTGAAGCGGCAGACGAGCACCGGGCCGAGATCGAGGACGCGCTAACCGGGGCCGACATGGTGTTCATCACCGCAGGTGAAGGTGGGGGAACCGGAACCGGCGCGGCCCCCGTCGTGGCCGAGGTCGCGAAGTCTCTCGGGGCGCTCACGGTCGGTGTTGTCACGCGTCCGTTCGGATTCGAAGGCCGTCGCCGATCCGTCGCCGCCGAACAGGGCATCCAGACCCTGAAGCAGGCCGTTGACACGCTCATCATCATCCCGAACGAGCGGCTCCTCGAGATCGCGGACGACCAGACACCGGTTGTCGACGCATTCAAGATGGCCGACGAGATCCTCACGAACGGAGTCAAGGGGATCACCGATCTCATCACGACGCCGGGACTCATCAACGTCGACTTCGCTGATGTGAAGACGGTGATGTCCGAAGCCGGATCCGCTGTGATGGGGATCGGGCAGGCGACCGGCGACAGCCGTGCACAGCAAGCCGCGGAGAAGGCGATAGCGAGTCCTCTGCTCGAAACCTCGATGGATGGGGCGCGAGGCGTTCTGCTTTCGATCGCCGGTCCACGAGAGATGACGCTCCACGAGGTGTCCACGGCGGCATCTATCGTCGCCGATCATTCGGATGGGGACGCGAACATCATCTTCGGCGCCGTCGTCGACGATTCTCTCGGTGACGACATGCGGGTAACCGTCATCGCCGCCGGATTCGAGAAGGAACAGACGCGGTCAGCGTTCACGTCCGCTCCCACGGTCGGTGTTCCGATCGTGCGCACGAGCCCGGACGAGGTGGCCCGTCACGAGGACGGAACCGACGAGATGGAGATCCCGGGCTTCGTCCAGGGATGATCCGACCCGCGGGATTCCGCGGAGCGGCCTTCGGCGACGCAGGCGACGGAAACGGTCGGGATGACCTCGAGAGGCGAAGGCTGATCTCGAACGAGCTTGGTATCCCGCGAGCGTGGGCATTCGTCCACCAGGTCCATGGAGGCGTCGTGTTGAACGTCGATCAACCGGGTCCTGCCGGTTCTGCCGACGGTCTGATCACCGATCGGCCGGGACTCCCGCTGACGATCGCAACGGCGGACTGCATGCCGATCATCATCGAAGGGGACCATTCGGTTGCGATCCTCCACGCGGGGTGGCGCGGGGTTGCAGCAGAGATCATGGGGTCCGGCATCGAAGCGATGACGGCTCTCGGGGACACACCGAGGAGGGCAGCGATCGGCCCTTCGATCGGACCGTGCTGCTACGAGGTCGGCGACGAGGTCAGAGCGGCCGTCGGCGACTACGCATCCCGAACGACGTCTGGAACGCCGAGTGTCGATCTTCGATCGGCGGCGGCGGGGCAACTGTCCGGTCTCGATGTCTGGAGATCCGACGTCTGCACGCACTCGGATCCGGGATTTCGCTCGTATCGTCGGGACGCGACAACAGAACGGCAGGTGGCGGTGGCATGGCTACCAGAGGACTGATCAACGTGGAACGGCGTATCGCAGATGCTGCGAAGCGTTCGGGGAGGGGCCCGGATGACGTGACCCTACTCGCCGTGTCGAAGGGACGAACCGACGCGGCCGTGACCGAACTGTACGAAGCCGGACAGCGCGTGTTCGGAGAGAACCGCCCCCAAGGACTCAGCCAACGTCTAGAAGCGGATCTTCCGGACGATATCGAGTGGCACTTCGTGGGGAACGTACAGCGAAGGGCGATCAAAGTGATCGCGCCGTCGATCACCCTGCTCCACTCCCTCGACCGCATGAGCGTCGCAGATGCGTGGATCCGGCTCGAAGACCCCCCACCGGTGCTGATCGAAGTCAACATCGGAGAAGAGCCGCAGAAGCACGGATTCGCCCCGGCCGATGTTCATCGCGTCGCCGACCATCTCGCCGCGGGAGGTGTCCCTGTTCATGGGCTGATGATCATCCCGCCGAGGGAACGCATCGCGAATGACGCTCGCCGGTGGTTCGTCGCTCTGCGCGAACTTCGCGATACCCTGGTGGCTGAACATCCGGAAGCCGGCGATCTGTCGATGGGGATGACGGACGACTTCGAAGTGGCCGTGGAAGAGGGCGCGAGCATCGTTCGCGTGGGACGGGCTATCTTTGAACCCGCGGACGACGAAGACAACGGACACTCTTACGAGGATTGACTATGGCAACGTTCTGGCAGAAGACGCTCTTTTACCTCGGCCTCGTAGATGACGACGATGCCGCCGATGGTGGACAGACAGGAGCCGGAGCGCCGACAGGTAGTCCGGGTGCCGAATCGCCACGTGCCGTCACGGCTCGCCCACCCGGGAGTGTCGCCGGACGCCGCATCGAACCACCGACATCGGATCGCAGAGAGTCATCCTGGGATCACACCGAGGCAGGGGTCTATGTGCAGCCGGGGGATCATGCGGAACGACCGATCGAGTCGACCCGGATCCCGTCTCCTGGATCGATCGATGTCATCGTTGCGCGGAACTTCTCCGATGCCCAACTGCTTGCCGACGGTATCCGATCCGGCAGCGCTCTCGCGCTCGATCTTCGGTCGACCGAACCTGAGATGGTCCGTAGGCTCGTCGATTTCACGTCGGGACTCACATACGCGCTCGATGGCAAGATGGCGAAGATCTCGCAGGGCGTCATTCTCGTCAGTCCGGCGGGTGTCTCCGTGAGCAGTGAGGAACTCGACCGCCTCGGCACACTCGGACTCTACCGATCGTCCTGATCCATGCTTGGAATCGTGTGCGGCGTTCTTCGGCTGGCGATCTGGGTCATGATCGCCTGGATCGTTCTGAGCTATGTGGTCTCGTTCGGACGACTGGGATTCGATCATCCAGTCCGACGTCTCTACGACGGACTCTCCAGGGTGATCGAGCCGCTCATGAGTCCGATCCGAAGCGTCATCCCACCCGTGAGAATCGGGGGAGCAGCACTCGACCTCTCCCCACTCATCCTCATCATCGGCGTCAACCTGCTGCTCGTGTTCCTCTGCTAGAAGGCTATCGGTCGATACCGAGGACGACGGCGGCGCCATCGACGATGATGGGATCCGAGGTCATCGACCCGTCTCGCACGATCTCGGTTGCCAGCACCTCGCCGGCGATGAAATCATTGTGAACGTCGAACGCATCGACGATCGGGGCGTCTTCGGAGTTCCAACGAAGTCGGATTCGATCGGCCACTTCGTAGCCCTCTGAGCGTCGCATCATCTGTATCCGGTTGACGAGTTCGCGCGCGACGCCCTCGATGAGAAGGTCATCTGTGAGATGGATATCGAGTGCAACGGTGATCGAACCCTCCGTGGCGACGACGGTTCCCTCGCGCGGGCTGCGGAGGACCACGAAATCCTCAGCGGTCAGCACATTCTCAGCGACTGTGATCTCACCGATTTCGAGGAGTTCGACAACGGCATCGTGATCGAGAAGCGCGATCGCCGCGGCGATGGCCTTCGTCTCCTTCCCGAACCGGGGTCCAAGACGCTTGAAGTCGGCCTTCGCCGACAGTTCAACCAGATCGGCTTCGTTGTCGTGGACCTTCACGGAGCGAACGTTGAGCTCCTCAGCGATGAGAGCTGTGTGCGTCTCGATCGCCCGACGGAGTCCGGAGTCTCCGGCGACGATCGTTACGAGAGCGAGCGGTTGGCGGACCCTCAGATCGTTCCGCTTCCTCAGTGTCCGGCCGAGATTGACGACCGTCCTCGATGCCGCCATCGCCGATTCGAGTTCCGTGTCGATCATCGCTCTGTCGGCGTTGGGGTAGTCGAGCAGGTGCACGCTTTGCCGGGCCGAGGTCTCAGACGGCCGAGCGAGACGTTGGTACATCTCCTCTGCCATGAACGGCAGTACGGGAGCGGCGACGGTAGCGAACGTGAGGAGCACTTCGTGAAGCGTGGCGAAGGCGGCCAGTTTGCTCCTCTCGTCACCTCCTCCCCGGTGGGACCAGAAGCGCCGCCGGGACCTGCGGATGTACCAGTTCGTCAGGTGCTCCACGAATCCGATGATGGGTGGTGTCACGGCGAAGAGACGGTACGACTCCATCTCGCGGTTGACGCTCGCGATGAGGGTTTGGAGGACGGAGAGGATCCAGCGGTCGATCTCCGGTCGTTCTGCGACGGGCGGGGCTGCGGCGAGATCCGCGTCCGTGATGGCGTCGGCCTCGGCATAGGTCGTGAAGAACGAGAAGGCGTTCCACCATGGAAGCAGCACTGTTCTGACAACTTCGCGAACACCGTCTTCCGAGAAGCGGAGCGGATCGGCGCGAACCACGGGAGAGTTGATGAGATACGCTCGAAGTGCATCGGCACCGAACTCGTCGAGAACGTGTGACGGATCGGGGTAGTTCTTCAGGCTCTTCGACATCTTCCGACCGTCCTCGGCAAGGACCATGCCGGTGACGACGCAGTTCTGGAACGGCGCCGTGTCGAAGATCCCGGTCGACAGGATCAGCAGCGTATAGAACCAGCCACGGGTCTGATCGAGGCCCTCTGCGATGAAGTTCGCGGGGAAGCCGCGCTCGAATCGTTCCTTGTTCTCGAACGGGTAGTGGACCTGGGCGTACGGCATGGAGCCGGAGTCGAACCACGTATCGAGCACCTCGGGGACGCGGATCATCGTGCCGTCGCACGTGTTGCACGGCCAGGTGATCGGATCGAGGATGTGCTTGTGGAGATCGTCGGTCCATACGCCGCTCAACGCTTCGAGTTCATCACGGGATCCGAGGCACACGGTCTCGTCACACGAGTCGCATTCCCAGATGGGGATCGTGGTACCCCAGAAACGGTTCCGGGAGATCGCGTAGTCCCTGGCGCCTTCGAGCCAGTTGCCGAATCTCTTGGCGCCGACGTAGTCGGGGACCCAGTGGATGTCGTTGTTCAATTCGACCATCCGGTCCTTGATCGACTCCACGTTGACGTACCAACTCGGGATGGCCTTGTAGATCAGGGGAGTATCCGTGCGCCAACAGAACGGGTAGCTGTGGGTGATCACGCCCTCGTGCACGAGCACGCCCCGGTCCCGCAGCAATGTGGTCAGGATGGGATCCGCCGCCTTGACGTGGAGACCCTCGACCTCGGGAAACTCGTCGGTGAACCGGGCTTCGAGGTCGATCGGGTCGACGAGAGCGGAGATTCCGGCCTTCCGAAGGGCGAAGAAGTCCGCTTCGCCGTAGGCGGGTGCGGTGTGGACCAGTCCGGTCCCGTCCTCCGTCGTCACCTCATCCATCGCTATCACCCGGAACGCCCCGTTCTCGCGCTCGTCTTCGAAGTGGGGGAAGGGAGGTTCGTAGGCGATCCCGAGCAGATCGGCGCCGGACGCGGCAGCGATGATCTCCGGCAGTGTGTCGCTCCAGAGGTCACCGACTCGTTCCCGCGCGACCCAGTAGTGGTCTCCTTCGTCTGCAACCCGTACGTACTCGATGTCCTCGCCGACAGCGACAGCGAGATTCCCCGGAAGTGTCCAGGGCGTCGTCGTCCAGACCAGGAGGTAGTCGCCGATGATGGCATGATCGTTGCCGTCGGTGATGGGTAGCCGCAGTGTTACCGACGGATCCTCGACGTCGCGGTACCCACCGAGGTTCACCTCGAAGTTCGAGAGCGACGTCGTGGCGCCCCAGGAGTAGGGGAGTACCTTGAACGCCTTGTAGATCAGGCCGCGATCCCAGAGTTGTTTGAACCCCCACCAGACCGACTCCATGAACTCGATGTCCATGGTCTTGTAGTTGTCTTCGAAATCCACCCAACGGCCGACTCGACGAGTGACGTCGTAGAAGGCCGTTGTGGTGTGCTCGACGAGATCTCGCGCGGCTTCATTGAACCGTGCGACGCCGAACTCCTCGATCTCACGCGGTCCGGAGATTCCGAGGAGTTTCTGAACCTCCATCTCGATGGGAAGGCCGTGGGTGTCCCAGCCGAAGCGGCGCTCGACGCGATGCCCGCGCATGGTCCAGTAGCGGGGAACGATGTCCTTGACGACGGCTTGAAGGATGTGACCGTAGTGAGGCGTCCCGGTCGCGAACGGAGGGCCGTCGTAGAAGGTGTACTCCGACTCCGCGGGGCGCATCTCGACGGAGGAGTGGAAGGCATCGATCCGATCCCAGAGCGCGAGGATGCGACCGTCGAGTTCCGGGAGATCGACGCCCGGGGTAACCCGGGAGAAGGTGGGTGATGGGTTCTGATCGGTCACGGCTCCTCCGGGGTTCTCGGGTTCGCCGGGACGAGGTGGCCCGCGCTACCACTCGTGTAGAGAGGCTAATCGTGATGGCATCTTTGTTCGCGTTCGGCGGCTACGAGCGCCGACGGCGGTACGTTGATGGCATGGATCCCATCTCCGAACACGACGACGGCGTCATGGTGCGCCTGCGCGTTGTTCCTGGGGCCTCGCGAGCCGAGATCAAGGGCCGGTACGGTGACACGATCAAGATCCGTGTCTCAGCTCCGCCCGAAGGCGGACGCGCCAACCGGGCGGTTATCGATCTCCTCGAGATGGTCGTGGGGGGTCGAGCTGAGATCGTGAAGGGTCGCACGTCATCATCGAAGACCGTCCTCATGCGTGGGGTCGATTCAGCGACCGTCGTGGATGTGCTCGAAGGATGAGGCACCACGAACTTCGCTCCGGCTGTTATGGTCTCGGTCCGAATCGGGGAGACGTATGTCCAGGGAGTTGGCTGCATCGACGTTGGAGCGTCTCGAGCGAAAGCTCGAGAACGAACGGGTGCGTCTCACTACGATTCTCGAAGAGATCGATCGACAGCGTGAGGCCGGCCGTTTGGCCGAGAGCGCATCCGAGCACAACCCGGATCCGGACAACGCCGACGGGGGCTCGCTGGCGCTCGAAATGGAGATGGACGTCTCCGTGGAGCAGAACGCGAAGCAGTTGCTCGAGAAGGTGCTCCACGCACAGAGCCGGATGGAGAAGGGCCTATACGGGACATGCGAAATAACGGGGGATCCGATCCCGGTAGCGAGGCTGGAAGCCCTTCCGTACGCGACGACGACGGTGGAAGCGGCATCCCGGCGCTGAAGCTCCGTCTTCTCGCCGGAGCGATCGCCGCGGTCGTGGTGATCGTGGACCAGTTGACGAAAGCATGGGCTGTTCGCACGCTTGATGACGGCCCGATCGTCCTCATCGACGGGGTGTTGAATCTCCGGCTGTTCTTCAACACCGGTGCATCGTTCTCCCTGTTCGCGAAGGGCGGCGCGATCATCGGGCTCGTCGTCATCGGCGTTGTGGTCATGATCTTCTTCGCCCTACGCGAAGCAGGACATCGACTGGATGCGGTCGCTCTCGGGCTCGTGCTCGGTGGGGCGATCGGCAACCTTCTCGACCGGCTCTTTCGCGGGGATGGATTCCTCGACGGGGCCGTGGTCGATTTCATCAACGTCCCGTTCTTCGCGACGTTCAACGTCGCCGACATCGCCATCAACATCGGTGTCGGGTTGCTCCTCGTCGGCGCCTTCCTCCGCCGATGAGCGAGCGACTGGAGATCCCTCAGGAACTCGACGGTGAGCGAGTCGATCGATCTATCGCGATCCTCTGCGGGGTCAGTCGGAGGATCGCCAAATCGACGATCGAGTCCGGTGGCGTCGTACGAGACGGAAGCAACCTTTCACCGGCCGATAGGGTCGCAGCCGGTGATGCGATCGACGTTGACCTCGTCGCCGATGAGACCCCTGTCGTGGCAGACGTCGACGTCGAGTTCGCCATCGCGTTCGAGGACGACGACGTGGTCGTCGTCGACAAACCCGCGGGAGTCGTTGTTCATCCCGGTGCCGGGCGGTCGGGTGGAACCCTTGCGAACGGGCTTCTGGCCCGCATCCCGGAGATCGCTCAACTCGGTCCGGAGCATCGATGGGGGATCGTCCACCGCATCGATCGCGACACTTCGGGACTCCTCATCGTGGCCAAAACCCCCGCCGCATTCGAGAACCTTCAGGCGGCACTCAAGAAGCGTGCCGTCAACCGGCGCTACCTCACCCTGGTTTCGGGACGGTTCACCAATACCAACGGCACGATCGATGCACCCGTCGGGCGAGATCATGCACACCCGACCCGGATGACCGTGACCGAGGGAGGTCGACCGGCACGCACTCACTACCGTCGCCTCGCCGACTGGGAGGATCACGACGAGTCTTTGCTGGCCGTCACCCTCGAGACCGGACGCACACACCAGATCCGCGTCCACATGCGCGCCATCGATCATCCGATCATCGGAGATTCCGTCTATGGGCCGGGACGAAAGATGCCGGGTGATCCGGGCAGAACATGGCTCCACGCTGAGGCTTTGACGTTCGAGCACCCGTCGGGATCGGGGCCGCTGACGGTCCATGCGGAACTGCCCGCGGATCTCGTCGGATCGCTGAGTGAAGTGGGGCCGCCGACCCGGGGAGCAGTTGAGTGATCGGGGTGGAGTGCCGGAGATCGAACCGCTAGATTGCCCGTAGGAGGTCCAATGTCGATTCACTACGAACGCTTGTCGGCGCTCGACAACTCGTTCCTCGCGCTCGAATCGCGATCAACCCACATGCACGTGGGGGCGGTCACGGTCTTCGACTCCGGATCGTTCGCCCGGGAGGACGGCGGGATCGATGTCGAACGACTCCGGGCCTTCATCGAATCGAAGCTGTACATGATCCCGAGGTACCGGCAGCGACTCGCCAGGGTTCCGATCGAACGGCATCCGGTGTGGGTCGACGACGATCACTTCACCATCGAGTACCACATCCGCCACATCGCTCTTCCCCGCCCCGGCACCGAGGAGCAACTGAAGCGGATCGCCGGCCGGTTGATGTCCCAGCAACTCGACCGTTCCAAGCCGATGTGGGAGATGGTCGTCGTTGAAGGGCTCGACCATGGACGCTTCGCGATCGTCACGAAGATCCACCACTGCATGATCGACGGCATGTCCGGCGTCGACCTGATGGCAGTGCTCATGTCGCTTGTGCCGTCCGGCGAGATCCTCCCTGCGCCGGTCTACGAGCCTCGTCCAGCGCCGAACGGAACCGAACTGCTGGTGCGTGAGACGACGCGACGCATCTCGGAAACGGTCGGTTCGATCATGAATATCCAGAGCGTCGTCGGGAACGCGACAGGGTTGGTCGAGTCGTACGGCAGCCGGCTACAGGCAGTGGGAGCCTCACTGGCGTCCGGTTGGCTCACCCCGACGGGCAAGACGGCGATCAACGGGGACATCGGGCCCGGGCGCAGGTTCGATTGGGTCAACATACCGCTCGCCGACGTGAAGATGGTCAAGAACAAACTCGGTGGCACCGTCAACGACGTGTTCCTCGCCACTGTGGCCGGCGCGGTCCGGCTGTTCCTCCTCAGAGAACGCGACGCTTCCGCAAAGGATCTCGAAGGAGCGGACTTCCGCGTGATGGCGCCGGTGAGCGTTCGCTCCAAGGACCAGCGCGGGACGCTCGGAAACCAGGTAGCCATGTGGCTCGCGGCGCTCCCGATCGACGACGCCGACCCGGCGTCACGGCTGCGAGCGGTGAACGCCGAGACCGAGAAGCTCAAGGACACGGACCAGGCGCTCGGGGCCGCGACGCTCGTACGCGTTTCGGCAGGAGCGCCGGCGACGCTGGTGGCCCTCGGGGCTCGCCTCGCCGCGAACGCACGGCCATTCAACATGACCGTCACGAACGTTCCGGGACCCCAGTTCCCGCTGTACCTCCTGGACGCTCGCGTCGAAGCGACGTACGCCCTCGTTCCCCTGTGGGAGAGCCACGGCATAGGCCTGGCGATGTTCTCGTACGACGGCACGGTCTCGTGGGGGATCAACGGCGACTACGGGATCATGCCGGATCTGGACCGATTCGGAGTAGCGATCCTCGACTCGTTCGCAGAACTCGTGGAGGCTGCCGAGCAAGCCCCCGAGCGGAAACCGCCGAAGAAGAAGACCCCGAAGGCGAAGAAACCGACGAAGTCAACCCCCAGGAAGCGCCCCCCGATAGGAACGTGACGACCCGGCTGCGCCGGGTGTAGTCCGCAGTCCCTACCCGAAGAACGTGCTCGCTGTCTTGAACAGTCTCTCCGGGACGCCGCGGATCGTGTCAACGGCTTCGCTCAGTGGCACGGACTCGATGTTCATCGAACGCAGCGCCACCATCACACCGGACTCTCCGTTGATGGCGAGATCGGCAGCACCGACACCGAGCCGTGTCGCCAGGACCCGGTCGAAGGCAGAAGGGGTGCCGCCGCGCTGGACGTGACCGAGCACGGAGACACGGGCCTCGAAGCCGGTGCGATCCTCGATCGCCGCTGCGATGAGGTAGCCCACACCGCCGAGTCGATCGAACCCGAACGCGTCCTTCTTCTGCTCGGCGGGTTCGTATCCGGGTGGTGGATGCACCCCCTCAGCGACGACGACGATCGAGTACTTGATGCCCTTCCGGTGCCTCCGGCGAAGTGTGTCGACGACGTCGTCGATGTCGTACTCGTACTCGGGGACGATGATGGCGTCGGCACCGCCGGCGATCCCGGCGTACGTGGCGATCCAACCTTTCGTCCGGCCCATCACCTCAACCACGATCACCCGGTTGTGGGATTCGGCCGTGGTTGCGAGTCTGTCTATCGCTTCGGTCGCGATGCCGACCGCGGTGTCGAACCCGAACGTCACGTCCGTGCCGCAGATGTCGTTGTCGATTGTCTTCGGCACACCGATGACCGGCAGCCCTTCTTCAGAGAGCTTCAGCGCCGATCGCAGCGTCCCGTCGCCTCCGATGACGATGAGGCTGTCGATGCCGTTGGCCTTGATGGTCCGTTCGCACGAGGCGTAGCCGTCACCGTGGACGTAGGGGTCCATGCGCGACGTTCCGAGGATCGTTCCGCCCCTCGCCAGAATGCCGCGCACGGCATCCCGGTCGAGCGATACGGTCAGGCCGTTCATGAGGCCTTCCCAGCCGTTCCTGATGCCGAGCACCTCGGAGTCGCGCTCCTGAGCGCGAGCCACGATGCCTCGGATGACGGCGTTGAGACCGGGACAATCCCCGCCGGCCGTCAGGACTCCAATGACGCTCATTCGCTGATCTCCCTGGCGCGGTCCTAGTAGAGGAACATCGGCTTACCGGCGACGTGGCGTACCTTCGGCCGGTAGTTGATCGAGTCGTACAACTCAGTGACGTCGACGCGCTTCACACCCTCGCCGGTGACCGAGATCGGCACGTGCGTGTACGTGCCTCCACGGAGCGAGATCATGCGTCCGGACGCACCTTCGAGAGCCAGGTCGGCCGCCATGACGGCGTAGTTGCGGGCCACCATGAGGTCGAGAGAGTCGGGACGGCCCGACCGCATCAGATACCCCACGGTCTGGTTGATGATCCCCTGGCCGGTGCGTTCCGCCAGCAGATCCCCGGTGAACTGCCCGATCCCGCCGAGTTTGCGATGACCGTAGGCATCCGACTCGCCCGATAGCGCCATCTCTCCACCCTTGATCGTCGCGCCCTCCGAGATCGTGACCATCGCGTAGTTCGACGGATTGTCGGTTTTGTCCTTCATGATGAGTTCTGAGAGCCGGTCGATGTCGAACGGGACTTCGGGGATCAGCGCACGGTCGACTCCTGCGAGGTACGCGGTGACCAGCGAGGTCTCGCCCGAGTAGCGTCCGAAGAGTTCGACCACGGCGATCCGCTCGTGGCTCCCCGTGCTGGTGCGGAGGTTGTGGATGAACTCGACCCCCCGCGTGACCGCGGTCGAGAAACCGATGCAGTAGTCGGTGCCGTGGACGTCGTTGTCCATCGTCTTCGGAATAGCGATCACCGGAACGCCTTCTTCGTGCATGCGCAGTCCGTAGGAGAGCGTGTCATCGCCGCCGATCGGGATGAGCACGTCGATCTTCATCGCTTCGATGACGCGCAGCACGTGATCCGTTGCGTCGAACGGTCCATCCCCTTCCGGGGGATCCCCGAGGAACGAGGGGTACTCCTGGCGACTGACCTTTGCCGGGTTGGTGCGACTGGTGTGGAGGAACGTCCCACCGGTGCGATCGACGGTTCGGACGTTGCCCGGGTTGAGATCGATGAAGTTCTCCGCCATGGAGGCCGGGTCGGCGAGTTCGGCATTGAGGAGACCGCCCCAGCCGTGTCGGATGCCGATGACCTCGTGACCACCGTTGGCTACCCGCGTGACGACGGACTTGATCGACGGGTTGAGACCGGGAACGTCTCCGCCGCCGGTGAGGATTCCAATGCGCACGATGCTCCTTGAAAGTCGGGGTGTTCATCGAGGATAGGCAGGGTTGAGGAGCACCGCGGTCCGGTATCGCATGGCATCGCGGGTCGTGCTTACATAGCTGTAGTTCGTCCACCGAGGAGTCCCGTTGCCGCGCGACGGTTTCGCCCATCTTCACGTTCACTCCGAGTTCTCGATGCTCGACGGTGCAGCGCGCGTGAAGGACATGGTTCGTGCGGCGGCCGCAGACGGTCAGCCGGCGATCGCTATCACCGACCACGGTGTGCTCTACGGGGTCATCGACTTCTACAAAGCGGCAACAGACATCGGGATCAAGCCGGTGCTCGGCATCGAGGCCTACATGACGCCCGGTTCGCGTTTCGACCGGCTGCCCCGTCGCGAGGACAAGCGCTATCACTTGACGCTGTTGGCGGAGAACGAGGTCGGATACCGCAACCTCATGAAGCTCGCATCGAAGGCCTATCTCGAGGGCTTCTACTACAAGCCTCGCATGGATCGTGAACTGCTCGCCGAGTACAGCGAGGGGATCATCGCGGCGTCGGGATGCCTCGGTGGCCACGTCCCGCAACTGCTCGCACCGGATGGAACGGGCGAGGAAGGCAACATCGGACAGGTTCGCGACTACGACGCAGCGGTGAAAGCCGCTGCGATGTACCAGGACATCTTCGGCAAGGACAACTGGTTCATCGAAGTGCAGGACCATGGGATCGCCGGGCAGCAACGGATCATGGATGATCTGCTGCAGATCGCCACCGACATCGGGGCCCCACTTCTCGCCTCCAACGACAGCCACTACACGTACGCCTACGAGGCTGAGACCCATGACGTGCTGCTCTGTATCCAGACGGGTGCGAACAAGAGCGATGAGGAGAGATTCCGATTCGGCTCGCAGGAGTTCTACATCAAGACCGCGAGAGAGATGCGCGAGCGGTTCCCGAGCGACCGGTATCCGGGAGCAACGGACAACAGCCTCCTGATCGCCGATCGCGTTGACGTCAAGATCGAGTTCGACAAGATCCTGCTCCCGCAGTTCCCGGTACCCGACGGCACGACTGAGACGAGCTACCTGCGCGACCTCGTGATGGAGGGAGCGCGACGGCGGTACGGGGAACTGGACGAGGAGATCGCCGAGCGGATCGACTACGAGTTGCGGGTCATCCATGAGATGGGTTTCTCTGCGTACTTCTTGATCGTGTGGGATCTGATCCGCCATGCGAAAGAGCGCGGCATCCGGACGGGTCCGGGACGCGGAAGCGCGGCAGGATCGATCGTTGCGTACTGCCTGGAGATCACCGGTCTCGATCCGATCGCATACGGGCTGATCTTCGAGCGTTTCCTCAATCCGGGCCGGCGTGAGATGCCGGACATCGACATGGATTTCGATGAGCGATATCGCGGTGAGATGATCCAGTACTGCGCCGAGCGGTACGGCTCTGATCACGTCGCCCAGGTCATCACCTTCTCGACGATCAAGGGCAAACAGGCGATCCGCGACGCCGCCAGGGTGCTCGGCCACCCCTACGGCGTCGGTGATCGCGCAGCGAAGCTGATGCCGCCCTCGATCCTCGGCAAGGATGCGACGCTCGGGCAGTGTCTCGAGGATCCGGGACGGGAGGGGGACCAGGCAGAGCGGGACCACTTCACGGCCGCGGCAGGTCTTCGTGAACTCTACGACTCTGATGCGATCACGCGAGAAGTGATCGAGACGGCGCGTGGCCTGGAAGGGCTGCGGAGACAGGATTCGATCCACGCCGCCGCCGTCGTTATCTCGCCGGTGCCATTGACCGACGTCGTTCCCGTTCAGCGGAAGGGCGCGGACGCCGAGATCGTCACACAGTACGAAATGCACGCCATCAATGATCTGGGTCTCCTCAAGATGGATTTCCTCGGTCTTCGCAACCTGACGACGATCGAGCGGGCGCTCGAGTTGATCGAGCGAAACACCGGTTCGCGGCCGGACATCGACGCCGTACCCCTCGACGATCCACTCGTGTTCGAGATGTTCCAGCGCGGCGACTCGATGGGCGTGTTCCAGTTCGAGGGGGGCCCCATGCGGGCGCTGATGCGGAACCTCAAGCCGGAGGTGTTCGACCATCTCGTCGCCCTGAATGCCTTGTATCGGCCGGGACCGCTCGGTGCAGGGATGCATCTCGAGTACGCCGATCGGAAGAACGGCAAGAAGCCGATCGAGTATCTCCACCCGGATCTCGAGAACGTGCTGTCGGACAGCTTCGGGGTCATGGTGTTCCAGGAGCAGGTCATGCAGACCGCCGAGATGATGGCCGGCTTCTCCATGGCCGAGGCGGACATGCTTCGCAAGGCGATGGGGAAGAAGATCCCATCGGTGATGAAGGAGCAGGAGGAGAAGTTCGTCGCCGGATGTGTCGCGGGTGGTCATTCTGAAGAACTGGGAAGGGAGCTCTTCGGGTTCATCGAGCACTTCGCCGGCTACGGTTTCAACAAGTCGCACTCGGCGGCATACGCTCTCGTCGCCTACCAGACAGCCTGGCTGAAGGTCCACTACACGGCGGAGTACATGGCGGCTCTCCTGACGGCCGTCAAGCGCGACAAGGACAAGACCGCGATCTACCTCCATGAGTGCCGGATCATGGGCATCCCGGTGCACGTTCCCGACGTCAACGTCTCGGAGTCGGATTTCGTCGGCGGGGACGGATCGATCTCGTTCGGTCTGTCCGCGATCCGGAACGTCGGGGAAGCGGTCGTCGCCCAGATCGTCGAGGAGCGGGACACCGGGGGTCTGTTCGAGGACTTCGGCGACTTCGTCGATCGGGTCGACGTGAGTGCCCTGAACAAGCGGACGGTCGAATCGCTCATCAAGGGGGGCGCATTCGATTCGCTGGGCCACGCCCGGCGCGGTCTCTTCGAGGTTGCCCACGACACACTCGACGCAACGATCGCACGCCGTCGCGCTGAAGACATGGGGCAGTACAGCCTGTTCGGAGGCGGGGACGATGGAGCGGAATCGGAGGGCCTCGCGATTCCCGACATCGAATGGGGGAAGAAGGTGAAACTCGGTTTCGAGAAGGAGATGCTGGGTCTCTACGTCTCCGACCACCCGCTCCTGGGTGTCGAACAGGCGCTCGAAGCGATGTGCTCGACGTCGATGCCCGGCATGTGGGAGATGGAGGACAAGACGACGGCCACGATCGGCGGCGTCGTCGGGTCGATCACCACCCGGTACACGAAGGCCGGAGATCCCATGTACTTCTTCAACTTCGAAGACCTGCAGGGATCGGTCGAGGTTGTGTGCTTCCCTCGCACCGTCGCTGAGTTCGGACCGATGATTCGAGAGGACGCCGTGCTCGTGATCACGGGTCGTGTCGATCATCGAGGTGATGACGTCAAGTTGATCGCGCAGCAGGTTCGCGAACCGCGTCTCGAAGCCGAAGCGACGGTCCGGCTTCGCGTGCCGGCGACCCGGATGTCGCGTTCAGCGGTAGAGCAGTTGCGTGCTGTGCTCGCGAATCACCCCGGGAACGCAGGCGTGTTCCTGCATATGACTTCCGACGGTGGTGAGCGGGTCATCGAACTGGGCGCGGAGCACAGGGTCGAGCCGCGTTCAGCACTCTTCGCCGAGTTGAGGGAGCTGCTCGGTCCCTCCGTGGTGATGTGAGAGCAAGCCGACAGCGAACAGCCGGAAATGCCGTATGTGTCTTCGCTGTCTGCTGTCAGCTGTGTGCTGCCAGCGCGTCCAGGCCTTCAACGCCATCGAGAAGCCGGCCGAGAGCATCCACGGTCGTGGGAGAGTCTGCGACCCACGGCACGGTGATGAGCGGCACTCCGTACCGATCGGCGATGCCCTCCATGGACGTCGTCTGCCGATGCGCTTCACCGCCCCATCTGACCAGGTTCGCCTTGAGGATGGCCCGGAGGTCGGCATCCGGGATCCCGCGAATCGGTTGACGGGCGGCGGCCGTCCATTCGAGCGGCAACGCACGATTCAAGATCACGGCGGCGGGTTCGATGGAGACCTCCGTCAGTTCCTCGAAGAACCGAAGCACCTCGGCTACCGGGGCCGGGTCGGCCGTTGTCACAACGAGCGTGGTAGAGCGCTGTTGGTGACGATTGATGGTGGCGGCGCGCGCTGCGAGGCGGTCGTACATGCTCCGGAGGTCGAGCAGGAACTCGGCGACGTCCTCGAGGAGGGGCCCGCCGAGGATCGCATCCGCGATCTTGAGGATGGGGCGACCCGTGAACCGGTAGAGGAAGCGTCGGCCCGGGAGTTGCGATCCGGTGAGCCACCGGAGGAGTTTGCCACCGATGAGTTCCGCCGTCTGGGATGGAGCGAGGAAGAAATCGAGGCCGCCGGCCGAGGGGGGTGTGTCCACGATGATCGCATCCCAGTTGCCCGACTCGATCATCATCGACATCGTCTCGGCGGCAGCGAAAGACTGGGCGGCGGGGAAGCGATCGGCGATGGCGCGGAAGTAGTGGTTCTTGAGAAGCCGCTCGCCGACGTCGGGATCGCTGTAGCGGTGGACGACTCCTTCCCAGGATGCGGTCGCGTCGAGCGTCGAGGCCCAGAGTCCGGTGACGCCGGGCACCGGGGTCGGCTCGTTCGACAGGGAGTGCAGATCGAGTGCGTCGGCGAGACGACGCGCAGGATCCACGGTCATGACGACGGTGCGCCGGTCGGATCCTGCCAGACGCGTGGCGATGGCGGCCGAGATCGTCGTCTTGCCGACACCACCGGCTCCGGTGACGATCACGGTTGTGGTTTCCCGTGTCATGCGAACGACTCACAGATCTCGGAAAGTCGGGAAGACACTTCGGCGGGGGTGTGGAATCCGAAGAGGAACGGGAGTCGAGGATCCTCGGGAATCGAGTTGAGCCAAACGGTCTGGGACTCGACCAATCCGGTGTGGAGCAGACCGGCGTCCCGCGCTGGACCGTCCGGCACGGCCGCGATCGCGTCCGCTGTGACTCCGAGCGGTTCGAGCACACGATTGGCGACCACACCGACGATAAGGATCTGCCTCTGGCCATCGATGTGGGCGATTGCCTCTCTCGTCTCGTGAACGGCGAGTTCCTCGGGGGTCGTTACGAGGAGCAATCCGCTGACAGCAGGATCCGAGAGCGTGGATTCGAGCCGGGAGGCTTGTTCACGTACGGCGCCGGTCGGGACGAGTCCGGTGATGGTCTGAGGTGCTGCAAGGTAAGACTGAAGTTGGCCGAGCGGGGGAGCGTCGGCGATGACGAGATCCCACTTCCCGCTCTGGACCTCGAAGATCGGCTTTCCCATCGTGACGATCTCCCGGATCCCGGGGGCCGTGTCGGCCAGCACACTGAGGGCGCCGGAGAGCTGTCTCATTGGGAGAGAACGGGGCACGTGGAGTTGGAGTCCGAGGTACTCCTCGAGGGCATGGGAGCGATCAACAACCGCGCCGTACAGCCCGGGGTGGATGCGAGTCGGCTCGTAGTGGAGGGAGTCGACGCCGAGGTGGGCGGCGAGTCCGCTGGGCTGGATCATCGCGAGAACGAGGACGCGTTTCCCGCGACGAGCGGCCAGGCTGGCAAGGGCTGCCGCGACCGCGGACTTTCCGACACCACCCTTGCCGGAGACGATGAGAAGTCGTCGATCGAGCATGCAGTCAGGGTAGCCGGGGCGTCAGGTCGGACCTTCACCGGAGGCGGACGGTCGGGTACGCTTCGGTCTAGACGAACAGGAGATCCGATGGCCCAGTTGAACGTCGATGAGTTCCTTGCCCGATTTCGAGACCGGGCGCATGCCGTGAAGGAGCGGGGGATCCCACCGCTTGAGGGTGATGCTCGCCGCGTCTGGATCGAGAGCGCGGAGAACGACTACATGGACTACTCGCTGGTAGGCCGCGCGGAATGGGCGGTAGAAGACGACGCCCTGGTTCTGAGGATCTCGTTGAAGGAGTAGAAAGTAGAAAGTAGACGGTAGAAAGACGGGAGCTGCCAGCTACCAGCCATGAGCTATGGACCCGATCTTGCTCAAGGCTCAAAGCTCAGGGCTTCAATCCCAGCGCCGCTCTCCTTGCGGCCAGTCTTCTCTCTTCTTCGAGTCTTGCCAGGTCGTAGTCGTTGTGGTCTACGTACTGCATCGCGTCGGCGATGATTCGATGGCCGGCCTTGTCGCGAATGAGCCGGTGCATCTCCTGGGCTACCTTGCGATACCCGGGGTGGCCCGACGCCTGGCTCCGTAACTCCAGCAGGTGGAACGCCTCTCGGGCGTTCATCTGGATGTAGTAGCGAACCCGGTAGGCGAACGGAACCGCGTACTGAGCGACCGTCGGGCCGTGAGCCGCGGCGATCCGCGTGGCAAGTTGTGCCGTTCGCTCCATCGCTTCGTCCCATGCCGTCGTTGCTCCGAAGTCGGCGAGGGCGTCGGGCGTGATGTACCCGTGGTCTGTGGAGAGGCGCTGCCACTCGATCGTGAGCATCCGGTGGCGCTGTAGATCGCGGAAGATGCCGTAGTCGGACAGAACGTCGAATCGGTAAGAAGTCCGCTCCATGGCGCGGCCCGGCTTGTGGCGCCGGTTCCCGCGTGTCCCAACTGCCGCCGTGATGAGATCCGCTCGATCCTCGGCTGGGAGGGATCGCACGTGCGCGAGGAGTTGGTCGTCCGGGAGATCGCTGACCGCGTAGAGCGCCGCCGCCGCGACCTTCGTCTCGCCGTCGGGATCCCACTCGACGAGCTTCACCTGCGGTCGATCCTCCGGTGTGAGATCGAGAGCATCCGCCCGTTCCTCGAGGTCTGCTGCGACCGACGCCAGATAGTCGCTCCACGCGCCGCCGCGATCGGGGACGTCGACCCGCGTGAGGAACGAGGGGATCATCGAGCGCAGCTCTGTGAGCATCAGATCGGAGTAGTTACGGATCTCCGCAAGCGGGTGCGCCCTCATCCGCATCAAGAGCATCTCGTAAGCCTGGCCGCTTCCGAAGATGCCGACGTTGGACGTAGTCGCAGCCGGGAGCATGCCCCTCAGGTCGTCACAGGCCTTGGCGCGGATCGTTGAACGCCATACGCCCATCGAATCGGTGTCCTGCTTCGGGAAGAGAGTCTCGTAGTAGGGGACGGCACGACCGATCAAGGACGAGTAGGAATCGAAGAGGCCGTCCATCGTCGAGCGGAAGTCGGTCTCGAGGGCTGAGCCGATGAGCTCTTCGGGTACGTGGTAGCGGTAACGGCCGCCGAGTTTCCGGTCGTAGAAGATGTACCGGGTGGACTGCTCGAGATACGAAGCAAGACGGCCCCACTCGAGGACCTTCGTGAGAACGTTGGACGCCTGCTCGCATGCGATGTGGGCGCCGCCGAGCTGCGCGACGGAGTCGTCACCGAACTGCGTGAACACCCGGTCATAGAGGCCCCGGGCCTTAGCGAGGCCGACGGCCGGGTCGGTCTCGTCGAGGGTTCCGGCGATGGCATGGACGCCCAGTTCGGGTTGGGAGACGAACTCGTCGAGGAAGAGACGGCGGACCGAGTTCGGTGACCGGCTGTATCGAGCGAAGAGCGCTCCCTTCACGACCTCGGGAAGGTTGACGATTCCGAACACCGGTCCATCGACGTTGGTGAAGAAGCGGCTCAGCAGGATCCGCTCTTCTTGGGTGAACGACTCAACGTGGTACCCGGAGGGAACAGGACTTGGAGTGGGGTTCGTTGGGAATGACATGAGTGGCATTTGACCGTAGCAGCGTGTCGGGAAGCGGGGCAACCGCTGATCCGGGGTAGCCTCCGTGCCGTGTTGATCGTTCTCCGAATGCTGCTCGGTGTGTTCGTGGCTGCTGCCGTTGCCACGGCGTTGGTACCGATGGTGGTTCTCGCCGACCTCGCCGGCGGAGGATCGGGTTGGGGCCTTTGCCCTGGTGGCCTGGGAACATGCTCGACGTCGTACTTCGCGGGCCCGGAGTTTCTCGTGTTGCTGTTTCTCGTGTTGTTCGTTCTCCTCGCCGCCATCTCGATCTGCGCCCGGTGGATTCGGCGTATCCAGAGACGTCAGTGAACCTCACTCAGCGCTTCGGCCGCGACGAGGTCGGCGTGCTCCGCCGGTGAAAAGGCCAGCACGACGTACATCCCGATCATGATCATCGCCGCACCGAACCACCCCTGAAGTGTCAGCCGTTCGCCTAGAACCACCGCCGCGGTGGCGGCGGCGAAGAGGGGCTCTGCGCTCAGGACGATCGCCGTCCTACTCGGTCCGATCACCGTTTGAGCTCGGACCTGCAACAGGAATGCGCCCGCCGCCACGATGACACCGGTGCCGATCAGCGCTGGAAGAACGGACGGCGAAGGCAGGGGGAATCCTTCGAACAGGGACGAACTTGCGAGACCGAACACGATCGTGAGGATGTCACCGCTGTTCAAGCCGAACCCGGCGGTGATCGTCAGGAAACCGAGACCGATGACCGAGAGGAACGCACCGAACACGGTTGAGACGGCCGGGGCTCTCCTACGGACCGCCGCTGCGAGCAGCGGAGTGAATACGACGTAGAGACCGGTGATCAGGCCGGAGTTCGATGCGGTTGTCGATGTGAGCCCTGCCGTTTGCGACGCGAAACCGATGAAGAGCAAGATGCCGGCCATGAGGCCATCGATCCAGATCGATCGGCCGTGGGGCCGGGCGAACAGGAAGAGCACGGCAGCGCCGAGCAGGAAGCGCCAACCCACGAAGGCGAGCGGCGGCATCGCCACAACCGCTTCCTTCACCACGACGAACGTGGCTCCGAAGAGGAACGCAGCAACGACCAACCCGACGTAGGCCTGCATCCGTTGACTCATCCGAAAGAAGCTACACGGACTCCTCAGACGTCCGGCGTTGATCCCGACGACATCTGACACTTTGGGAATGGGTGGGGTCGGTTAGAACCGGGGAGACTGCAGGCAGTAGTACGCGCTACGTACTTCGTGGGACGTACGGCGTTCCGAGGCTTCACCCGACTCACTACCAGCTTCTTCTTCGCCACACCCCGCTCGTATTCGAAGAGCCACACAAGCGTACCGAGTACCGAGTACCGACTACACCCGGCGAAGCCGGGTCACGTTCCTATCGGGTGGCGATGACCGGCTTCCCGTCCGCGATGCCGGCGATCTCGACGAGCGACCAGACGTCCCATCCGTTCGACTCGAGAACGTCCCGACCGCCTGCGAACTGCTTCTCGATCACGAAGGCGTAGCCGACGATGTCACAGCCGGCCTCTTCGACGATCTGGCCGAGCGACTGCGCCGTTCTCCCTCCTGCCAGGAAGTCATCGATGATGACGGCGCGGCCGCCCGATTCGAGGGCACGTCGTGCGACCTCGATGCGGTATTCGACACCCTTGGTCGGCGAGTGCACCTCGCGAACGAACGTGTCTCGCTCGCCGATCGAGTGATACTTCTTCGCGTACACCACAGGCAGCGGGAGATAGCGGGCCGTCGCCATCGCGGGCGGAATCCCGGAAGCTTCGGCTGTGACGATGAGGTCCGGTTTGAGATCGGCGAAGTGTTCGGCGATCTGCCGTCCGATGTCGTCGATGATCACGGGATCGACCCGGTGGTTGAGAAAGTCGTCAACGAGCACAAGATCTCCGGCGACCCGTCCCCGCTCTTCAACGATTGCAGCGATATCCATGGGTGGGAGAGTAATCAGTAGTCCGTAGTCCGTAGTCGGTGGAAGGTGTGCCTTCTACTCGGCTACTCGGCTACTCGGCTACTCCGCTACTCATACCGGCGGGTCGGGGCCTTTGGGGGTTCGGATGAGTCGGCGCCGGAGCGGCGGTGAGTCGGGGTCGATTCTGAGGCCTTGTTGATGGATGGCGACGTGGTGGTGGAACCAGCAGAGGGTGGTGAGGTTCTCCGGGTCGTGTGTCCCTCCCTGTGAACGCAACCTGATGTGGTGGGGTTCGAGCCGGTAGCGGCTGGTGCAGCCTGCGATGGTGCAGCCGCCGTCGCGGGCCGCTACGAGACGCCGGATGGCGGGCGGGATCGCACGCGAGGCCTTCGAGACGACGACGGGTTCGCCGTCCTGGAGGCCGATGATCTGCACGGTGCCGGTACAGAGCAGTTCCTCGAGCACCGCAGGCCCGATCCTCGGTCCGTATTCGAGTTCGCAGCCTGTTTCCCCGCCGGTTCCGTTCGCTTGTTCCAGGTCGACGAACACGGTCACCGATCCTCCATTCGATGCGGTCCGGTCGCTGGTTCGGTTCATTGAGTCTTGAGCCATGGCGACCAGGGCGTCAGCCTGGAGCTGCCCCCTGGTGTATTGGTCGCTGCCGGGGAGCCGTCGGAGTTCGTCCGAGCGTTCGTTGAGGGCCCGGTAGACGATCTGACCGTCGACACCGGGCAACACGCCCGAGATCCGCCAGGCGGACTCGTCGAGGTTCGGCTGGATCATCGCGAAGCGTTCCTGCGCGGCTTGCCGTTCGTCACGGCGGGTCACCCTGCGCTGCTGTGCGATGAGACGCTTCAGGCCGGCAAGGTCCATGCTCTCAGCATCTTCGATGGTGGCCCGGTCGGCTCCGGCGTCGGCGAGGCGCATCAGTCCGACGGCACGATCGAAGGTGATGAGACCCTCGGCGAGGCGATAGTTGACCCATCGGTACTTGGTGAGATGCCTGCCGCAGAACACCAACTCAGACGCCGACGCCCTCGACACGTCGAGCTCTGCGGAGATCCACTCTACGAGTGACCGATGTCCGTCCTTGGATGCGGCGTTGGTCTTGCTCAACTCGTTGACCAACACCGCCTGCTCGCAGCGCAGGTCCGAGATCTCAGCCTCGACGTCGCGAAGCCTCTTCGCCATGTCGTCTGCTGTGCGGGTCTGGAACAACATACGGACAAAGTATCAACCCGCTGTGACAGAAAACCGGGGGATACCCGATATCCAGAAAGAAATCCTCGAGATTCCTGCTCGAAATCCGTATTCCGTATGGCTCTTGCTGTTTGCTGTCTGCTGTCTGCTGTCTGCTGTGTGCTGTGTGCTGTGTGCTGTGTGCTGTCCGCTGTTTGCTGTTTGCTGTTTGCTGTCTGCTGTGTGCTGTCTGCTGTTTGCTGTCCGCTGTCTCCCCCTTCCCGCCTACTGTCTCCCCATGGCTGCACCCACCACCGAAGAACGACGCAACGCACGGGTCATCCTGAACCGGTTGAAGAAGAAGTATCCGGAGATCTCGACCGCGCTCGACTACGTGGATCCCTGGAACCTGCTGGTAGCGACCGTTCTGTCGGCACAGACGACCGACGCGAACGTGAACAAGGTGACGCCCGTTCTCTTCGAACGCTGGCCGACGCCCGAGGATCTGGCGGCGGCGAATCCCGAAGAAGTGGAGGAGGTCATCTTCTCCACCGGGTACTACCGCCAGAAGACCAAGTCGATCATCTCCCTGGCGGCGGATCTCGTGGATCGTGACGACGGCGTTGTGCCCGCCGATCTCGATGAACTCGTGAAACTGCGCGGCGTCGGCAGGAAGACCGCCAGCGTGGTGCTCGCTGAAGCCTTCGGCATCCCGGCGATCGCCGTCGACACCCACGTGAAGAGGGTCTCGAACAGGCTGGGGTTGGTGGCCGCATCCGACCCGGTCAAGATCGAGAGCGCTCTGAAGGCTCTCTATCCCGAGAGCGACTGGGAAGCTGTCTCGATGCGATTCATCCAGTTCGGTCGCGAGGTGTGCGACGCGAGGAAGCCCGAGTGCGTCGGATGCTTGCTCGCCGACCGGTGCTCGTACCCCGATAAGACTCGGGAATGATCCCGGCCTTCAGAAGAACCCCGTACGACCGGGAGATCATCCGGATCGGTCTCCCCGCCCTCGGGGCGCTGGCTGCCGATCCGCTGGTTTCGCTCATCGACACGGCGTTCGTCGGCCGACTCGGTGCGACGGCACTTGCCTCTGTCGCCATCGCCTCAGCGATCTTCCTAGCGGTATTCGCCATCTTCAACTTCCTCGGATACGCGGTCACGCCTCTCGTCGCTCAGTCGATAGGAGCGGGCGACCGGACCGAAGCGGGCCGGTTCACCGTCGCCGCGCTCGCTATCTCGGCTGTTGCCGGCGTGGTCGCCGCGGTCGCGTTGGTCGTCCTGGGCGAGCCCCTCCTGAGGGCGTTCGGCACCGAGAGCGACGTACTCGAAGGCGCCGCGACCTACCTTCGAATCCGTGCGTTGGGCGTTCCATCGCTGCTTGTGATCCTTGTCGGTCACGGCGCGTTTCGCGGGTATCAGGATACGCGCACCCCGCTGGTCGTGACGCTCGGCCTGAACGCTGTGAACCTCGTACTCGACCCGATCCTGATCTTCGGACTGGGATGGGGGATCGCCGGCGCCGCCTGGGCAACAGTGACGGCGCAGTGGTTCGGAGCGATCTGGTTCGTCGCGCTGTTCTTCTGGACTCGTCGCGTGGAGATGGGCATCGGGTTCGGATGGCCTCAGCGGCGTGCCCTTGGCCCGCTGTTCAGCGCGGGGAAGGCGATGGTGCTCCGCAACGCGTCGCTCCTGGTTGCGCTGACCGCAGCCACGATGGTCGCCGCCCGCCTCGGAACGGCGGCCGTCGCGGCGCATCAGATCGCGATCCAGCTCTGGATCTTCCTGGCACTCGTCATGGATGCCCTGGCCATCGCCGGTCAAGCGATCGTTGGCAAGGAGATCGGAGCGGGCAATCGAGCGATCGCTCGAGAGGTGTCCAATCGACTCCTGGCGCTGGGCTTCTTGTTCGGGATCGTGCTCGCAACGGTGCTTGGCGTGACCTCACCATGGCTGGCTTCGTGGTTCACGGTGGACGAAGCGGTGGTGATGGCGTTCGCGTCGATCCTCCCCATCCTCATCGTGATGCAACCCATCAACAGCTTCGCCTTCGTGTGGGACGGCATCGCCATCGGCGCTGCGGCGTTCGGCTTCCTGGCCGGGAGCACACTTGCGGCGGGCGTAGCGGCCGTCGGCTTCCTGCTGGCCGTGATTCCGCTCGGATTGGGTCTCGTGGGAGTGTGGGCCGCGATCGTGGTGCTGATGCTCGTTCGGGTTACGAGTCTGTGGTGGTGGTACTCGAATCGCTTCGCCCGGAACGGACCAGATCCATCCCCTTCGTCTCGGGAAGCCTGAGGACCAGGAAGATCGAGATCAAGAGGCCGGAGCCGAGAGAAGCGACCGTCAGCGGCAAGCCGATTCGGTCGATGAGTACGCCACCGATGAGGAACCCGGTGATGCTGCCGAGGATCGCCGCGTTCGTCACCCAGGCCGCCGATGTAGCCCTCACACGAGTCGGGAACAGTTCGGCTCTGAGCGCTCCGAGCGCGGGAGTCAGCATCGTGGCCCCCAGCGTGGCGAGGAAGATCGAACCGGCGAGGAACCAGCCGGAATTGAGGAGGTAGAAGCCGAGACCTCCGACGAGTCCGATGCCGAGAGCGATCGCCGCCGTCGGCCGGCGACCGGTGTTGTCTGCCATCCGACCGCCGACCAGCAATCCGATGGCTCCCAGGCCGCTGGCGGCGATGAGGAGGAATCGAGCCGCACTCGCCTCCCAGGCGAGATCGTTGATCAGGCGCTCGAGCACGAAGTCGAATGCCGGAGCGGAGAATGCCGACACGAAGAACGACACTGCGGCGAGCGGCCAGAAGTGCCGTCCGAGGCCCATCTTCAGTGCCGCGATGAACGAGATCGAACGACCGGGCTTGTAGGCCCTGCTCTCGGGGAGGAAGCGCAGGAGCATCGGGATCGCGAGGAGACCGAGGCCGGAGAGGGCGAACAGAATGCGCCATCCGCTATCTGCGCGTTCGGCGATCGGCAGGAGCAAGAGGCCCGTGCCGACACCGAGCGATCCGGCGAGTCCATAGAGGCCCATGCCGTATGCCCGGATTCCCGGTGACAGTTCCTCGGCGAGGAGAACCATGCCGAGTGCGGCGACGGCGATGACCGCAACCCGAACGATCGACTGAGACGCGACGTACACGACGGTGGACGGCACGAATGCGGTGAGGAGGCTTCCGAGAGAGAGGAGACCGAACGCGATGATCAGAGGGTCCTTGCGGCCCTTGCGATCGGCGATCATGGAGAACGCCACACCGAGGAGCGACACAGCCCGGACGATCGCGAAGACGATGCTCATGTTCCCCTCGGTCAGGCCGAGAGAGAGACGCGCATAGGGGAGGGTGTGGGCCATCTGTGCCCCGCCGTACCCCGCGATGAACGCAACGATCCCCAGCAAGAAGACGATCCTGCGATCGGACGGTGAGAATGGTTTCGTCGGATTGATGATCTGTGGGAGAGGCATTCGTGAAGGGTGGGGATCGGTGGGACGTTGGGAGCCTACCGCCGGAGCGGTCGAATTCCGATCGGGAACAATCCGCGTGCCGGTACCGTTCCCGTTCACTGTGGCCGTCCGGAGGTTCCTTTGACCGAAGTAAATCTTGTCGCAGCAGTATTCGCGGGCGCTGCATCGTTCCTGTCGCCGTGTGTGCTCCCGTTACTCCCGGGCTACATCTCCCTGATGTCGGGCTACTCGATGCAGGAACTCTCCGAGGGAGACGTGTCGATGCGGCGCGTCGTCGGAATGACGGGCCTGTTCGTGCTTGGCTTCACGGCGGTCTTCGTCGGTCTCGGTGCAACGGCCACGTCGATATCGTCGCTGCTCGCACGTCCTGTGTTCAGCATCGTCGCCGGTTGGGTCATCGTGGCCATGGGCCTGTTCATCGCCATCACGGCCGTGTGGACCCCGTCGTGGCTCATGCCGGTCATGCGCGAGCGGAGAGTGGAGTCTCACGGTGCCAGGAGATTCGGCTACTTCGGACCTCCGGTCATGGGCGCCGCATTCGCGTTCGGTTGGACGCCCTGCATCGGACCGTTCCTCGCGTCGGCACTGCTCCTCGGATCAACCTCGGACACGGTCGGCCAGGGGATGCTCGTTCTGTTCTTCTACTCGCTCGGCCTCGGGATCCCCTTCCTGTTGACCTCGTTGCTGCTCGTGAAGGCCTTCTCGGCGTTCGATTGGGTGAAGCGTCACTTCACGGTGATCACGGTCGTCTCCGGCCTTCTCCTCGCCGTGTTCGGCTTGCTGATGGTCACCGGCAGGATCGCGAACCTGTCCGGGTTCTTCTCGGACATGCTCGACCGGCTCGGTCTCGACAGCCTGTCCTCTTCCTGAACGACGGGGTAGGGGCGCGGGTGCGGATGACCGAACAGCCCTAACGTGGACGCATGCAGATCTCGTTGACGAAGGAACGGTTCCTCGAACTGGCCGAGCGGTACACGGTCGTCCCGCTGGCGACCGAGGTCCTCGGTGATCGGGAAACACCGGTGTCGGTGTTCGAAGCACTGGTCGGTGACGACGACGGTTTCCTGCTCGAGTCTGTCGAGGGTGGTGAGCGATGGGCCCGCTGGTCGTTCGTGGGATGGGACCCCGTGTTCACCCTGATCGCCGGGAACGGCGCGACCGAGGCGGTGGGCGCCGAGATCGACCTTCCGGACGGTGATCCGCTTCACGTGCTGGAGTCGCTGCTCGCCCGATTCCAAACGCCGGACGCTTCGGAGTGTGGGTTCCCTGGTGAGACGCCGCCGCTCCACGGTGGACTCGTCGGCTACCTCGCATATGACGCCGTCCGGTATGTCGAGGCCTTGCCCGAGACACCTCCCGATGATCGAGGACTTCCGGAGATGGTGTGGCACGTCGGCGGTGGGCTTGCCGCGATCGACCGTCTCAGAGATACGATCCTGATCATCCGGAACGTCATCGTCGATGACGACCCGGCCCGTGCCTACGACGAAGCGGTGGCGGCCATCGCAAGCGACGTCGAGCGAATGGCGCGGGTGTCCACCCGTTCCCTCGCAGCCCGTCCGGCGTTCAACGAGATAGCGCCCTCCCATGCGAACACGAGTCCGGAGGCGTTCCACGCAGAGGTCCGTCGGGCGATCGAGCACATCAACGCCGGGGATGCCTTCCAGATCGTCCCGTCGATCCGCTTCGATGTGGAGTTCGATGGGAACGCTTTCGCCGTCTACCGGGCGCTGCGACTCGTCAACCCATCCCCGTTCATGTACTTCGTGAGGCACGGTTCGATCTCGATAGCGGGATCCTCGCCCGAACTCATGACGCGGGTCCGGAACCGGATCGCCTTCAGTCGCCCCATCGCAGGGACTCGGCCCAGGGGAGCGAACCCCGAGGCCGACGCGGCTCTCGAAGAGGAACTCCTCGCCGATCCGAAGGAGCGGGCAGAGCACGTCATGCTGATCGACCTGGCGAGGAACGACCTGGGACGGGTCTGCGAATTCGGAACCATCACGGTCGACGATCTCATGGTCGTCGAGAGGTACTCGCATGTGATGCACATCGTCTCCGGGGTTTCCGGAGTATTGCGAGAGGGGTTGGGTCCCGTCGACGTTCTGCGGGCAACGTTCCCGCACGGCACGGTCACGGGGGCGCCCAAGATCCGGGCGATGGAGATCATCGACGATCTTGAACCCACGGCCAGGGGTCCGTATGCGGGTGCGATCGGCTACATCGATTTCGCCGGCAATCTCGATACCGCGATCGGACTCCGCACGATGATCTCGGATGGAACCCGTGCATGGGTGCAGGCGGGTGCCGGGATCGTTGCCGACAGCGTCCCGACCAACGAGTACGACGAATGCGTGAACAAGGCCGCAGCCGTGCTCGCCGCCATCGCCGCAGCGCCGCACCTGCAGTGAGGGGCATGCATTGATCCGCGCACTTCAGAGTCGAAACAACGGGC
>JAYEIJ010000079.1:0-2304 GCA_034660035.1 Actinomycetota bacterium | reverse complement strand
TGATCGGTATCAACAACCGGGACCTGACGACGTTCACGACCGATCTCGCGGTCGCCGAACGTATGGCAGCCGTCGTCGTGCGGCCGGGCATCACGGCCGTAGCGGAGAGCGGAATCCACGATCCCCACGATGCCGAGCGCATGTCCGCCGCCGGGTACGACGCCATCCTCGTCGGCGAGGCGCTGATCGTCGCCTCAGATCCGGGGAAGGCGCTTTCTCGACTGGTTGGCCGCTCGTGACCTGGGTCAAGGTGTGCGGCCTGACTCGTGAAAGCGACGTTTCCGACGCGGTGGATGCAGGAGCGGACGCTCTCGGATTCGTCCTGGCCGCGCGATCGCCTCGCCGGATCAGCGTCGAGCGGGCGGCGGCATTGATGAGTGGCGTGCCGGCGCTGCGGATTCTCGTGACGGTTGACGCGTCTCGAGACATGATCGCCGCCATGGTCGAAGCAACGGGAGCCGATGGGATCCAGCCGCATGGACGCCATGCGGAGACCACCGCTCTCTGGGCTCAGCAAGCCGGACTCCTCGTCCTCCGACCGATCGGTGACGGAGACGCCGGCAGGATCCCGGAAGGACAGATTCCGCTGTTCGACTCCGCCACAGGCGACCTGCACGGCGGGACCGGCGTACCGCTCGACTGGGAAGCGATCGACCGGCCGGAGCGACGATTCGTGCTCGCCGGGGGGTTGAACGCGGAGAATGTCGCCGACGCCGTCGCGGCGGTGCACCCGTGGGGAGTGGATGCGTCTTCCGGACTCGAATCGGCGCCCGGGATCAAGGATGTCGCTAGGGTCGCAGCCTTCGTGGAGGAGGCGAAGCGGACATGACCGGACCGGACGATCGGGGGAGGTTCGGGGCGTACGGCGGACGGTACGCGCCGGAGACGCTGATGCCCGCCCTCGACCAACTCGAGCGGGAGTTCACCGCGGCCTGGAACGATCGTGCGTTCAGAGCCGAACTGGCGGAACTCCTTACCACCTACGTCGGCCGACCCACGCCGGTCTACCACGCGAAACGCCTCTCTGAAGAACTGGGATTCGATCTGTGGCTCAAGCGCGAGGACCTGGCGCACACGGGTGCCCACAAGATCAACAACACCATGGGACAAGCACTGCTGGCCAAACGCATGGGTAAACCGCGCGTGATCGCCGAGACCGGCGCCGGACAGCACGGCGTCGCGACCGCCACCGCCTGCGCACTGTTCGGTCTCGAGTGCGTCGTCTACATGGGGGAGAAGGACATCGAACGGCAGGCTCTCAACGTCTACCGGATGCACCTTCTCGGAGCAGAGGTGATCCCCGTCGATGCCGGCGCAGGAACGCTCAAGGACGCCGTCTCCGAAGCGATGCGCGACTGGGTAGGGAGTGTTGAGGACACGCACTACATCATCGGATCCGTGGTCGGGCCGCATCCGTTCCCCTGGATGGTCCGTGAGTTCCAGCGTGTGATCGGCGACGAGATGCACGAGCAACTCCACGGATCGGCAGAACCCGACGTCGTGGTGGCGTGTGTCGGGGGAGGCTCGAACAGCATCGGCGCGTTCGCCACCTACGTCGACGACGACGTCGAACTCGTCGGTGTTGAAGCGGGGGGATACGGACTCGACACAGGCAAACACGGTGCGTCCCTGATCGAAGGAACCCCCGGCGTGATTCACGGTTCGTTCACCTATCTCCTCCAGGACGACGAGGGGCAGGTTCTCGAGGCGCACTCGATCAGCGCCGGTCTCGACTATCCCGGCGTGGGTCCGGAGCATGCGGCCTTCCGGGATGCCGGTATCGTCCGATACGAATCGGTCACCGACGAAGAAGCGGTCGAAGCGGTCCACCTTCTCTCTCGAACCGAGGGCATCATCCCGGCGCTCGAGTCGGCGCACGCTGTCGCATGGGTCGTGCGCGAAGCCGCTTCGTTGATCGGCAAGAACGTGGCTCTCGTGCTCTCCGGTCGTGGAGACAAAGACGTGATGCAGATAGCGGCGCTCGATGACTGACACGGGAGCGGACCGACTTCGCACGCTCTTCGAGACTGTCAGGGCAGAGGGTCGTGCGGCGCTCCTGCCGTATCTCACCGCAGGAATCCCGGATGTCGATTCGTCCGTCGCGATGTTCGAGGCGATGTCCGATGCCGGCGCCGACGGATTCGAGATCGGCGTCCCGTACGCGGACCCGTTGATGGATGGCCCGGTGATCGCAGCGGCCGCGTCGCGCGCTCTCGCCGCCGGGGTGACCATCGGGGACTCCCTCGAGATCGCCGAACGAGTCACAGCGTTGACCGGGAAGCCGGTCCTCCTGATGACCTACAC
>JAYEIJ010000078.1:0-3505 GCA_034660035.1 Actinomycetota bacterium | reverse complement strand
CGACCCGATCTGATGATCACCTGAGGATCGAGGAGCGTTTCGAGATGTTCTCTCGGATTGTCGGCGAAGAACACCGCGTCGGCAGGCATGCCGGGGGAGAAGCCGTGGTCGATGCCCAGGTAGTCGAACGCGGCCGCGCTGACCGCTCGGAATGCCGCTTCGCGTGGCAGGCCGAGTTCGTTGAGGCGGATGGCCTCGTGGGCGACCTTGCCGTGGGGGATGGCGAGGTCGGTGCCGGTGAGGATCGTCACGCCGAGACGTTCGGCTTCGGGGAGCAGGTCTCGCACGTTGCCGACGCCTCGGGCGAGTAATCGGCCACCCGTGCTGTCGGCGCCGAGCATCTCGATGATCGCTTCGGCGGCGAGGATCGTGGGCACCCACGCCCCGCCCCGTTCGGCGAGGCCGGGCAGGTCGTCTGCGGCGAGGAAGAGGCCGTGTTCGATCGAGTCGACACCGGCGACAACGGCCGGTCCGATCCCTTCGGGGGCCATGGTGTGAACGGCGACGCGCCGGCCCGCGGCGTGCGCCACTTCGACCGCTCTCGTCAGAGCGGACTCGCCGTAGTTGGCGACCGTCCCACGGCCCCTTCTCGGCCAGTCGCCGATGATCTTCACCCATTCGGCCCGTCCCCCGGAGGCCTGACGAACCGCCTCAACGAGTCCTTCCTCGTCGACCTCGTGCCCGTAGTCCGGGTAGTAGCCGTCGCGTGGGGCGATGATCCGACCGGCCATGGTGGCGATGGGCCGTTCGGTCGGGGGCGCATCGAGAATCTCGAGAGAGACGTCGCTCGAAGAGCCTTTGTCGGCGATGAGGAGGACGCCGCCCTCGACCTGCATCCATGCGTTGGTGACGCTGTTGGCCCGGATCTCGTCCTCGGTGATCGTCGTCATCGCACCGACATGATTGAGACCCAGGTGGGCATGGCAGTCTGCGAGGCCCGGCAGGGCATAGAGGTGGTCGGTCTTGATCTCGTGATCGATCGGTCCGTCGTCCGGATCGGAGAATCTATCGCCGTCGACGACGATAGGTACCGGCTCGCTGCCCGGTTCTCTGATGGTGATCAGCGTGCGCATCACCATGAGGGTATCGGCTCAGTCGGGTGGGTTGCGTTCACCTGCTCGAATCGGAACTTCAAGCCAGTTGTCGTACGGCGGCAGCGCACACGAATATGCGTCGCTGTATGCGCAGAACGGTGCGTAGGCCTCGTTGAAATCGATGGTGACGGTGCCGTCGCCGTTCGGCTCGATATCGAGGTAGCGCCCTGCTCCGTATGTCTCGCTTCCCGACGTGGCATCGCGAAACGGGAGGAAGAGCCCCGGGTGACCGGTGGAGTACAGGCCGATGGTCACATCGTTGCCTTCGATGACGACGGTTGCCGTGGCGACCTTGTGATAAGTGCGTTCTTCGCCGGTTGTCGTTCCGATCTGCACCGGCTCAGGCTCTACGACGTCGACGGGGACGGTGAACACGAGATCCGGTGTCGGGTCGTAGTAGGCGAGTCCTCCGAAGGAGGCTCGCTCGTCCGCAGGGATCGGAGACTGCGGACTCCGGTGGAAGAAGGCGTCTTTGTCGGCGCGATGATCGAGCAGTTCTTGGAAGTCCATGTGTCTGGGAACCTCGGCCGGGTCGATTGATTCCCGCGATCATATGACGACTCTCGGTCAGGGCGCTGCCGGTGCTCGACCGATCACTACCGGGTCGAGTCGACCGTCCCCGTCGACGTCGGCGCATCCAATCCGTCCCGAGCCCGGCAGTTCCTCCTCGAGCACGAAGCCGAACCCACCCCATGATCCGACTCCGGTGGCGACCACGGTGTCGTCGTCGAGCGTCGTGTACGAGAAGGCCGCTGCTCCATCGCACGCGGCCACCGCTCCGACCGCGTGCGGGGGCCGGCGCGACAACCAGATCGGTGTTCTGGTTGCGTCGAGGACGCCGAGGTGTGCGCTCATGCCCGCGGAGTCCACCGGAGGCTGTGGCAGCGGATCGTCCGGTTTGGAGCGGACCGGGTGCCGGTATGACACGAGATACTCGGTGGTTCCATCACCGTCGAGATCGCCGCGTGCCGCATCGATAACAGCACCCTCTGAGAACGGCTCGAGATCGACCGAGATCTCCACCGGTGTGACCGGGCGGTCGAGACACCACAATCGGCCGTCGACGAGCGCCGAGTCACCGCCGGGGACTCGCCACCCCGAGAAGTGGACGCGAAGATCGTCGTGGTGCTTGTTCCCGACCCGATGCGCGACGACTCCGTCACGGTCCACCAGGACCTCAAGGAGGATCCCGTTGCTGGTATCGGCGGTCCTCTGGTCGAAGAGGAAGTTGCCGAGAGATGTCGCGACCACGGTTGGTCGCCCGTCGTCGTCTGAATCGATGATCACGATCGGCTGCTCCACGTGCGGCCCGTGTCCCCACACGATGTCGACGCCCCATGTGGCAAGTTCCTCAGCGATAGGACTCAGGAGGGGATCAGCGCCCTCCCAGTACTCGATGCCGCCGTGCAACCCGACGACGATGACGTCGGCCCGTTTCTGGACTTCGCGAATGGCTTCACGGGCGAGACCGGGATCCCATGACGCGATCCCGGGTGTGTGGTCCGTCGCTGCGAGACCTTGCTCGGACCCGTCGACGGCGAGGAAGGCCACACGCACACCGTTCACGTCGATGACGACCGGTTCCCATGCAGACTCGAGGTCGGCGCCGCCCCCGACGGCCTGCATCCCGGCAGCGTGTACCGCATCGATGCTGTCGAGAACGGATGCGGGACCCGCATCCCCGGCGTGGTTGTTGGCGAGTCCGGCGATGTCGAAGCCGGCGCCGGAGAGCAACCGTGCCGTGGCGGGGTCGGCTTCGAGAGCGTACGGGTTCGGGGATTGGTGCGGGCGAGCGGTCAGTGGTGATTCGATGTTGACCACGGCGAGATCGGCCCGCCGGATCTCACGACGAATGTCGGCGAAGAGACCGTCCGGGTCGGCCGCTGCGATCGGGGCAACGCTGCGACCGAGCATGACGTCTCCGGCGAAGATCAGCGTCACGGCTTGGGACTGCGATGCGGGAGCGGGCGACGAGGCAACATCGACCGAGCCGCCGGCCGCGCACGATCCGCACGCCAGGATCAGGGCAAGCCCCGGGATCAGTCGAGTTCGTCTGTCCACCACGACGGCCGCTCCGGCAGGTCACCTGCGGTGATCCGATCCCACCACTCCTCATCGCTCAGCCGCTCAGACCTTGGTCCCCAGAACTCGTAGTACGAGTAGACGGCGCCCGTGGCCACCTGGAACCGTCCGTCGTCATCCGGCACGAGGACG
The DNA here is from genome assembly GCA_034660035.1 of Actinomycetota bacterium. Taxonomy (GTDB): domain Bacteria; phylum Actinomycetota; class Acidimicrobiia; order Spongiisociales; family UBA5794; genus JAHEEL01. Next base: position 197 of record JAYEIJ010000078.1, on the reverse strand, counting down.
TGGATCGTGTCGAGGGGTCCGGTGCCGATCTCGAGGACCTCGTCGGCGAAGGGATCGAGGAAGATGTCGGCGATGATCGGTGTCGGCTCCTTCTCTCCCTGGTTGATGACTTCAACGAGCCATGCGAAGGTGCTCCCGATGTGGGCGAGCCACTCGTTGTCCTCCTTGGAGATCGGTTTGGCGTCGAGTTCGTCCTG
>JAYEIJ010000077.1:0-3512 GCA_034660035.1 Actinomycetota bacterium | reverse complement strand
TCTACGAAGACCACATCGACCTGGCCGAGAAAACTCAATGGGCGATCGATCACCGCGAAACAGCAGCAGAGATCGCAACCGAACTCGCGACCACCGTCCAGCATTACGACTGGTCGGTTGTGGCCCCTCAGTACGACGAAGTGCTCCAAGGACTGGTCTGAGCAGCGGAGTAGCAGAGGAAGCCGACAGACGACAAACGACAGGCGTCAGGCAGTCGAGTGAACGACCGCACGTTCCATCGCCGTAGGATGGATCGACCGGAACGATCAGAGGTACACCGATGACGACGCCCGCCGATCTGCCCGAGAACTACGCCGATGTCTCCGTCTACGCCGTGGAAGGGCCCAGCGCGATTGGGAAGACATGGGTTGGGCACGAGTCAGTTCGCGAAGCACCGTATCCGGTGAACGAGGCGCAGATCGCCTACTACTGCAGCGCCACGGAGGACGCCAACGAGAACTACTGGGACCCGGTGGCGGCCGAACGGCGCCACGGCGCGATCATCTCGCCGCCCGGCATGCTCATCGTCTGGTCGTTCCCGTTGCCGTGGACGCCCTCCGGCCGACCCGATCACTCGCCCTTCCTTGGTCTGGAGGTTCCACTTCCCGGCCGCACCCTTATCAACGTCGGCACCGACACGACGTTCCACGCGGTCATGAGAGTCGGTGAACGGTTGACCTACCGGGAGCGGGTAACCGCCGTCTCAGACGAGAAGCGCACCGCGCTCGGTGTTGGGCACTTCGTCACGACCGTCACGGAGGTCACGAACCAGAACGACCGGCACGTCGCTACGCACGAGAACGTGCTCTACAGATACGACGCCATCGAGACCGCAGCGCAGGCGCCGGCGAAACCCGCTCGGCAGGAATCGCCGCCGCCCGGCGATCTGCCCGTCGTCACGATGCCGGTCACGGTCGGACGCTGCGTACTCGATGCAGCGACGACTCGCGACTTCTTCCCCGGGCACCACGACCGCGAGTACGCCCAGGCGCAGGGTGCCCGGGACGTCTACCTCAACACGATGTTCTATCACGGCTTCGTCGATCGGGTGGTGACCGACTGGTCCGGTCCCGAGAGCGTCATCCTGCGTCGCGAGCTAAGGATGCTCACACCCGCTTGTGCCGGCGATGCTCTTACAACGTCGGCGACGATCGCCGGCGAACGAGAGGAGAGAGGTCGGCGACTCAGCGAGATCGACCTCACGGTGTACACCGCGGCCGGTAAGGCTGCCGCAGCACGCATCACGGTCGCGACGAACTCGTCCGCGACCTACTCCTCCCGGCCCTCGATGTAGTCGTCACGAACCACGCGCCGCAGCGTCTTGCCCGCCACGTTCAGCGGCAGGTTCTCGAGCACGGTCACATCGCCGATCTTCTGGTAGCGGGCTTCGACACGCCCGTTGACCCAGTCCTTGATGGCGACCGGGTCGGCCTCGTCGCGCAGCACCACCGCTGCGATCGGCTGCTCTCCCCATGTCGGATGGGGTACGCCAAACACGGTCACGTCCTGGACCGCCGGGTGGGCGATGATGATCTCCTCGATGTCCTTCGGATAGACGTTGACTCCGCCTGAGATGATGAGGTCCTTCTTCCGATCGACGAGGAACAGGAACCCGTCGTCGTCGATATAGCCGAGATCGCCGGTGTGCAGCCAGCCGTCTCTGATGGCCTCCGCGGTGAGATCGGGCCGCTTGTAGTAGCCGGGCATTGTGATTGGTCCGCGACCGCAGATCTCGCCGACCTCGCCGACCGCCACCTCGTTGTCTTCGTCGTCGACGATGATCATCTCGTACAGCGGTGGCGGCACACCAACAGACCCGGCCTTCTCCAGGAAGTCGTTCCTATCGAGAACGGTGACGAAGCCCTCGGTCAGCCCGTAGAGCTCGTAGCACTGTTCGGGGAACCGGCGCGCCAGTTCGTGCTTGTGTTCGAGCAGGAGCGGGGCACCGACCGAGCAAAGCATCTCGACGCTCGGCAGGCCGTCGTGCGAGTACCGCTCATCCTCGAGGAGCTGGACGATCTGGGACGGCACGAGCATGGAGTGAGTGACGTTCTCCGCCTCCATGAGATCGACCATCGTCGCGGCGTCGAAGCCCGGCATCAGCACGAACCTGCAGCCGGTGAACATCCACGGCATGACCGTGAGGAACGAGCCGTTGAAGACGAGCGAACCGGAGTGGACGATCACGCTGTCCGGCGCAATCCGGTAGGAGGCGGCAAACCCCGTGCAGTAGGCCTCGCGAACGCCGTGCGTGTGAACGATGCCCTTCGGCAGACCGGTGGTTCCAGACGAGTAGATGACGTTGTACGGGTCCTCGTCGGACAGATCGGCGCTCGGCACGACGCTGCCGTCGCCCTCGAGATGAAGCTCGTCGAACGCCCGGTATCCGTCGACGGGATCACCGACCACGAAGAAGCGTGCCTCCGTGACGTTGACGAGATCCGAGCGCGCCGCGTCGAGATGCGGCGCTACGTGGTCCGTCGCCACGACCGCAAGAGCGTCCGAGTCGTTGATCAGCGTGCTGAGCCCCTTGCCTCGCAGCAGCGGACTCAGCGGCACCACGACGAAGCCTCCCTTGGCCGCTGCGAGGTACAACTCGATGACCGGCATCGAGTTGTCGAGCAGCATGGCGATCTTGTCGCCCCTGCCGAGGCCCAACGCGTGGAGACCCCGAATCAAATTATCGACGCGTTCACGGAGTTGCCCCCACGTGAGGCGTTCGTCCTCGAATACGACGGCTAGATCGTTCGCCCGATAGGTCGCGTGCCGGTCGAGAAGTGTGTTCAGAGCCACGGTTTCAGGTTCTCAGCAGGTAGATCTGGTCATCCACTTCTGTTTGGAAACACCAAGCGCTTCAATCTCTCGAGTCCTTGCTGGCGTTCCACTGCTCGCGCCCGCCACGTCCCCACGATGCCGTACGGCAGGAGGAGCACGATGAGGATGAACGTGATACCAAGCATGAGGTCCGCACCTCCTCCGAACCACTTCTCGAGGTAGAAGCCGAGAAGGCGGAACACTGCAGCGCCCACGATCGCTCCGGTGAGGGTTCCGAGCCCGCCCATGATCACCATGAGCAGCACTGCGATCATCCAGCCGAGTCCGGCCACGGCCGGGGTGATGATCGGTTGGTGCAGCGCCCAAAGCATGCCCGCGACGGCCGCCGTGATCGACGATACGAAGAGAGCGAAGAACTGGAACCAGAACGTGTTGTATCCGAGCATGGCAGCCCGCTCCGGATTGTCGCGGTTTGCGATCATCACCGCCCCCGTCGGTGACGCGACGATCTGCCGGTAGGCAAGGTATACGAGCAGGAGGATGGCGAATACGAGGAAGTAGAGCCGAAAGCGGTTCTCGGTCGTGTTGATCCACTCCGGCATGAGGCTCGATGCGCCGGCGAGTCCCACGTCGGAGCCGGCGTGGTCGCTGAATTCGGGGGATTGGATGACTACGGAAAACATCGCTCCGAAACCAAGAGTCACGAGCGCGAACGTGATCCCCTGGACGCGGGGGAG
>JAYEIJ010000076.1:0-3512 GCA_034660035.1 Actinomycetota bacterium | reverse complement strand
GTCTTGTGTCTTGCTACTTGCTACTTGTGTCTTCCCCGGGCTGGCAGCTGGCGGCTGGTAGCTCGCAGCTCCACTCTTCACATCCCTCTCCAGTCGGTCCATCCTGACCGCCAGCGCCTCGGCGTCGACCGTTGTCTCGGGTCGGGTCAGACGGATCACCGCCAACTCGAGCATGAGTCGCTCCTCGCGCCCCTGCCGGAGATGGAGAAGCGCTTCGGAGAACAGATCGATGGCACGCAGCACGTCGGACGACGGAACGATCTTCGCCATCCGGCGCCATTCGTCGAGGATCTCCGGAGGTTCGTCGGTGATCTCCTCAAGATTCGGTGCGTACTGGGCGAGGAAGATGCCACGGAAGAAGCCAAGAGCGTCGGCGACGAACCTCCGTAGGTCGGCACCGCGTGAGGCGAGTTGGGCGACGAGACCGAGTGCTGCCGGTGCATCCTGGTTGGAGATCGCGGTCACGAGTCCGGTGAAAGCCTCATCATCCGCAAGACCCAGGGCCCGGGTAACACCCTCCGACGAGACGGCGCCGTCCCCCAGAGCGGCGACCTGCTCGAGAAGGCTCATGGAGTCTCGAACCGATCCCCGGGCGTGTGTAGCGATCATCGAAAGGCCTGCATGGTCTGCCGTGAACGCTTCGCGGCCCGAGATGTCGCCGAGGTAGTCGATGAGGGTCTCAGACGACACAGGATGGAAATCGAATCGCTGGGATCGGCTCCGGATGGTGTCGAGCAGCTTGTACGGCTCAGTAGTGGCGAGTACGAACACGACGTGCTCGGGCGGTTCCTCGAGCGTCTTGAGCAGCGCGTTGCCGGCAGCACGCGACAGCATGTGGGCCTCGTCAAGGATGTAGATCCGACGGGCGCCTTCTGCGGCGGCGACCGTTCCAACGTTGATACGGATCTCCCGGACGTCCTCGACCTTGTTGTGCGATGCCGCGTCGAGTTCGATGACGTCGAGTGAAGTCCCTTCGGTGATACCGATGCACGAGGCACACTCGTTGCAGGGCTCGGCGTCTGCCGTGCGATCAGGACAGTTGAGTGATTTGGCGAGGAGGCGAGCCGTCGTCGTCTTCCCTGTTCCCCGGGGTCCGGCGAAGAGATAGGCATGGGCGACCTTCTCGTCCGTGACCTCCCGGGTGAGTGTGCCGATCACGTGATCCTGTCCGACCACCTCATCGAACCGCTGCGGTCGGTACTTGCGATAGAGAGCCTGATAGCGAGTCATTGGACCGAAGAGTAGAGCAGTAGCAAGTAGCAAGTAGCAAGACAAGGGACAGGAGCTGCCAGCCGCCAGCTACCGGCTACCACCAAGAGGCGGATTCTTCACCGACTACCGACTACGGACTACGGACTACGGAGTACGCTTCAACCCATGTCACAACGAATGCCGAACGACATGCGCCAGTTGATGCAACAGGCGCAGCAGATGCAAGCGCAGATCGAGGCCGCACAGGCCGAACTCTCCGTCAAGACGTACGAGGGAACCGCCGGTGGTGGTGTCGTCAAAGCGGTCGTGAGAGGATCGGGCGAACTCGTCTCAATCGACTTCGATCCGGCCGTCCTCGACCCCGATGATCCGGAGATGGCCGGCGACCTCGTGGTTGCGGCCGTCAATCAGGCGCTCTCGGTAGCGTCGGAGGATGCGACCGACTCGATGGACGGCGTCGCAGGCGGGATGGATCTCGGCGGCCTGCTGGGCTGATGTTCGAACCGCCGGTCCAGCGCCTTGTCGATGAACTGGCCCGGCTCCCGGGTATCGGCCGGAAGAGCGCGCAGCGACTCGCTTTCTATCTCCTCAACGCGGAAGAAGCCGACGCGGTCAGGCTCGCCGATGCCATCACCTCGATGCGGCGCGAGGTTCGGCTGTGCTCCCGCTGCTACAACGTCACCGCTGAAGAGGAGTGCTCGATCTGTCGCGATCTACGGCGTGACGCGTCCGTCGTATGCGTCGTGGAGCGCGCTCAGGACATACCGGTGATCGAGAAGACCGGGGAATTCAGCGGCCGCTATCACGTCCTCGGGGGCGCGATCTCTCCCATCGAGGGGATCGGTCCGGATCAGCTCAGAACGAAGGAGCTCGTCGACAGGGTCGGCGCCGAGAACGTCACGGAGATCATCGTCGCGGCGAATCCGACCCTTGAGGGAGACGCGACGGCGATGCTCCTCGCCCGGATGCTGAAGCCGCTCGGTGTCACCGTGACACGGCTCGCTTCCGGCCTGCCGGTCGGGGGAGACCTCGACTACGCCGACGAGATCACCCTCGGTCGCGCGCTGTCCGGGCGCATGGAGTTGTAGACCGGCTTCGCCGGCCGTAGTCCGTAGTCCGTAGTCCGTGGTCCGTCTGTGGTCTGTTGTCTGTTGTCTCCGCGTCTCAAGGGTCGCGGTTGCGGGTGATGTAGGTGTGGCCGAGGGGGCTGGTCCATTCGATGTCGCCGTTGGGGAGGTGTCGGTAGGTCCATCCGTGTTTGTGTCTGCCGACGTGGTCGTGGCGGCAGAACGGGCCGAGGTCGTTGACATCGGTTCGATGGCTCTTCGACCATTCGATGCGGTGATCGAGGTCGCATTGCGTTGCGGGGATTCGGCAGCCGGGGAAGATGCAGGTGGTGTGGGTGGCTTCAACGGCGCGGCGTTGGCCGACGGTGGGTCTGCGTCGGGTGGTGCCGGTCGCTACTGGTCGTCCGTTGTGGGTGACGGTGTAGCGCCATTCGCCTCCGGTGTGGTCTGCGATGATCTGTTGGCTGATGTCGTCAATGACCGGGCCGTAGCCGGCCACTTCTCCGGGGTGGTTGGAGAGGCCGGCGAGGGTTTCGAGGTCGACGCGAATGTCGACGACACCGCCGTTGCCTGTGGTGGTGCCGCAGAGCAGATCGAGGTAGACGTCGGCACGGAGCTGGTCCATGGTGCGTGGTTCGTTGGATCCTCGAAGACTCCTTGCGATCTCGTCGACGCGACGCCTGGCTGCGGATGCCCGGTCTGGTGGGAGATTCAGGGCGAGTAGGTTGGCGGTGCCGTCGTCGGTTGATTCCAACACGACTCTGCGATCGGTAACGGACTGTTCGTAGCGGCGTTGGGCGGTGTCCGGGTCGACGGAGATGGCGAGTTTCCGGATCCTGGCGATGAGTTGGCCGGTCGTCAGTCCGGGTGCTTCGTCGATAATCTGGTCCACGACGGCTCTCGCAACGTGGTCGTCGAGATGTATGGTCTGCCAGACGATGGTGCGGGTCCTGCGCTGATCGATCAACCCTGCAGAGAATGCCTCGAATACCTTTGGGAGGCGATCACGCAGATCGAGGGCAAAGGACATCTCGATGTCCGCCGCTCTCCGGGTGAGCTGCAGCGCAGCACGCAGCTCGTAGGCCGCACCGTCGGCCGCAGCCTCATAGTTGTCGCCTTCTTCGTCCTGGTAGGCGGTGGCGATCGACGTCATCGCCTCATAGGTCTGTGCCGCGTAGTGCGACGCCATACGCTGGCGTGCCTTGAGCACCGTGATCCGGTCGGTGCCTTGCA
>JAYEIJ010000075.1:0-13494 GCA_034660035.1 Actinomycetota bacterium | reverse complement strand
ACGATCTGTGTGACGACGTAGGTCACGACCTTCTCGACAATGTCACCTTGCTTCATGCTTCGTCCGATCCCTCGGCTACGGCCTCTTCGACCTCTTCCACGAGTTCGATTTCGGCCTCTGCGGCTGCGTTCCCCGCTGTCTCTTCGACCTCTTCCACGAGTTCGATTTCGGCCTCTGCGGCTGCCTTCTCCGCTGCCTCTTCGATGATCTCATCGAGGATCACGGGCTTCGGCTCGGCCTTCTTCTCGGGCTTGTCGTCCTCGTCGGGAGTGTCACCAACGACATGGACGTCACCCCTGGCGACCCGGAACTCGGTCCAGGCGCCGGAGATCTCGAGCAGCTTCTTCGCTCGCTCCGTCGGCTGGGCGCCCTTCTGGAGCCAGTCGACCGCACGAGCGTTGTCGATCTCGATGAGCGACGGCTCCTGGCGGGCGTCGTACCGGCCGATCTGCTCGATGTACTTGCCATCGCGCGGCTTGCGTGAGTCCATCACCACGACGCGATACGAGGGCTGCTTCTTCTTACCCATCCGCGTCAGGCGGATCTTCACCGGCATGTCTACCTCTTCTGCTTGCGGCTCATCCCCGGCATGGTAAGCCCGGGAATGGGGTTCTTACCACCGGCGAAGGCCTTCATCATCTTCTGTGTTTCGGAGAACTGCTTGAGCAGCACGTTGACGTCCTGCGGCCGCGTCCCCGAACCTCGTGCGATGCGTCGTTTGCGGCTCCCGTTGATGATCTTGGGATCCCGGCGCTCCGCGGCGGTCATCGACCGGATGATGGCTTCGACGCGAGCGAGTTGACGGTCGTCGATCTCGACGTCGCGCAGTGCCGATCCGGCGCCCGGGAGCATACCAACCAGCTGCTGCAATGGTCCCATCTTCTTGATCTGCTGGAACTGCTCAAGGAAGTCCTCGAGATTGAACGAGGCATCCAGCATCTTCGCTGCTGCTTTCTCGGCCTCTTGCTCGTCGTAGATCGACTCGGCCTTCTCGATGAGCGACAGCACGTCGCCCATGCCGAGAATGCGTGATGCCATGCGCTCCGGGTAGAAGACGTCGAGTTCGTCGATGCCCTCCCCGACGCCGACGAACTTGATCGGCTGCCCGGTCACTTCCCGAGCGGAGATGGCAGCACCGCCGCGGGCATCGCCGTCGAGTTTGGTGAGAACAAGGCCGGTGAGGTCGGTGTACTCGAGGAAGCCGTTCGCGACGTTGACCGCTTCCTGGCCGGTCATCGCGTCCAATACCAGAAGCACTTCGTCCGGATTCGCAACCTTGCGTACCGCCGCCAGTTCTTTCATCAGATCTTTGTCCACTTGGAGACGACCGGCAGTGTCGATGATCACGACGTTCGCTCCATCGGCTCTGGCCTGCTTCAGAGCGGCCCTTACGAGCCTCGGTGCCTTGGTCTTCCGATCAACGTAGACGGGAACGTCGATCCTCTTCCCCAGAGCCTCGAGTTGATCGATCGCCGCCGGACGCTGAAGGTCCGCAGCCACGAGCATCGGGCGCTTTCCCTTGCCCTTGAGGTGTTTCGCCAGCTTCGCCGCGGTCGTCGTCTTGCCGGAACCCTGCAGACCAACCATGAGGATCACGAGCGGCGGTGCGGCGGGTCGTGCCAGCGGCACCTCCTCGTCGCCGAGGGTGACGATCAGTTCTTCGTGAACGATCTTGATGACCTGCTGACCCGGGGTGAGGCTCTTCGTCACCTCGGTATCGACCGCCCGTGATTTCACGCGCGCCAGCATCGATTTGACGACCACAACGTTGACGTCCGCCTCGAGGAGAGCGATCCGAACTTCGCGAAGGGCGTCGTTCACGTCGGATTCTGAGAGACGACCCTTGCCGCGCAATCGCGAGAAGGCGTCGTTGAGACGGCTGGAAAGAGAGTCAAACATGGAGCGGTGAGTCTACGGCTCGCAGCGAGACACCCGACGTGCGAGACTCAGGGCATGAATCTCACAGTGATCGACCATCCGCTTGCCCGACACTATCTCACCGTTCTCCGCGACGAGAGCACTCGACCTGAAATGTTCCGGGCCGCGGCCCGGGGACTCACCTACAGCCTGGTGCACGAAGCGACGAAGCGTCTGCCCCTTGCCGAGATCGAAGTCCAGACGCCGATGGAAACGACCATCGGCTACCGCGTCCACGACGTCGTCGCCGTCGCCGTCTTGCGGGCCGGTCTTGGAATGCTCGACGCGGTCCTCGAAACGATCCCCGACTGCAAGGTCGGCTTCGCCGGTGTGCAACGCGACGAGGAGACGGCACTTCCACAGGAGTACTACTTCCGCCTCCCCGACCTCTCCGACGCATCGGTGTTCATCCTCGAACCGATGCTCGCGACGGGCGGTTCGCTCTCGTGGGCGATCGACAAGGTCAAGTCGTCCGGGGCACGCGACATCACCGCTCTCTGCGTCGTCACGTCACCCGACGGGGTTCGGCGCATGAACGATGATCATCCCGACGTTCACATCATCGCCGCCGCCCACGACCGCGAACTCAACGACCGTGCCTACATCGTGCCCGGCCTCGGAGACATGGGCGATCGGCTGTTCGGGACGCTGTGACCGCATCGATCGGGATGAGCGAGCGCCCGTGAAGGACTTCGGCGAAGAGGTCGCCCGGGTGCTCGAGCAACTCGAGTCCGGCGAGGTCGTGTCGTACGGAGAGGTCGCAGAGGAAGCGGGATTTCCCGGTGCGGCCCGGGCCGTCGGGAACCTCGTCCGATCGACGCCCGGTCTTCCGTGGTGGAGGGTCGTCGCCCGGTCGGGGCGGCTCGCCCCGGGACTGGAGCAGCGACAGACCGAGTTGCTACGGAGCGAAGGAGTCACGGTTGTCGATGGTCGTGTGAAATTGCGCGACAATGCGGGCCCCGAATCGGAGGATTCATGAGTTACAGCATGCCGGAGCTGATCCAGACCAAACGCGAGGGCGGACATCTGGAACCGGCCGAACTCGAGTGGATCATCGAGCGATATACCGCCGACGTGATCCCCGACTATCAGCTCTCGGCGCTCCTGATGGCGATCATGTTCCGCGGCATGTCGCAAGTCGAGCTCGCCGCATGGACGGACGCGATGCTCCACTCCGGAGACGTCCTGGACCTCTCGGCAACCGACATGCCCAAGATCGACAAACACTCGACGGGCGGTGTCGGGGACAAGATCAGTATCCCCCTTGCTCCTCTAGTCGTCGCTTGCGGGGTCGCGATCCCGATGATGTCCGGGCGGGGCTTGGGCCACACCGGCGGAACGCTGGACAAACTCGAGACGATCCCAGGCTTCCGGACCCGTCTCGACCCCGACGAGTTCGCACGCCAACTCGATCAGCTCGGTCTCGTCCTCGCCGGTCAGTCAGAGACACTCGTGCCGGCCGACCGGCGGATCTACGCGCTCCGCGACGCGAGCGGCACGGTGCCGTCGGTACCACTGATCTCGTCGTCGATCATGTCGAAGAAGCTTGCTGAAGATCTCGACGGCCTCGTCCTCGACGTCAAGATCGGCTCCGGAGCGTTCATGAAGGACGTTGCATCCGGAAGAGAGCTGGCGGAGACCATGGTCGGGATCGGGAAGTCCCACGACACGCCGGTCGTCGGCATCCTCACCGACATGGATCAACCGCTCGGCACCGAGGTGGGCAATGCGAACGAGATGATCGAGTCGATCGCGATTCTCAAAGGCCACGGACCGGAAGACACCACCGAACTCACCCTCCGTCTGGGAGAGGAGATGCTGATCCTCGGCGGTGTCGCCGCCGATCGGGGCGAGGCTCGTTCTCGACTCGATTCGGTCATCGCTTCCGGCGACGCACTCGACGTGTTCTCCAGGGTCATAGAAGCCCAGGGTGGAGACCCCAGGGTGCTCGACGATCTGTCTCTCTTCCCATCTGCAGAACGAGCCTTCACCGTCGTCGCAGATAGATCCGGATTCGTCGAGCGTTGCGACGCTCTCGCCGTCGGTCGCTCAGCGGTTCGTCTCGGAGCCGGACGCCAGGCGAAGGAAGACGACGTCGATCCCGGCGTCGGCATCACCATCCGGGCGAAGGTCGGCGATGAGGTCTCCGCCGGAGACTCATTGGCAACCGTGAGCTACAACACGGACGACCAGCTTGCGGACTGTCTCCGCGTGCTCGAAACCGCCTGGATCCTGTCCGACGAACCACAAGCACCCCGACCCCTGATCCTTGGAGAGGTGAGATGAGCTACGAACAACTGCAGGAAGCGGCAGCGGCGATCGCCGAACGAACAGGACGGGAAAGCCATCAGGCCGCCGTCGTGCTGGGATCCGGTCTGAGCGACTACGCCGCCTCGCTCGACGACGCCATCGAGGTCCCGTACTCGGAGATTCCCTTCTTCCCCGAACCGCGCGTGGTCGGTCACGGCGGGAGCCTCTTCTCGGCCCCCGTCGGCGACGGGGCAGTGCTGCTCTTCGCCGGACGCGTCCATACGTACGAGGGCTGGGACCTCGACGAGGTGGTGTTCGGCGTCCGAACCGCAGCGCTCACCGGCGCGTCCTCGGTCCTCCTCACGAACGCTGCCGGCGGCCTCGGTGAAGGCTTCGCCCCGGGTGATCTCGTGGCGATCCGCGACCATCTCAACTACACGGCGAGGAATCCTCTCGTCGGCATGAACGATGATCGACTCGGTCCGCGATTCCCCGATATGAGCGAGGTCTACTCGAAGCGCCTCCGCGGTCTCCTCGAACGGGCGTTCCAGGCCGCGTCGGTGTCATACCGAGAGGGCGTCTATGCCTGGTTCCTTGGACCGAGCTACGAGACACCCGCCGAGATCGAGATGGTGAGGCGGGTAGGTGGCGACCTGGTCGGTATGTCGACGGTGCCGGAAGCGATCGCCCTCAATCACATGGGTGTCGATGTCGCCGGTATCTCTCTCGTGACGAACTACGCGGCGGGGATCACCGACACACCGCTGTCACACGAGGAAGTCACCGAGACGGCAGCCGAAGCCCGCCAACGCTTCACCGCCGTGCTCGACGCACTCCTCCCGCTGCTCGTGAAGGGCTAGGTGACTGGCACCAGTGGCACGCGATGGACCGAGTAGCGAAGATCTGATCAAGCAGGCCAAGGAATCCCTTCAGTCACTCGATAGCTCGCCCACGCCGGAGGATGTACCGATCGAGGACTCGGAACCTCCTACAGATCACAGCACCCTGACGGAGCCGATACCACCGGTGGATGTGCCGATCGAGGTCGCCGAACCTGCTACAGATCACCGCACCGTGACGGAGCGGATGATCGATGAAGCGCAGATCGATCAACCACCCGCACCGGCACCGGAGCCTGCACGTGCCCGGCCACGTTCCCGCGTCGCACGATCTGTTCCGAAACCCTATACATCGGAGCCGAGGCCCCGGAAGCCCGCTGAGGGGACCCCTTCATCCCTGCCGGGAGCGCCGGTGAGGAAGCCGCGCAAGGGCAGAGTGCGGCGGTTCTTCGGGTGGATAGTTTTCATCGTGATCGCGCTGTTTTGGATTGGCTTGCTGTCCGTACTCGCCGACGAATCCAACATCGTTGTGACCATCGGCGGGGCCTTGTTGGTCACGGTGCTCCCGGCGTTCGTTGGCTTCGCACTCCTCGGGGCCGGAATCGATCAAGAACAGGGCTCCTCGTTGGATCCCGAGCCGGAGAGCCGACCGCGGAGAAGCGGATTCCTACGGTTCGTCGGGTGGATCATCCTCGCGTTGACCGCCATCGCGTGGATCGTCCTGGTCCTCGCTCTCATCGACGATCCATCTGGAATCCTCGGGATCATCCTCGGGGGTCTCGTGATTTCGGTGATTCCGGGCTTCGTCGCCTTGATGTTCATAACCGACGGAGATGCCCTCGCCGTCGAGGAGCAGGACGACACGAGCGTCGATTGACGGCCGGGAGATCAAAGGGCTCGCCTGCGTTTTTGAGTCCACACTCAAAGTTGGGGTATCATCCCGGTTCCCCATGCAAGGAGCGGTAACGTCATGAGAATCGCGGTCTGTGTGAAACAGATCCCAGACCCGGCGACGCCCTACGATCTGGACCCGGACACCCATCGCGTGGTTCGTCCCAACGATCAGGTCCTCGACGACACCGATCGGTTCGGCGTCGAGGTCGGGCTCCAACTCGCCGAAGGAGACGACGGAACGGTCACGTTGTTCTCGATGTCCCCATCCGGCTCCCTTCAGGGAATCCGTCAGGCACTGGCAATGGGAGCAGACAAAGCCGTCATCATCGATGACGAGACGCTCGGCGGATCCGACGCCCTGACAACATCGAGGGTTCTCGCCGCCGCCATCGAACGAGAGGGATTCGACCTCGTCGTCGCCGGCACTGAGTCCACAGACGGTTCGACCGGCGTCGTCCCGCAGCAGATCGCCGAATTGCTCGGTGTGCCGTCGCTGACATTCGCTCGCAAGGTCGAGATCACCGAGGCGGGGGTCCGGGTCGAGCAGTTGACCGCCGGCGGCTACGACGTCGTCGAAGCGCCCCTTCCGGCCCTGCTCGCCGTCACTTCCGGCGCCGTCGAACCCCGCTACCCCACCTTCAAAGGGATCATGCAGGCCAAGAAGAAGCCGATCGACACGCTGACGGCTGCCGATCTCGGCTTCAGTGCCGACCAGGTCGGAGATTCCGGTGCCGGACAGAAGATCACGTCAGTGACCGTGGTCCCTGCCCGCGAAGCGGGAGAGATCATCGAAGACGACGGCGAGGGCTACCTCAAGATCGTTGCACTCCTCGAACAAGCGAAGGTGATCTAGATGACGACCTGGGTATTCAGCGAAGAAATCGATGGACACGCCTCCGCATCCGCTCTCGAACTCCTGACCAAGGCTCGGACGTTCGGAGACACCGCCGTGTTCCACATCGGAGCCGGATCTGAAGCAGCGTACGCGGAACTCGGCTCTCACGGTGCGACGAAGGTGTACCACCTCGCGACCGGTGACCGTCTCCCGTCCGCTGCGGCGGCAGCGGCTCTGGCAGTCCTCGCAGAGGAGCACAGTGCCGATCTGATCATGTTCGGCATGGGGAACACGGACCGTGACGTCGCCGGTCGGCTCTCGGCGAAGCTCGGTAGGCCGGTTCTCGGGAGCGCCGTCGATGTCACGATCGACGGAGCGGTTCGCGTCACCAGCGAGATCCTCGGCGGGGCGCAAGCCGTCGTCACCGAATCCACCGGCGCCGCGCCGACGCTCGTGCTCGTACGCCCGAAGGCGTTCCCCGCCGAACCGTCCACCGACGGTGTCCCCGAGGTCACGCAGGTCCCGATGCCCGACGTCGGCCATGCAGGGTCTGCCGTCATCACCGAATCGCACGTTGAGGAGAGCGAAGGACCGGATCTCGAGGTAGCCGGTATCGTCGTGGCCGGAGGCCGCGGCGTCGGTAGCGCCGAGAAGTGGGCCGTCGTCGAGGACCTGGCATCACAACTCGATGCAGCAGTGGGAGCGACCCGGGCCGTGATCGATGCCGGGTGGGTCCCCGCCAGGCTCCAGATCGGACAGACCGGCAAAACGGTCAAGCCCGATGTCTATATCGCCGCCGGTGTGTCCGGTGCGATGCAGCACCTCGTCGGCATGAAGGACGCTGGAACGATCATCGCGATCAACAAGGACGCCGAAGCCCCGATCTTCGCCGTAGCCGACCTCGGCATCGTCGGAGACCTGCACTCGGTTGTTCCGAAGCTGGTTGAGGCCCTGAGAACCCGGTAGCCGTAGACCGTAGTCCGTAGTGGTCCGTATCCCGGCACTTCGGAAATGGGCGAAGTCGACTGGAATCGGGGAGACTGCAGGCAGTAGTACGCCCTACGTATGACGTAGTACGACCCCGGATCTAGGGGAGACGTCCGCGTTTCGAGGTTCGTGAGTGACGCGTTGAGATTCTCAAGGTGCTCGCGTAGAACCCGAGCGGATTCCTCGACCGATACAAATCCTCCAAGTCGTACTGCGTCATACGTACTACGACGTTCCGAGGCTTCACCCCGCTCAAATCCGAAGAGTCCGTATCCCTGTCCCCTCGCCATGCGGGGGGACGCGGAGCGTCTTCGACGCAGGGGGGGCAGGGCTGGAAGCTGGAAGCTGGTAGCTATTTCTGCAGGTCTTCTGGGCCGAACGAATGCGGGAGTAGGTCTGCGAGTTCGTACTCGACGGGCGCTCCGGCTTCGTCTGTGACGATCACACGGCGAACGTTGAACTCGCGCATCATCTGGCGGCAGTTCCCGCACGGAGTACATCCGTCGCTATCGAGGCACGCAACGGCGACCGTGTCGATCTCGCGCACACCGTTCGCGGCTGCGGTCGTGATCGCGTTCGCCTCTGCACAGATCGTGTGGTTGTACGCCGCGTTCTCGACGTTGCACCCGCTGTGCTTGGACCCGTCGGCGGCGATGACCACGGCACCGACCCGGAAGTGGCTGTACGGCGAGTACGACTGCTCGGCCGCTTCTCGGGCTTCTGCGATGAGTTGTTGAGGTTCGGTCATGGCTCCAACAGTGCTTCGATGAACGCTCGCGGCTCGAAGGGTACGAGGTCGTGGAGTCCTTCGCCCACCCCGATGTACTTGACGGGGATGTCGAGCTCCTGCTCCACGGCGATCGCCACGCCACCCCGTGAGGTTCCATCGAGCTTCGTGAGAACGATCCCCGTCACGCCGACCGCTCCGGTGAAGCTCCGTGCCTGGCCGATCGCGTTCTGACCCGTAGTCCCGTCGAGGACGAGAAGGATCTCCCCGATCTGCCCCGCCTCACGGCGAAGCACACGTGCCACCTTGCCGAGTTCGTCCATGAGGTTCGTTTTCGAGTGCAGTCGCCCCGCCGTATCGACAAGTACGACGTCGATGCCGGAATGCACGGCTGTCCCGTAGGCGTCATATGCCACGGCTGCCGGATCGGAACCCGGTGCGCCGGACACGACCTCGACGCCAACTCGTCCGGCCCAGGCGCGAAGCTGCTCGTCGGCTGCGGCGCGGAACGTATCGGCAGCACCGAGGAGGGCCGTTCGGCCACCTTCACCGAGTAGGCCGGCGATCTTGGCGATCGATGTCGTCTTCCCTGTGCCATTCACACCAACGACAAGGATCACGGCGGGCTTTCCCTCGAGGTGCAGGGACCGGTCGCGCCCCGACATCTGACCGATCAGCGATTCCTCCAGTAGCCGGCGTGCTGTGTCTCCGTCATTCGGATTCTGCTTTCGGACGTCGTCCACAACGACCGTGGCCGTCGCCACACCGACGTCGGCAGCGATCAGCGCCTCCTCGAGTTCGCTCCAGAAGCTCCCGTCGAGCGTGCTGGATCCGAGGAGGTCGCCGAGCCGGCCGCCGATGGCCTCTCGGGTTCGCGAGAGCTTGGATCGGAGCCCTCGTTCTGGAGCTTCGACACCGGGCAACGATGACGGACCCCTGTCACGGGATCGATTGATGACGACGAGCACGGCGATCGCGATGATGGCGATCGCTACGACAAGCAAAATCCAGAGGTTGGTATTCACCCATGCTCCTAACGGACGCAGAACCTAGACGCTGACTCTCGTCATTCGACGGGCGAGAACTCTTGAGGATTCGCCTGGTTCCATCGTGACGCCGTACAGCATATCGGCAGCTTCCATCGTCTGTTGCTGGTGAGTGATGATCACCAACTGCGCCGATGACCGCAGCGTGTCTACGAGCCTCAGGAAGCGGTGGAGATTCGCGTCGTCGAGTGCTGCCTCAACCTCGTCAAGAACGTAGAAGGGACTCGGTCGGGCACGGAACACGGCGAACAGGAACGCTAGAGCGGCGAGGCTTCGTTCTCCACCGGAAAGGAGCGCCAACCGGCCGACCTTCTTCCCGTGTGGCTGTGCCTCGACCTCGACACCGGATTCGAGCGGGTGATCCGGGTCGGTGAGACGGAGTCGCCCCCGACCCCCGGGGAAGACCTGGGAGAAGTTCTCCTGATACAGCACCGCGATCTCATCGAACGCGACCATGAACAGGCTCGCCATCTCGTCATCGAGTGCTGTGATGACCTTCCTCAGTTCGCTGCGGGACTCGTCGAGATCGACAAGTTGCTCGTCAAGAAGGGCCACGTCCCCCGCCAGCTCTTCGTACTCGGCGGAGGCCAGCGGATTGATGGGACCCATCCTCCGAAGATCGGCCTCGAGACTGGCGAGACGCTCCGACGGGATGGTCGCTTCGTCAAGTTCCGGACGAGGTGCGCCGAGCGCCTCATCCAGTGACGCGTCGGCGTCTCTCCGCAAGCCTTCTTCACTCGATTCCATACGAACACGGATCTCGGCCAGTTCGATGGCAAGGACCGACAAACGTTCCTTTCCCGTCGAGATCGCCGATTCGAGCCGCTCGCGGCGCTGCTCTGCGCTCTCAAGGGCCTCCGAGACATCTCCGACTTCGAGACGGAGTGTTCGCTGCCGGTCGCGCAATTCGGCGATGTGTCCCTGAGCGAGGGTGGTCACCCGGGTGGATCGGGATTCGATCTCGGACAGCTGATCGATGCGGGGATCGTCTTCGGGAAGCAGGTCGAGCTGGCCCAACTCCAACCCGACGCGTTCGAATCTCCGCTGCAGGAGCGCTCTCCGCTCGGAGACCCCGGCGAGTTCACCGGTCGACTCCTCCCTTCGCCGTCGGGCTTCGTCCCTCCGGGCGGTCACGTCTTCGCGGCGGCGATTGAGGGCATCCCATGCGGCTTGCCGGACGGCCTCTTCCCCTTCGAACTCTGCGACGCGTTCGCGCGCCTCGGCGATGCGTTCCTCTCGGGCACCCTCGGCTTCCCGAAGCGCCGCCGTTCGTGTATCGAGTCGCTCACGCTCGGCCTCACCCTCGGCCCGAGCACGGCCGATCAGGGCCAGCGCTTCGGTATGACCGGCGATCCTGGCCTCGAGTGCCTCGAGATCATCAAGCGCCGTTCGTTCGATCCTCAGGGCTGTCTCAAAGTCCCGTCGGGCGGCTGTCCGGCGACTCTCTGTGCGGGATCGTTCGTGTTCCCCGACCTCGAGATCCACGCGAGCCGCTTCGAGGGCGGCGAATCCGGTCCCGTCGGGTTGCGCCACATGCATCCCGGATGCGGCGATCACGTCACCTTCGGGGGTTACCGCTCGAAGACGTGGATAACGCTCAACGACCCGCCACGCCGCTTCCCAACCGGCAGCGAAGACGACGTCACCGAGGAGCGCATCGGCGACCTCGCGATCGGCCTTCTCCCCAAGGAGATCAACGAGGGCATCCAGGCCGAGCTCGGCAGCGGCACCACGTGCGGGGACGTCTGCAGATTGCGGCGGGCTGACGAGTGAGACACCCCCCAACCCATTCGACTTGAGATCACCTGTGAGCCCGCGGATCGTCGTCCGGTCATCGGCAAGGAAGGCATCGGCCCACGATCCGAGTGCTCGATCAACCGCGTCCGCAAGCTCTGCCGGGGCATCCAGGGACGCTGCGACGACTCCCCTGATCCCTTCGCGGTCTTCAGCCATCCTCCTAGCGGCCGGATCCCCGATACCTGCGATCGCGGCCTCGTAGGCCTCGACTCGGGCTTCTGCCGCGGCGACGGCGAGCAACGCGTCGGTGTGCTGCCGATCGGCGTGTTCCCACTTCTCTTCGACATCGGTGCGATGGTCCCGGGCCTCTTCGTAGGTGCGTTGCGATGCGGTCACTTCGGAATCGGCCTGCTGGATCGATCGATTCAGCTCAACGCTCTCGGTTGTCTCTTCTTCGAGCCGATCGACGACAACACTGCGCCGCGCCTTGATGGATTCGAGTTCTCGTCCGTCCCGTTGCGATGCGTTCTCGAGCGCCCTGAGATCGCCACGGAGGTTGGCGACGAGACCCTCGGCCGGCAGTTGGACTTGTTCAGCGAGCGCCCGTTCCTCGTCTTCCAATGCCTGCAGAGCTACGGCCCGGCGTTCTGCCTCATCCCCGAGCCGGAGTTCAGCGTCTGTCGCTTCATCGATCCCGGTAGCGAGTTCGACCTCTTCGCGAGTGAGATCGTCGCGCCGTTCCTCGGCACCTTCGATTCGTCCCTCGAGTCCGACGCGTCGCTCACGCGCAACGAGTCCGTAGCGGCGGAGGCGCTCCACGACCGTTTCCAGGCGGGCCGCAGCAGTGGTGTCGCGTTCGAGCGCCGCCCCGACATCGCCGGCGGAGGCTCGAAGCCCGGTGAGTTCCATCAGCAGGCTCTCCAAGGCATGCCCATCGGAGTCGATCTCCTCCGAAAGCGTCGCCTGTTCGGCTGCGGCGCTCGCGTTCCTGGAACGTAGGTCCCGGATGGCTTCGCCCCCGAGCCAGAGTCGGAGCGCCTTCGCCTCAGCCTTCACCGATCCATGCCGGGCGGCGGCATTCGCCTGGCGTTTCAAGGGTCGCAGCGCGCGGCGCTTTTCGGCAAGAATGTCGTTGAGACGATCGACGTCCTGGTCGGTCGAACGGAGCCGGCGGATCGCCCGGTCGCGGCGACCCCGGTGCTTCGTGATGCCTGCCGCTTCTTCGATGACGGCGCGGTGTTCGTCGGGTCGTGCCGTCAGAACCGAACCGATCTGTCCCTGTGAGACCAGTACGTGTTGGCGACGCCCGACACCACCATCGGAGAGCAACTCCTGGATGTCGAGGAGCCGGCACGGCGTTCGATTCATCTCGTACTCGGAGGTCCCATCCCGATAGAGCCGCCGGGTGATGGTGATCTCATTGAGATCGACCGGGAGGAAGCCGTCGCTGTTGTCGAACGTGAGCGACACTTCGGCGCGAGACACGGCCGGACGGGTCGCTGTTCCGGCGAACACCACGTCTTCCATCTTCTCGGTCCGGAGGGCGCTGGTGGCTTGAGTGCCCATCACCCACGCGATGGCATCGAGCAGGTTGGACTTCCCGGCGCCGTTGGGTCCGACCACGACGTTCACCCCGGCATCGAATTCGAGCCGGGTGCGATCGGCGAACGACTTGAAGCCGATGAGCGCGAGTTTCTTCAGCAGCACGGTGGAAAAGCATACCAGCGCGAATTACATGGTTGAAGTTATCCAGCAGACAGCAGACAGCAGACAGCAGACAGCAGACAGCAGACAGCAGACAGCAGACAGCAGACAGCAGACAGCAGACAGCAGACAGCAGACAGCAGACAGCAGACAGCAGACAGCGAAGACCATCGCACATCAGTGGGTCTGGCTGTTCGCTGTTCGCTGCACACGATCGGGTCTGGCTGTTCGCTGTTCGCTGTTCGCTGTTCGCTGTCCGCTGTCCGTAGATTCGGCTGTCTGTTGACGACTTCAGCACTTCGCCGGCTCCGCATCCTGATGGTCGGGGAGAATCCGGTGCTCGTCGTTGACAAGAAGCCTGCCGAGACCGCCGACGCGCTCTCGGCCCCGTTGTCCTCCGGGGCGAAGAACCGCTACGACGATCCGGGAGACTGGCCCGAGTTAGTCACGATGTTCGGAGACAGCATCGGAGCCATCGCCACCAAGCTCGGCGGCTGGAGTCTCCCGCTCATCGGGACGGCCGACTTCATGTTGGACGACGGGGAGAACGGTGAGGAC
>JAYEIJ010000074.1:0-13495 GCA_034660035.1 Actinomycetota bacterium | reverse complement strand
TGGTTCCCCAGCCCGCGGCGGAATCTTCCATGGATGCCGCCTCGTGTATCGGCTGTGCTGCATGTGTCGCCGCATGCCCGAACAGCGCGGCGAACCTGTTCACGGGGGCGAAGATCGCTCACCTGAATCTGCTCCCCCAGGGTTCGCCCGAGCGGTATCTCCGCACGGTTGCGATGGTTGAAACGATGGAAGACCATTTCGGCTCGTGCCGCAACTACGGCGAATGCGAAACGGCGTGTCCGAAGAGCATCTCGATCGACGTCATCGCCTGGATGAACCGCGACTACGTCGCAGCCCAGTGGAAGAACCTGAGAAAGCAGGGTCAGCAGTAGCGACGCTCCGCGTCGCTACTGCTGACCGGTACTGAATACTGAGTACTGACTACTGACTACCGGCGCCAAGCGCCGACTTTGACCGGTCGCTCAAAATTGGCGGCTAACATTCGACGGACGACAGCGACGAAAGGACTCACCTTGACCACGTTCCTCAGCGAAGGGCACATGACCGAGGCCACCGAGGCGTTGAACGCAGACGCCGGATTCCAGACAGCGATGTCCGGCGTCGATCTCGGCCTCCAGTTCGAAGTCACCGACGCTCCCGACGGAGCCGTCAGCTACTACCTCTCGGTCGGCGACGGCACGGCAGCGCTGGAACTCGGAGTCCTCGACGACGACGACAGCGATGCCTCGGTCACCAGCGACTACGACACCTCGGCGGCGATCGCCAAGGGAGAGTTGAACGTCCAGATGGCGTTCATGACCGGCAAGATCAAGGTCGGCGGCAACATGGCCAAAGTCATGATGTACCAGAGCCTCATCAACGAGTTCGCCAGAGTGTCGAGCACCCTCGATCTGGAGTTCTGATCCAGTAGTCAGTAGCCGGTAGTCGGTAGTCAGACAAAGGAGGAGGGGCGCCATCGGCGCCCCTCCTCCTTTGTTTGGCTTCGCTTCCTGGATCAGCCGGGCTTGACTTGATCCTTGAAGGCCTTGCCCGCCTTGAATGCGGGGACGCGGGTTGCCGCGACCTTTACTTCTGCACCCGTCTGGGGGTTGCGAGCCGTACGCGCCTTGCGGTCGCGAGCCTCGAACGTCCCGAATCCGGTGATCTGAACCTTGCCCTGGCTCACGACGCCGGACACGATGACGTCAAGAGTTTCGTCAATGACCTTTGCGGCGGTTGCCTTCGACTCGCCGGTATTGCGAGCGACTGCTTCGACGAGCTCACCCTTGTTCATAGAGACCTCCCTAGTTGGTCGTTGGTGCTGAGGTGAATCACAGCGGTGTAACCCTAACGGTACCCCAATCCGTGGGCAAGAACCGTTATGTGGCAACGACTCCGGCTCCTCCCGTCCGGCATCACCCCACGAACGAACTGAGGGGCCCGGACATCGCGGCCCGGACCCCTCGTCTTGATACCCGGTATTCCCTAGTAGTCGATCTCTTCGAGATCCGCGACTTTGGCCTTGACGGCGACGGCCGCCTCGCGAAGTCCGGCGATCTCTTCTTCGGTCAGAGGTGTCTCGTACACCTCTGTAACACCGCCGGCGCCGAGCTTCGCCAGAACGCCGAGATAGACGCCGTCGATGCCGTACTCGCCGGTCATCCACGCACAAACGGGCATCTCTGCACCGCTGTCGGTGATGATGGCCTCAACCATTGCAGCCGCCGCAGCCGAAGGGGCGTAGTACGCCGAACCGGTCTTGAGGAAGGCCACGATCTCGGCTCCGCCGCCGCGAGTACGATCGACGAGCTTCTCGATCGTCTCTTCGTCAAGCACCTCAGCCATCGGTTTGCCGTCGATCTCGCAGAGCGACGGGACCGGGACCATCGTCGGTCCATGGCTCCCGAGTGTGACGGCCTTCACCGACATGACATCGACATCGAGATTCTCTGCGATGAAGTGTGCCAGCCGTGCCGAATCGAGCATGCCTGCCTGACCGATAACCCGCTCCTTCGGGAAACCGGAGACATCCGCCGCCAGAGTCGTCATCTGATCCAGCGGATTCGTGACAACGACGATCACGCAGTCCGGTGAGTGGGCAACGATCTCCTCGGTAACGGTCTTGACGATCTTGGCGTTCACGCCGAGCAAGTCCATGCGGCTCATGCCGGGCTTCCTGGGCAGACCCGCGGTGATGACAACGACATCACTGCCCGCGGTGTCGGCGTAGTCGTTGGTGCCCGTCACGAGGGTCCGGTATCCGAGCACCGGGCGGGATTGATTCATGTCGAGGGCCAGTCCTTGAGGCAGACCGTCGACGATGTCGATCATGACGACCTCGTCGATGAAGTCACCCTCGGCCAGACGCTGGACGGTCGTGGATCCGTACTTGCCGGCCCCTACAACAGTGACCTTGCTCATCGCGACTCCTTCTGTCGGTGGAACGACCCAAGGCTAGCGAGGCAGCGGGTGAGCGAAACCGTCGAGTGTGACTCCCAGAGGCATCAGACCCCGGCGGTATCCGGTGAAGACCCTCTTCTTGCTCAGAGCTCAGAGGTCAAAGCTCAAAGCGGCACTTCGGAAATGGGCGGGGTCGGTTGGAACCGGGGGAGACTGCAGGCAGTAGTACGCCTTACGTATGACGTAGTACGACCCCGGATCAGGGGGAGACGTCCGCGTTTCGAGGTTCGTGGGTGACGCTTTGATCTTCTCAAGGCGCTCGCGTAGAACCCGGGCGGCTTCCCCGACGACCGATACAAGACCTCCGAGTCGTACTTCGTTCCACGTTCCGAGGCTTCACCCCGCTCAAATCCGAAGAGCCCTCAAAGCTCACAGCTCAAGGCTCACAGTCATGAGCCATGAGCAGGACTCTCTGCCAGCTACGCCGCCGCAGGCGGCCTAACTTCTCTTGCTCCGGTCCACGGCCTTCAGGATCTTCAGATTCAGGGCGACGAATCGAACGAACTGGTACGGCTTGCTCTTCATCCGCTTCCGCTCACGATCGGTGATCTTCATCTCGCTCATTCCGGAATCACCTTCCAGCCCGGTTTCGCCTTCAGCTTGTACATGAACGTCGTCTGGACCATCCGCTTCATCCATGCTCCCGCCAGCCCCATCTCCATCTCGGAGACGAAGAGATCCCGGCCGTACTCATTGGGGTAGCGATGGGGATCGGGAACCACCGGGTACATGATGATCGTGGCCGCCGAGCCGTCCCAGAGGGAGTCGCCCATCGAGGCAATGCACGCTGCAGCCATGTGGGACATGCGTTCCTCGTGGGGCATGGTTCCGTGCTTCACCATATCGATGAGGTTCTTCGCTACGAGACGACCGATGATCCCCGAGATCATCCCGGTTCTTGGGGCGACCGCTGTGATCTGGGTGCCGTTCGGCGTCGTGTGCGGCACCGATATCGGCCCGGGCGGCGCGAACGCGATCCCCGCTGCGAACACATTCGGGTAGACCGGGTTCTGGTAACGAGCCGGCCATGCGTTTGGTTTGGCCTTCAACTCGTCATACGGCAGTCCGTACTCCGCGTCGACGAGGATGAGTCCACCCGGGTTGGTGACCTTGCCGCCGATGTCTGAGCCATCCTCAGCCACGAACTTCATCGAGACACCGAGGAATCTGGGAACGAGCATCGCGAAGTCGTACGGCGTCTCCCCGTACTCGCCCTCGTAGTTCTCCCAATGGATGACGTCTTCGTCAACGCTCAGAACGCCACGCTGCACCTCGGAGCGGATGCCGTACTCCTCGAACAGAGCGAGGAGGAACTCGTCGCTGCCGACGATGGTCTCGCCCTTCTTCACGTGGACGCCGCGCACACCGAAGTCCCCGACGGCGGGCTCGTTGGACAGCCACAGCAGGTCCGCCTTGTCGCGAATACCGCGCCGCTCGAGGTCCTTGTGGAGATTCGTGATGTACTCGAACGCCGCTCCTTGACACGTTGCCATGGGGTGGCCGGTGCCGATCACGAATCGCTGGTGCTCTCCGGCTTCCATCCTCGCGACCGCCTCGAGGTAGGCGTCGCGAGCCTGAACCGCGTGATCCAGTGTGCAGATCGAGTAGGTGTGTCCCCCGTGGGGTCCGAGACCCGGTGTGGATGCGAAATCCAGTCGCGGTCCGGTGGCCACGACGAGGTAGTCGTAGTCGACGCGTGTCGCCTCTCCACCGACGGCCGACTCGACGAGAACGAACTGTTCGTCCGGGTGGACCTCGGTCGCCGCTCCGTGCACGAACTTGACGTGCTTCTTGCGGTAGACCGGGTCGAGATCGAACACGGTCTTCTCCGGCTTCATCGTCCCGACGCCGACCCAGACCCATGATGGAACGTATCCGAAGTAGTCGTACTTGTTGATGACGGTGATCTCGTGTGACTTCCCGAGTTCATCACCGAGATAGAGAGCGGCGGTGTGCCCGGCGAAGCCGGCTCCGATGACGACGATCTTGGCCATGGCAGTACCCCTCGGTCGCGGTCCGAGAAGGATGATAGGAGGTCGGACCTGAGCCTGCCCGGGGACAGACAGCAGACAACAGACAACAGACAACAGACAACAGAAGAGGGGCGGCCCCTGTCGGGACCGCCCCACTCCGTACGGACTACGGACTACATGCGACCGATGACCGCGTCTGCGAACTCGCTGGTCTTCACTTCTGTGGCGCCGTCCATGAGACGGGCGAAGTCGTAGGTGACGATCTTGTCGCCGATTGAGGCTTCCATGCCCTTGACGATGAGATCCGCTGCTTCGTTCCAACCCATGTAGCGAAGCATCAGCTCGCCTGAGAGGGTGACGGACCCGGGGTTGACCTTGTCCATTCCCGTGTACTTCGGAGCGGTGCCGTGCGTCGCCTCGAACACCGCGTACCCCTTCACGTAGTTGATGTTCCCGCCGGGGGCGATCCCGATTCCGCCGACCTGCGCGGCCAGGGCATCGGAGATGAAATCGCCGTTGAGGTTCATCGTTGCGATCACGTCGTACTCGGCGGGGCGGGTCAGGATCTGCTGGAGGAACGCATCGGCGATGACGTCCTTCACGAGGATCTTGTCACCGGGATCGCCACCGCAGTCGTCCCAGCCGACGGCGACGTCGGAGAATTCATCCCGAACGACCTCGTAGCCCCAGGTGCGGAATGCGCCCTCGGTGAACTTCATGATGTTGCCCTTGTGGACCAGCGTCACCGATGAGCGGTCGTTGTCGACCGCGTACTGGATCGCAGCGCGGACGAGGCGCTTCGTCCCGGTCTCGGAGATCGGCTTGATTCCGATGCCGCTGTCGGTGCGAATGTCCCATCCGTACTCGTCGGCCATGAAGGCGAGGAGTTTCGCCACGTCCTCGGAACCTGCCTCGAGCTCTTTGCCGGCGTAGACGTCCTCGGTGTTCTCACGGAAGATGACCATGTCGATGAGTTCCGGACGCTTCACCGGTGACGGAACCCCGGCATACCAACGCACCGGACGAAGGCAAACATACAGGTCGAGGATCTGACGGAGTGCGACGTTCAGGCTGCGGATCCCGCCGCCGACGGGCGTCGTGAGCGGGCCCTTGATCCCGACGATGTGCTCGCGAAACGCATCGGTCGTCGCTTCCGGCAGCCACTCGCCGGTCGCGTCGAATGCCTTCTGGCCCGCGAGGACCTCTTCCCACTCGATCTTGCGCTCACCGTCGTATGCCTTCTCGACGGCGGCGTCGAGGATCCGGACGGCCGCGGCCCAGATGTCGGGACCGATCCCGTCACCCTCGATGAACGGGATGATCGGGTCGTTCGGGACGTTCAGCCCCGCGTCGGTCATCGTGATCATTGAACCCATGTCGTTGCACCTTTCGTCGGCGGTTCGTTCCGCCTCTTCTCAGTTGTTCTTCGCTTCGGCCAGCGCCACCGTATTGGCCAACAGTGTGGCGATCGTCATCGGACCCACGCCACCGGGTACCGGCGTGATCGCCCCCGCCACTTCGACGACGGCATCGAAATCGACGTCGCCCACGAGGCCGTCGTCGGTTCGGCTTATCCCAACGTCGATAACCGTTGCGCCGGGCTTGATGAAGCGCTCGTCGAACATCTTCGGCCGGCCCACGGCCGTCACCAGGATATCGGCATCGCGACACACCCCAGCCAGGTCGGGAGTTCGAGAATGCGCCTGGACAACGGTGGCATCGACGCCCTTCGTACCAAGCAGCAGAGCCAGGGGTCGACCGACAAGGAACGATCGCCCCACGATCACAGCAATCCGACCTGAAGTCTCGATTCCATAGTGGCTGAGAATCCGCATGATGCCGCCGGGCGTCGCGGGAAGCGGCCCGCGCCGAGACAACACGAGTTGACCGAGATTGAAGGGATGAAGCCCGTCGGCGTCCTTGCTGGGGTCCACCATCTCGACGGCTCCTTCCCCATCGAGGCCGTCGGGCAGCGGCAGTTGCACGATGATGCCGTCGACATCCTCGTCGACGTTGAGTTCGGCGATGACGGTCTCTACGTCGGCCTGTGACGCCGTCCCAGGGAGGTGCCGATCGAACGACGCCATCCCAGCGGCCTCGGCGGCACGATGCTTGTTCCTGACGTAGATCTTCGACGCGGGATCATCGCCGACGAGCACAGTTGCCAGGCCAACGCTCCGTCCGTTCCGACGCAGCGCTGCCACGCGCTCGGCGACCTCGCCACGTACAACGCCTGATACTTCCTTGCCGGACAGAATGAGTGCGCTCAATGTCGGAAATGCCTTTCTCCTGTGAACATGAGTGCGACGCCATGCTCTCTTGCAGAATCGATGACCTCGCCGTCTCGAAGGGATCCGCCGGGTTCCACGATGGCGGCAACTCCCGCCGATGCCAGTAGGTCGGGCCCGTCGCGGAAAGGGAAGTACGCATCGGACGCGCATGCCGCACCCCGGGCGCGGTCCCCCGCCTTGGCGAGCGCACGCTCGGCCGCGCCGACACGGCTCTGATCGCCGGCCCCGATGCCGACCGCGGCGCCGTCGTTCACGAGCACGATGGCGTTCGACTTCGTGTGGGCCGCGATCGCCCATGCCATCTCCAGATCCCGAAGTTCGGACGGTACCGGCTTGCGTGTCAGGATGCCCCATGCCTCCGCATCCACCCGCACGACATCTCTCGTCTGGATCAGGTACCCATCGTCGATCGCCCTCATGTCGAGAGTGAAAGGCGACGGCGGCGGTGCGATGAGGACCCGCAGGTTCTTCTTTCTCCCAAGGATGACTCTTGCGGCATCGGTGATCTCCAACGCGATCACCACCTCGACGAAGTACCCACCGATCGCCACCGCTGCGTCGGCGTCCAGCGTCCCATTGAGAGCAACGATGCTCCCGAAGGCGGACAACGGGTCGCATTCCCAGGCACGCTCGAATGCCTGCACGATCGTATCGCCGACCGCTGCGCCACAGGCGTTCATGTGCTTGAGGATCGCGACAGACCCGACAGGAAGGTCGTTCACGAGACGCCACGCTGCATCCGCGTCGGCGTAGTTGTTGAACGACATCTCCTTGCCCTGGAGTTGCTCTGCCCGTGCCCACCATCCGTGCGAATCACGTGTCGCGTACATCGCGGCGGCCTGGTGCGGATTCTCTCCGTATCGAAGCGACGCCACCTTCTCGAGTGGCAGCACGAGATGCTCTGCACCGTCACGCTCCAGCCAGTTGACGATCGCGGCGTCGTAGGCCGAGGTGAGATAGAACGCCTCCTTGGCAAGTGCGACACGGAATTCCAATGTCGTACCGCCTTGTTCGATCGCGTCAGCGACGGCGTCGTAGCGGTCGGGAGACACGGCGACCGCCACCCACGCGTGGTTCTTCGCCGCGGCACGGATCATGGTCGGACCGCCGACATCGATCTGCTCGATCACCTCAGCCGAGGAGGGGTCGGTCGCCACGGTCTCCTCGAACGGGTACAGGTTCACGACGACCAGTTGGAACGATTCGATTCCGAGTGCCTCGAGGTCGGCGCGGTGTTCCGGGCTGTCGAGGTCGGCAAGGATGCCCCCATGGACGACCGGATGAAGAGTCTTGACCCGGCCCCCGAGCATCTCGGGCACGCCGGTGACTTCAGAGAGAGGTGTTACGGGAACACCAGCATCCCGCAGGGCACGGGCCGTTCCCCCGGAAGATACGATCTCGACGCCTGCCGAATGGAGGCGGCTCCCCAATCCGACCAGCCCCGCCTTGTCCGAGACGGAAACCAAAGCACGGCGAACGGGGAGACGGTTCATCGCTCGGGAATGGTAGAGGGCGTGCGTGCACCCGAGTTCGGGCTCCACCCGACGGACAGCAGACGCCAGGCAGGAGACGGAAGTCCCGGCGGCTCTTCTGCCTGTTACCTGTCGCCTTCCTATTCCAACGCGAGATCGACCGCGGCCAACGCGTGGATCCTCGCTGTCGGGAAGTACGGGCGATCCACGTCATCCGGGGTGATGAGCAACTCGATCTCCGTGCACCCTGCGATCACGCCTTCGGCGCCTCGCTCGTACAGGCGGTCGATGATCTGTAGGTAGCGCTGCTTCGATGCCTCAACGATGCGCCCCCGGACGAGTTCGTTGTAGATCACGTCGTGGACGAACGTTCGGTCGGATGCGTTGGGGACAAGAACCTCGAGATCGTGTGCCGTGAGCCGACCTCTGTAGAAGTCTTGCTCCATCGTGTACCGGGTTCCAAGGAGAGCGATCGCCTTGATGCCCTCTGCCTCGATGGCTTCTGCCGTGGCATCGGCAATGTGCAGGAAGGGGATCCTGATGGCATCCTCGATCTGCCGGGCTACCTTGTGCATCGTGTTTGTGGCCAGGATGATCAGGTCGGCACCGGCCTTCTCGAGCAACGCAGCGTCCTCCGCGAGTACCTCACCGACTGCCTCCCAGTCCCCCGCCTCTTGCATCGTCTCGATGGCGTCGAAGTCGTAGGAGCGGATGAGGAGGTCCCCCGAATGCACGCCGCCGAGACGCTCGCGCACCTCGGTGTTGATGATCCGCTCGTACTCGACCGACGACTCCCAGGACATGCCGCCAAGGATCCCGATTGTTTTCATGGGACACAACGTAGCGGAGTAGCGGAGTCGTCACGGATCGAACTCCTGGTCTTCCTCAGCTACTCAGCTACCCGGCTACTCAGTTACTGGGCCATCGCCTCCATCATCGCTGTGCCCATGTCGGTCGGGGTTGGCGCCATCACCACACCGGCCGCCTCGAGTGCCTCGATCTTCGCGGCGGCTGTTCCCTTGCCTCCGGAGATGATCGCCCCGGCGTGGCCCATGCGCTTACCGGCGGGCGCCGTCGTACCTGCGATGAACGAAGCGACCGGTTTCGTCATGTTCGCTGTGATCCACGCCGCTGCGTCTTCTTCGGCGGTACCGCCGATCTCACCGATCATCAGCACACCCTCGGTGGCGGGATCATCGTTGAAGGCCGCCAGCGCGTCGACGAAGTTCGTCCCGTTCACCGGATCACCGCCTATGCCGATCGCTGTGGTCTGCCCGAGACCGTTCAACGTGAGCTGGTGGACCGCCTCATAGGTGAGCGTTCCGGAGCGACTCACAACGCCGATGCGACCGGGCGTGTGGATGTAGCCGGGCATGATGCCGATCTTGCACTCCTTCGGTGTGATCACACCGGGGCAGTTCGGCCCGACGAGGCGAACGTCCTTCCCTTCCAGGTAGCGCTTCGCCTTGACCATGTCGGCGACCGGGATCCCTTCGGTGACGCACACGATGAGAGGAACACCCGCGTCGGCCGCCTCCATGATGGCGTCTGCTGCGAACGGCGGCGGGACATAGACGACCGACGCGTTCGCTCCTGTCTCTGCCACGGCCTCAGCAACGGTACGGAAGATCGGTATCTCAACCCGGTAGGTGTCGGCACGATCCGGAACTCCGGAGTGATCCGTCTCACCCTCGAACATCTCGGCCTGCCCGGCACGGCTCGGGTGCACGGCAGCCACCATGTCCGTCCCGTAGGCGATCGCCTTGTCGGTATGGAACCGGCCGGTCTTCCCCATGCCCTGCACAAGGACCTTCGTGTCCTTTCCGATCAACACACTCATTTCGTCAGCTCCAAGATCTTCTTCGCTCCGTCTTTCATGTCCCCTGCGCTCACGAGGTCGAGTCCGGACTCGTCGAGCAGTTGCTTGCCGAGTTCGACGTTCGTCCCCTCAAGCCGAACGACGAGAGGGACCGAGAGGCCCACTTCCTCGACGGCGGCGATCACACCCTCAGCGATGATGTCGCAACGCATGATGCCACCGAAGATGTTCACGAAGATGCCCTTCACATTCGGGTCCTTCGTGATGATCTTGAACGCGGCGGCGATCTGCTCCTTCTCGGCGCCCCCTCCGACATCGAGGAAGTTCGCCGGCTCTCCCCCGACCGTCTGGATGATGTCCATGGTCGCCATAGCGAGGCCCGCCCCGTTCACCATGCACCCGATCTCGCCGTCGAGCTTGATGAACGAAAGGTCGAACTCCTTCGCTTCGAGTTCTGCGGCATCCTCCTCGCTGACGTCGCGGAGTTCCGCCACGTCGGCGTGTCGGAAGAGCGCATTGGCTTCGAAGGCCATCTTCCCATCGAGCGCCATCACCTTCCCTGCGGTCGTGACGACGAGCGGGTTGATCTCAACGAGGTCGGTGTCGAGTTCGACTGCCGCCTTCGTCAGCGCATCGAGGAACCGAACACCATCTTTGAACGTGTTTCCCTCGAAACCGAGGGAGTAGGCGATGTTCCTCGCCTGGAACGGCAGCAGGCCGAAGGCGGGATCGATCTCCTCTTTCAGGATCTTCTCGGGTGTCTCCGCGGCGACGACCTCGATCTCGGTGCCACCCTCGGTCGAGGCCATGACGATGTTACGCGAAGTCGCCCGGTCGAGCAGCACGGACAGGTAGAGCTCGGTCGCGATGTCGATGCCTTGCTCGATGTAGAGCCGGTTGACCTGCTTTCCTTCCTCACCGGTCTGAATCGTGACGAGCGTCGAACCGAGCATCTGAGACGCTATCTCTCGCACCCGGTCTTCGGCGGCCTCGATGCCGCCGTCGATCCCCTCGGTGACAACATTGACGCCGCCAACGTCGGGGTGTTCTTTGAACCGGCCTTTCCCGCGACCACCGGCGTGGATCTGCGACTTCACAACGACAACGGGGTTCCCGCTCTCCTCGATCAGGGGGCGGACGGCGGCCACTGCCTCGTTTACCGTCGTCGCGACGCGGCCCATGGGGACCGCGATGCCGCGGTCGGCCATGAGGGCTTTCGCCTGGTACTCATGGATCTTCAAGAGGATCCTCCTCCGTTCATCGTTTCCTGCTTAGTCATCCGTCAAATGTTCATCGACCCACGCTTCGATGTCTTCGAGGGGTGTACCCGGTGTGAAGACGGCGCTCACTCCAGCCTCGCGGAGAGCCGGGATGTCCTCGTCCGGGATGATGCCGCCCCCGAAGACCACGATGTCTCCGGCGTCGCGCTCGCGCAGCGCCTCGACGACTCGTGGGAACAGTGTGAGGTGGGCACCGGAGAGGGTCGAGAGACCGACACCGTCTACGTCCTCGTCGACGGCTGCCTGAGCGATCTGATCCGGAGTCTGGTGGAGCCCCGTGTAGATGACCTCACAGCCCGCATCACGCAGTGCTCTGGCGACGACCTTCGCTCCGCGGTCGTGTCCGTCGAGGCCGGGTTTGGCGATCAGAATCCGTGGCGGCATGTGACGGAAGGCTAGTGCCGGTCCGACCCACCCAATCCAACCGTTCCTGCGTAACTATGGGAAGCCCGCCTCCACTATCTACGCAGGAACGGTCAGGAGGTGGTAGCGGGGAGGAGGTAGTCGATCACGTCGATGGCCCGATAGCCGTCACGACCCTCCGGGATGAATCGCGCAACGTCGGCGACGTCGTCACCTGAGGTGATCAACTCCCCTTCGACGTCGCCGTTCCGCTGGACCTGTGGGTGCCCGATGTTGGCGATCAATGAGTTGCAGAGGCACTTCCGGCCGATCGTGTCGACTTCTGATCCACCTTTCCGGACGTAGTCATCGACCGGTTCGGACGGGCACCGCCACCCCACCGTTCCGTCGTCACGCCGGTAGGCCGTGCGCAGATAGCCCAGGTCACAGATCCTCGATCGCTTCTCATAGACAACGGGATTCGACAGGCTGTCCCCGAGTTCGACGACCTTGAAGGGGAATCCGGTCGGCGACGCCACGGGGTCGGTGAAGATCTTCGCCTTTCCGGCCTTGCTCAACTCGATCACCTGTTGTTTCCTCTCAGCGGTGAACCCCGACTCTTCACAGAAGGCGAACGCGGTGCCCACTTGCACGCCGGCCGCACCGAGCCTCAGCGCTTCCGCGATCTGCCCGGGTTCCCCATACCCCCCGGCCAGCCAGAACGGAAGGCCGATCTCGCGGAACACGTCGAGATCGGGGATGTCCCTATCCCCGTAGATCGGTTCACCGCTGTCGCTGAACTGGACCTTGCCTCTCGGCGGAGCGTTGTGCCCACCCGCGGTTGGGCCCTCGATAACAAAACCGTCGACCCGTCCACTGGCCTTGCGAACCAGGGCGGTTGCGAGGATATGAGAGGAGACAATCGCGAGGAACTCCGGTCTCAGAGCCGGCGGCAGATTCCCGTCACCGAACTCGACGGGATCGAATACCGTCGCGAATGCCTCTCCCCGCTCCGCGCCTTTGACGTCGAGGCGGTACTCGACGGGGAGGCCATCGCTGAGCCGATCGAGCACGCCGGGAATAGCCATTGGAATCCCGGCGCCCATGAGTACGTAGTCGACGCCCGCGAGCATCGCTCCGTAGATAGAAGAGAGATGAGGGGGCTGAATCTTCTCCAGGTAGTTGACGCCGACCGGGCCGCTATGACCCTCCTTCGCCAGATACACCTCGACGAAGTTGGCGGCGACCATGAGTTCGAGAAGCTTCCGGGATGGTTCAACCCTCGGCATCGGCTTGGATCGGTACCGCTCCCCGGGCGGCTTTCCGCCCTCGATGAAGTAGCCGTCCAAGATCCGCTCGGCGACGCCATCGATAGGGAACGCCGAGAGGGCTCGCCGCATGTGTCCTCCGGGATCTCCGTCCTGGAGGCGGCGCGCGAGGAGAGTGTCGATGCCGGTCCCGGAGACCACACCGAGGTTCCCGGTCGCCGCCACGGCACGAGCCAGACGCCAGTCCGACACGCCGGCGCCCATGCCGCCCTGGATCAAGACAGGTTGTTCGGTGGGTGTGGGCATAGGGAGACAGTAGACGGGAGACAGCAGACAGCAGACAGCAGACAGCAGACAGCAAGAGCCATACGGGATACGGGATACGGATTTCGAGCAGGAATCTTCAAGGTTTCTTTCTGGATGTCCGGCTTTCGTTCCCGTTCGTGCCTTTTCTGTCACACGGGTTTGATACTTTGTCATCATGTTCTGGTCATCCCGTTCCGTGCCTGAGATGGAAGAGGAACTCCTCGAGTTGGAAGAGAGAGCCTCTGATATTCGTAACCGTCAGGCCGTGTTGATCAACGACCTGGAGAAGGTCAACATCGCCGGTTCGACGGGTTCGAGGTCGACCGTCGAGTGGGTTTCGTCAC
>JAYEIJ010000073.1:0-3527 GCA_034660035.1 Actinomycetota bacterium | reverse complement strand
GATCCGCCAACCAACGGACACCTCGATGTGATCGAGCGTTGTGCCGGCATCTTCAGTGATGTGGTCGTTGGGATCATCAAGAACCCGTCGAAGGTCTACCTCTTCGATGAATCCGAACGGACCGACATGCTCACCGATCTCTGCTCAGACTGGAAGAACGTCCGAATCGGGTCGTTCGGTGGGCTTCTCGTCGACTACGCGCAACAGGTTGATGCCGACGTCGTCGTCAAGGGGTTGAGGGCGATCACCGACTTCGACTACGAGTTTCAGATGTCGCAGATGAACCGCCACCTGTCCGGGATCGTCACGCTGTTCGTGGCGACCAAGCCCGAATACGGCTACTTGTCGTCTTCGTTGGTCAAGGAGGTATACCGTCTCGGTGGAGCGGTCGATGAACTCGTGCCGGCGAGCGTCGCAGCCGCGTTGAAGGAGCGATACGCATGACAATGGAACACCCCGATCACCCGCAACCGCCGCCGCCCGTCCCCGGTCGGCTGCTCGACTCGATCGAGAACCTGATGATCGAGATCGAGAACGCACGCCAGGTTCCGCTGTCGAACAGCGTGATGATCAATCAGGACGAGACGCTCGACGAACTCGCCGCCATACAGAGCGGTCTCCCAGAGGAACTGCGTGCGGCTCGCTGGATGGTGCGCGAACGCGAGGCCTACATCGCTCGAACGAACGAGAAAGCTCGCGAGGTGCTCGCGGACGCGAAGAGGCGGTCCGAGCAGATGGTCTCGGAGTCCTACATCGTCCAGGAAGCGGTGGAAGAGGCGAACACCCTCGTTCGTAATGCGGAGGCTGAAGCGAGGAGAATCCGCCTCGAGTCGGAGGACTTCGCCGAGAGACACCTCGCCGAGGCCGAACAGGTGCTCTCCGAATTGTTCCGGTACGTTCGCGAGGCCAGGGCCGAGCTCCATCAGACGCTCCCGGCCCAGATGGAACCGCCGGTTTCTGGGTAGTCCGTACTCCGTAGTCCGAACTCGGTACTCGGTTGTTGGTAGGAAGAAGAGGAATCGCATGATCCCCGGTCATTGGTCCATACGGAATACGGACTACGGAATACGGAGTACGTGTCTGCCATGACTCGCTCACCCTTCATGGTCGATGTCTCCGACCTTCTTGGGCGTGATGTTCCTGCCCGGAACGTGGAGATCGACGTTGTTGTCGATTGGGCGGTGGAGATGAGCCGAATCCTGGCCGACCCGACCCTGGTTGCGAACCTCTCGGTCGGACCGGTGCCCGGCGGGATCCTCGTGCGAGGCGAGGTCTGCTACGCCGTTGAGCACACCTGTCGCCGTTGCCTCATCGACTTCGTCGACGACGGCTGTAGCCCGGTCGCAGGACTGTTCGAAACCGATCCGGGTGAGGACGCCTATCCGATCGACGGGACCACGATCGATCTGGAATCCTTCCTTCGTGACGAGACGCTGCTCGGCCTTCCATTGCTCCCGATCTGTGAGGAATCTTGCGAGGGAGTTGTGACTACACCGGAAACGGACTTGAATACCGACTCCCCGGGCGATTCGGCCGCCACCGGCTCACCATTCGCCGTACTGCGCGACCTGCTCCCGCCCGAGGACTGACGAAGCAAACGAGGTTTCCTAATGGCCGTCCCAAAGAAGAAGATGTCGCGGTCCCGTACCCGTCGGCGCAAGGCACAGTGGAAGGTGTCCCGTCCCACACTGGCCACATGTGCCCAATGTGGTGCGATGCACGTTCCGCACCGTGTGTGCGACGAGTGCGGTAGCTACAACGGCCGCGAGATCATCGCAGAAGTCTGATCGAACGATGGCGAGAGTCGCCGTTGATGCCATGGGCGGCGATCACGCTCCGGCCGAGATCGTCCGCGGTGCGATTGACGCGGCAGCAAACGGAGTTGACGTCATGCTCGTCGGCGATCGATCGAAGATCGCCCCAGTCCTCGAGCGATTCGACACCGACCTCCCCGTCGTTCACGCCGGCGAGGTCATCGAGATGCACGAGGATCCCGCGCGTGCTGTGCGTGAGAAGAAGGATTCCTCGATCATGGTGGCCGCCCGCCTGGTCAGGGAGGGCGAAGCCGAGGCCGTGATCTCGGCGGGATCGACCGGTGCTGCTCTCGCAGCGGCGGCATTCGTGATCGGTCGGCTGAAGGGGGTTTCGCGACCTGCGATCGCTTCCGTCTTTCCAACCCGCGAGGTGGTGCTCGATGTTGGTGCCAACATCGACGTTCGACCCCTGCATCTCGCCCAGTTCGGAGTGATGGGAAGTGCGGTGGCCAAGGTCTTTCTGGATGTTGAGGATCCGAGGATCGGACTGCTCAACATCGGAGAGGAGGACGGCAAAGGCAGGAGCCTCGAGAAGGAAGCGCACGGTCTCCTCGCCGAAACAGAAGGCATCAACTTCATCGGGAATGTCGAAGGTCGAGATCTCGGACGGAACCGGGCCGATGTCTTCGTCACCGACGGTTTCACCGGGAACGTCCTCTTGAAGACCGGCGAAGGAACGAGCCGCGCTCTGTTCCGGTTCCTCCTTCAAGCCATGCAGGCCGAGAAGTACCAGGCGGCGCTCGCCGAACTCATGCCGGCGTTCATGGAACTTCGTCAGATGATCGATCCGGAGAGCATCGGCGGCGCCCATCTCGTCGGCACGAAGGGTGTGGTCGTCATCGCACATGGGGCCAGTTCACACCGGGCGGTGGCGAACGCCGTAGCGATGGCGGCCGAAGGCGTTGAGCGCGGTCTCGTCGACCTCATCGCCGACGGCATCGGGCGCGCTCGCGGATGAACAATGCGGCATCCGAGCCCACAGGTGATACCGGACGCCTCGAGGCCGCACTCGCGTACCGGATCAGCGACGACACGCTGCTCACCACGGCCCTGACCCACGGCTCGTACGCCTCCGAGCATCCGGGCGCTGCGGACTACCAGAGGCTCGAATTTCTCGGTGACGCCGTACTCGAGGTCGCCGTCACGCGGTATGTCTACGAGGAGTTTCCGGAGGCAACCGAGGGAGAGATGACGCTCCTGCGAGCGGGCGTCGTGTCCGAACCGGCCCTGGCATCGGTCGCACGCGAGTGGGGCATCCCCCAACTGGTCAGACTCGGCAGGGGAGAGGAGCTCACCGGCGGTCGAGACAAGGAATCGATCCTGTCCGACATCGTCGAGTCCCTGCTGGCTGCCGTGTATCTCGATGCTGGTATCGAGCAAGTTGAACAGATCGTGCGCGAGCACTGGGCCCCGATGATCACCGAAAGGGCGGAGACTCCCGGAGGCCGTGACTACAAGACCCGGCTCCAGGAGATCCTTGTCGCCGACGGACGAGACGTCGAGTACGCCGTCACCGAGACCGGACCGCAACATGCCAGGCGATTCACGGCGATCGCGCGCTCGTCGGGCGACGATCTGGCGACAGGAACCGGAACGTCGAAGAAGCGAGCAGAACAGGATGCGGCGCGACGAGCCCTGGAAGGATTCAGTAGCGGAGTAGCGGAGTAGCGGAGTAGCGGAGTAGCGGAGTAGCGGAGTAGCGGAGTAGCGGAG
>JAYEIJ010000072.1:9667-13574 GCA_034660035.1 Actinomycetota bacterium | reverse complement strand
ACGCACTCTGGAGGAACAATGGTCGACGCGATTGCCCCGCCCTACTACCCGATCGTCTACGTCCGCGGCTACGCCGGCTCGCAGACCGGTGTCGAGAACACCGTTGCCACTCCCTACATGGGATTCAACGAGGGCTCCACCAAGCTCCGGCAAGTCGTTACTCAGGATGTGCAGCGCCATATCTTCGAGTCACCGCTCATTCGTCTGATGAAGGACCACGGATACGAGGACACGTACTTCTCCGGTTCCGAGGTCACGGGTACTGCCAAGCCGAAATCCATATGGATCTACCGCTACTACGAACCGGTTTCGAAGGAGTTGGGCCGGGGCATCAGGCCGGAGATGGAGGACTACGCCAAAGGGCTCGCCGACTTCATCGACAAGATCAGAGACCAGACCTGCGGACCGAAGGAGTCGACGGACCCGGCCGTGAAGCAGGCAAGGAGCGACTTCAAGGTTCATCTCGTGGCCCACTCGATGGGCGGTCTGGTGGTGCGTTCCTATCTGCAGAAGATCGCTGTTGGCCGGCCGGATCACCCGCTGGTCGACAAGGTGTTCACATACGCGACGCCGCACGGTGGCATCGATCTGCGATTGGTGGGCAACATTCCGAGCTTCCTCAAGCGGAACAACGCCGAGAACTTCAACGAAGAGACGATGCGGAGATACCTAGCGATCGGCAAGGGCAAGCCTGTCGATGACTTGAACGGAACATTCCCCCCGGATCGCTTCTTCTGCTTGGTCGGTACCAACAGCACCGACTACGGAGCAGCCATGGGACTCTCCTCGTTCGCTGTGGGCCCGATGTCCGATGGCCTCGTGCAGATCGGGAACGCCACCGTCAAGGGTTCGCCGAGAGCGTTCGTGCACAGATCCCACTCCGGCCACTACGGGATCGTGAACTCCGAAGAGGGCTACCAGAATCTGCGACGGTTCCTGTTCGGCAACGATCGGATCGACGTGTTCCTCGAAATCGATGACATCACTCTGCCTCGGAAGGTCCAGAAGGAGAAGGACGGAGGCAAGGAGATCAGGGCGTCCTATCACCTCGAGGTCACAGGGGGAGTGCGCGGTGCCCGCTGGGAGTTGCACCGACGACGTGTCAACGAGATGTCCGCGCGCTACGTCGACTGGGAGCGCGTCAAGGGTGCGAAAGACAAACCTCTGCATCTCATGAGCAGCTACCTGATGGGCGACGCACGGGTCAACACGCGGCGGCGGAGCCTCGGATTCAGCCTCGAGGTTGGAGTTCTCGTGCCGGAGTACGTCGTCAACAAACGGATCTGGCTCGATGATCACTACGAGGGCGGGTACCTCCTCAACGAGAAGGTGAACTTCGAATTGAGCGTGGTGAAGGACGGTCCTCCCCGGCTCAAGTACGGCTTCGATCGGCGTTCACCGAACGCCACGAGGACGTTTGCGCCTGCAGTTGCCAACGAAGATGGAGGCTGGGACTTCCGGGTCCCGATCGACAGCAAGACCCGACCAGGACTCAAGGGGTCGCTCGTTATCTCCTCACGCCCCTGGGAGTAGGCGTGGCGCCGCCGATCATCGACGATCACGGCCGCACCTTCAGCAGTGGCGACATCGGTCTCCCCGAGGCGATTTCGACGCGCACCGCCGACGACCGGGGAACCCTGTAGCGGCTCGTCGAAGCCGGGCAGCGCCGCAGGGTCAATGAGTCCGGGTTGGATCAGGTGACAACTCTGATCACGCCGTACGCCAGGAACCCGATGGCCACGACGCCGAGGAACACGCCGGCCGCCCACAGCCACCGTTTGTGCACGATGGGCGCGAGTCCCGTGACGGCGATGGCGATGGCAGCGATCGTGGCAGCGATCGAGAGCACTAAGTGGTTGGTCACCGACGTCCGTGCGGAAGTGTCCTCACCGGCGACGTGACTCGTCAACTGCCGGATCTTATCCTCGAGCTTCTCGACACGCTCGACTTCCTGCTCACTCACCTCCTCGCCAAGAGCCGCTTGGAGTTCGTGCTTCGTGCGAAGGATGTCGATCGTCAACTGGTCGTCACCGGTGATCGCCACACCGATGATCTCCTCAGTTCGATCGAGAAGGGTCTGGTGAGCCGACAAAGCGGCGAGGAGCGCTGCGATGGCGGTGATGATGGACAGCACGAGGATCGTGAGCGCAACGCCCCGGTACCAATTGGGGACGGGTTCGGAAACGTCCTCGAGGGTCAAATCTGCGGCAATCTCAGCCGGCTCACCGTATCCGGTCATGCCGAAAGGCTACTACGAGGGAACCGATTGATCTGGTGACCACCTGTGCCGGAACCCCGGAGTCTGAGACCGCGATCAGAAGTTGAATCGGCCGGCGCGAAGTCAGCGATCCGTCACTGCGCTGTTGCTGCGGACTCGTTCATTCCGATGGGCACCAGTGGATGGACCTGAACGTATTTGTCGGGGTTAGTGGTCACGAAGTCCCAGATGTCATCGGGCGTGGCCGCACCCGGTTCGCATCCGAAGTCCTTGCCGCCAGAAGCGAACGCGTGAGCGACCAACCACGAACAGATCGGGTAGTCGTCCATGCGGGTCAACCGCCGGAACACATACGCGCCCTGGAGTGTCCAATCGACGAAGTGTGCCGCGATCTTCACAATGCCGTACTTGTCGCCCTCGTAGGAGAGCGCTTTCGCGACGATCGCGGTTTCTTCCCCTTCCGTGAGGTTGATGGGCCGGTAGACGGCAACGGCCGTGTCGAGTTTCCGCGCATACCTGCCGAGCGGGTGCTTGCGTACCTTGACGAGCGCTTCGATGGCCATAGCGGTAACCATGGTCCCTTCACCGACGATGATCCCGACGTGGTTGACCTTGGTGCGCGACTCACCGAACCGACGCGTGAACACCCGGATGGCACGACTCACGAACCCGGCGCCTCGGGTGAGGAACACGTCGCAGGGTTCAAGTGTCACCAGGGTTGCATTGCGATCAGACATCTCCTTCTCCCTTTCCGTGTTCTGGCTTGTGCACTGTCCCGTCCTTCGGTCAAGTCATCATCTCGATCGTTATGCAACACTCCGGCGCCAATATCGGTCCGGGAGCGACGCTCCGTACCTGTTTTGGTTCCTTGGTGGTATCGCGTCGATCCTCCTGGTCTTCAATCATGCGGGTCGGTAGTTGGTAGTGAAGAAGCCGTAGAGAGGTTCTCTGGTTGTCTGGGTGAGATTCAGGTCGTGGCGACGGGTCCCGAGTTGCAACGCTATTTCGGGTCGGGCGTCGGGATGATTCGGGTCGTAGACATTGATGGTCAATACGTTCGCGCGGTTGAGGTGGTAGCCGGTGGTGAGAACCTGGTGGTGTCTGTCGGGGTTGCTCATCCCGCGGACGCGAACCAGGCAGATCGGAGCCGGCCGACCGCTGTCGAGCGATGCCTTGACCTTCGGCCACTCGTCGATCTCGGTAATCCGACCAAGGCTCCTGCGCGAGGGCCACCAACCCGGCGCCACTTCGGGAACGATCTGATACCTGAGGCACGTGGTGATCATCTGGCCCCGTTGCATGGAGTCCGCCTGTCGCGCGACGAGCTCGTTGAACAGCGCCGTGTCACGAGCAGGACCCGATGTTTGTATGGGTGGCGGCTCGTCTTTCAGGTAGCGATCGAGGGAAGCCCAGCTCATACCGCCGCAGAGGCCGAACGCACCCCAGAACGAGGCGTCGCGAATGCGCCCGACGAGGTTCTCGAGATGGGTGGGCAAGTCGATGCCGGCGAGTTCGTCGAGCCGGTGTTGTTCCACGAGCTCATCGATCACATCGGAACCCGAGAACCGATTGCGGAAGTGAAAGCCGTGCACCGCCGGGTCGAATCCCGTCACCACGTCCATGTGACGTTCCCTGGCTCTCGATCACGCATCGCTATCTCCTCTATCGGCAGACGCTCTTCTCCGTCCC
>JAYEIJ010000072.1:3429-9567 GCA_034660035.1 Actinomycetota bacterium | reverse complement strand
CGTGACCGCCCAGTCTGAAGGTGCCTGGGGCAACGATCTGTTCATCGGTGTGGTCCATCCGGACGCGACCGACAACACCGCGTTCGGCCTGACCGTGCGCGAGTACGACGGCGATCGGCTCGTCGCGACCGAGAACTACCACAGCGTCAACACCACGACGGGCGACTCCGGCAACATCGCCACCGTCGTGAATGCAGCATCCGATCTCGTCGAAGTCCGGGTTGATGCCGCGGGCACCAGGCCCGCTTCTTCCCAAGCCGCTGTCGCTGCCACGAATGGCGCAAAGTTGGACGACATCGGAAAGCCGGTTCTCGCACGGTTCGCCGGAGGGAGTGACGGTGTCACGCCGGGATCCGCGGTGTGGAAGAGCATGGCGTCCGGGGCGATCGTCGGCAACGAGGTCGACGGCTCAGGGATGTTCGCCCTGCACCGTATAGCGCCCGACATCTTCAACATCATGTGCATCCCGGCCGCCGCTGAACTCGACGAGGCAGGCACATCGGCCGTGTACGCGGCGGCGCTCGAGTACTGCAAGGACAAGCGTGCGTTCCTGATCGTCGACCCGCCGGCCGGTATGAACACGAGTGAGGGTGTACGGGGCTGGGGAGGTCTACCCCGCGACGGGAACGCAGCGGTCTACTTCCCGAGGCTTTCGATCGGTGACGCTCTGAACGCGAACGAACCCCGGGAGTTGGCATCCAGCGGCACGATGGCCGGCATCTTCGCCCGCACCGACGCCGACCGCGGAGTGTGGAAGGCACCGGCCGGCCCCGCGACCGGGCTACGTGGAGCCGATCTCCGATTGACCCGGGTTCTCACCGGAGCGGAGAACGGTGTCCTCAACGCCGAGGGTGTCAACGCGCTTCGGAGCTTCCCACGCTACGGCAACGTCTGTTGGGGCAGCCGCACGCTGGCCGGGACTCACGCGATGGTGTCGGAGTGGAAGTACGTCCCGGTGCGACGTACCGCGCTCTTCATCGAGGGGACGCTCACCCAGGGTCTGCAATGGGTCGTTTTCGAGCCGAACGGCGAACCTCTATGGTCTCAGATCCGGTTGAGCGTGAGTGACTTCCTGGACGGCCTGTTCCGCAAGGGCGCCTTCCAGGGAGCTAAGCCCAGCGACGCCTATTTCGTGAAGGTCGACGGGGGGACGACGACGCGGGCGGACATCGAGGCAGGCGTCGTCAACATCGTGGTCGGTTTCGCTCCGCTCAAGCCTGCCGAGTTCATCGTGATCAAGATCGCGCAACGGGCGGGACGGTCCCGGACATAGGAGAGAAGCTGGCA
Organism: Actinomycetota bacterium; assembly: GCA_034660035.1. Taxonomy (GTDB): domain Bacteria; phylum Actinomycetota; class Acidimicrobiia; order Spongiisociales; family UBA5794; genus JAHEEL01. Next base: position 8,280 of record JAYEIJ010000072.1, on the reverse strand, counting down.
CTTCGGAAATGGGCGGGGTCGGCTGGAGCCGGGGGGACTGCAGGCAGTAGCACGCCCCACGTATGACGTAGTACGACTCCGGAGCAGGGGGGAGGCTTCCGTGTTTCGAGGTTCGTGGGTGACGCTTTGAGCTTCTCAAGGCGCTCGCGTAGAACCCGAGCGGATTCCCCGACCGATACAAGACCTCCGAGTCGTACTTCGTTCTACGTTCTACGTACGACGTTCCGAGGCTTCACCCCGCTCAAAGCCGAAAAGCCGTGCCGTTGGGCCGTGTCACGAGATCTGAACTGAACGATCACGAGCGACTCAGGTGCCCGGCACCGACCGGATGTCCGGAAGTCCCCGGTAGCGCTCTGCGTAGTCGATCCCGTAGCCGACGACGAAACCCTTCGGGATCCATAGCCCCATGTAGTCGGACGGTGTGGCACCTTCGCGTACGAGCAACGAACATGTCTTGACGTCGGCGGGATGTCCGGCCCGGACGCGGTCGCAGACGAAGTCCAGCGTCAGACCCGTGTCGAGGATGTCCTCGACCAGGATGACCGTCCGGCCCGTCACATCATGCTCGATGTCCTTCGTGATCTCCACGGCCCCCGACGAGACGGTGCCCTTGCCGTATGACCGGGCCCGGATGAAGTCGATCTGGACCGGGATCGTCATGGCTCGAACAAGATCGGCGAGGAAGATGAAGGAACCGGTCAGGACACCGACGAGGATCGGTGTCTCGTCGGGGTAGTCGGTGGAGATTTCGCCGGCGATCCGCTCGACGGCGGCAGCGATCTCGTCTTGGCTGAAGCGGGGTTCGAGTTCCATGAGGCGATTCTACGCCGCGGGCCCTCGCCGATGCGACACGTTCGAGGTGAGGTCGAAGCGGAACACGAAAGAGCGGTCGCTCAACCCCGAATGGGTTCCGGGAGGTGGCTCCCTACGAGACCTGGCTCACCGACGCTCGCTCGTAACGATCATTGAGATGACGGAGCTGCGTTGCGAGCCCGGTGTCGGCGATCTGATCTGGGAGCACACGCCACTGCCAGTTCGCGTCGGTGGTCCCCGGTGTGTTCATCCGGGCGGACGAACCGAGACGCAGCAGATCCTGGAGCGGGGCGATAGCGAACATGGCGCGCGAATCCCAGAGGCCTTCAAGGAATCCGGCTACCGGATCCGCGGGATCGATCGAGAGGTAGCGAGCAGCGAACGCGCGCTCATCCTCAGGAGCCGTCGTCCACCAGCCGAGCGTTGTGTCGTTGTCATGGGTGCCCGTGTAGGCGACGGTCTCGACCGGGTAGTTGTGGGGGAGGAACGAGTCGCTCTCGTCGGTCGAGAACGCGAAGGTCAGTACCCGCATCCCCGGGAACCCCGTCTGGTCGAGGAGTTCCGGTACCTTGTCGGACAGGTCTCCGAGGTCCTCTGCGATGATCGGAAGGGCACCGAGTCGCTCCCGGACGGCATCGAAGAACGCCATCCCCGGCCCATCTCGCCACACGCCGTCGATGGCAGTCTCGGCATCCGCAGAGATCTCCCAGTAGTCGGCGAACGCCCGGAAGTGATCGATGCGGGCGATGTCGGCGATGTCGAACGTAGATCGGAGTCGGTCTGCCCACCACGCGTACCCGGTCTCCGCGTGGTGATCCCAGTCGTAGAGCGGGTTTCCCCACAGCTGCCCGGTCTCCGAGAAGTAGTCGGGTGGGACGCCGGCCACGACGGTGGGTCGACGCTTCTCGTCGAGACGGAATCGTTCGGGCGATGCCCAGACATCGGCGGAGTCACCAGCCACGAAGATCGGGACGTCACCGATGATCCGGACGCCGCGATCAGTCGCATGACGACGCAGGGATTGCCACTGACGGAAGAACAGGAACTGTGAGAAGCGGACAAGCGAGATGGCCCCTGCATGTTGTCGTCGGAACGACTCGATGGTGCCGGTTTCTCGAAGGCGGAACTCGTCGGGCCAGTCCTGCCACGACCCGCCGCCGAAAACGGCCTTGATGGCCATGAACAGCGCGTAATCATCGAGCCAGTTCTTCTCGTTGCCGAATCGTTCGAAATCCTCACGCAGCAACGGGTCGCCGTACCCGGCCTCGAAGCGGGCGAACGCTTCGGCGAGGATCTGTCTCTTCCACGGGATTACCGCGCCGTAATCGACATGATCATCCGGGAAGCCGGGGCTCGGCGGTGGGTCGATGAGACCGTCGTCTGCGAGGTGGGAGGGCGAGACGAGGTTGGCGTTGCCGGCGAATGCGGAGAAGCACTGGTACGGCGAGTCTCCGTATCCGGTGGGGCCGACCGGGAGAATCTGCCACAGCGACGTCCCACTCCCGGCGAGCATGTCGACCCATCGGTGTGCCTCAGGCCCGAGATCGCCGATTCCGTAAGGTCCGGGGAGCGAGGTGGGATGTAGGATGACGCCCGAAGACCGGTCGTCGCCGCCGAGTTCTTGCATGCCCCCATTGTGTACATGCGACGGCGGCAGTTCTCAATCCTGGAGGAACGGTGGAGACGATTCCGCATCTGGTGCTGGCGAATGCGCAGCGATTCCACGACGAACCTGCACTGCGGCGTCGCGTCGGCGGCGTCTGGGAGACGATGACATGGGGTGAGTACGGCGCGTCGGTACGACAGGTCGCCGGGGCCATGATCGCTTCCGGTATCGAGGCGGGAGACCGGGTTGCGATCATCGCGTACAACACGCCGGAGTGGGTGATCTTCGACGTCGCAGCGATGGCGATCGGGGCCGTCCCCGTCGGGATCTACTTCTCGAGTTCTGAAGAAGAGATCGCAGAGATGCTCGAGCGAAGCCGAGCGAGGATCGTTCTCGCCGAGACGGCGGCGCACGTTGAGAAGATCGCCGCGGTGGCGCATCCGCGTCTCGACCTCATCGTCGGTGTCGATGCCGCTCCGGGAGACGCCATCTCCTGGTCGTCGTTCGTCGAGCGAGCCGAAGGCACGGACCCCATGGCAGTTGAGGCCCGGCTTGCCGACCTTCGTCCCGGGGATCCCGGAACGATCATCTTCACGGCCGCCGGACATGGCAACACGGTCGGTGTCGTTCTCACACACGACAACCTCTTCTTCACGTCCTGGTCGTCGATCGATCTCTTCGACGTCCACCAGAGCGATGTCGCTCTGTCCTACCTGCCGCTCAGCCACATCGCCGAGCAGATCTTCACGATTCTCGCCCCGGCTCAGGTCGGTTACAGCGTCGCTTTCGCTCAGTCCCTCGGGCGGGTTCGTGTCGACCTTCCAGAGATCCAACCGACGATCTTCTTCGGTGTACCGCTCGTCTGGACCGGATTCGCCCGCGCCGTTAAGAAGCAGATCGATGGACTCGACGGGTTCAAGCGGAAGGTCGCCGACTGGTCGATGGCTGCTGTACGGCGTGACATCGCGACCAGGAACGCCGGCCGGTCGTCCGGGCTGTTCCAGCGAGCCGAGACCGCCGTCGCGCGTCGGATGTTCACAGATCGGGCGAAGAAAGCGATGGGCTTCTCTCGCACGAAGGCCGTGTTCAGCGGCGCCGCATCGGCCGATCCCGCCGGTCTCGAGTACCTGGCCGGTCTCGACGTTCCCATCCGTCAGGTGTACGGACTGTCGGAGGCGACCGGCCCATCGTCGGTGACCAGGGAGGGGGCCGATCGGTACGGCGCCGTCGGTTATCCCATGCCCGGAGTCGAGATCTCGCTCGCCGACGACGGAGAGATCCTGATCCGCGGAAGGAGTGTCTTCTCCGGCTACCTCGACGATGAGGAGGCGACGCGGCAAGCCCTGAGGGATGGCTGGCTCCACACGGGTGATCTCGGCACCATGGGGGAGGACCGTCAGCTCACGATCAGTGGCAGGAAGAAGGACATCGTGATCACGACCGGTGGCAAGAACGTGTGTCCCCGTGCGCTCGAGGTTCTCCTGATGGAGGAGCAGGCGATCGTGGATGCGGTCGTGGTCGGTGACGGCTACGACCAGTTGGGTGTCCTGATCAAGGTTGAAGATGGGTTCTCCGATGACCCGGATGAGGCGCTTGCCTATGCCCGATCTGTGGTGAAGATCGTGAACGAGCGGTTCGCCCGGGCCGAGCAGATCCGACGTGTCGGTCTTCTCTCCCGACCACTGTCCGTCGAACTGGGGGAGCGGTCGGCATCCGGAGAAGTGCATCGAAACGCGGTCGTCGACCACTTCGCGGGCGAGATCGAAGACCTGTACCGCTAGCCGGGAACCCGGCGGTAGCATCGTCGGTCCTATGACCGATACTGAAACACCCGTCATCGAGATCACCGAAGAAGCGTTGGGGACGATCCTCGAACTTCGCGAAGCGGAAGAGATCGACGACCTTCACCTTGCGCTGCGGATCAGCGGAGTCGGTGCGAACGGGTACGTGTATGAGACGGCCTTCGTTCGTGGTGGCGACGTGTTCGCCGCCGATCACGTGGAAGAACACGGAGGTCTTCCGATCGCCATCTCGGCGGGATCGGTAGAGGATCTCCGGGGGGCCGTCCTCGATTTGGCGACTGCCGGACCGTCGGCCGGTCTCGTTATTCGGAATCCGAACACACCCAGCCCGGGCCTTGGACTTGGCGCTGAGATCGAACTTGCGGGCACGCCGGAGGAGAAAGTCCAACAGCTTCTTGCCGAACAGATCAACCCTGCGATCGCTTCGCACGGCGGGATCGCCAGTCTCGTGTCGATGGACGGGTCCCGGGCCATGCTCGAGCTCGGTGGCGGATGCCAGGGGTGTGGACTTGCTGCGGTCACACTTCAGGACGGTATCGAGAAGGCGATTCTCGAGCTGATACCGGAGATCACCGAGGTGATTGACGTGACCGATCACTCACTCGGAGCGAATCCCTACTTCTAGTCGCC
>JAYEIJ010000072.1:0-3329 GCA_034660035.1 Actinomycetota bacterium | reverse complement strand
ATCGACCGTCCACGAACGGTGGTCACTCGGTCATCTCGTACGTGGACACGGTGGCCATGAGGGCCGATGCGGATGCCTGAACTGTCCGCAGGTCTTCGAGAGCGTCCTCGATGTCGGCGAGGAAGCCGTCCCGGTCGTATTGGTCACCGTCATCGAGCAAGCCGGCATTGTCGGCGAGAGCGATCCCTGAGGCGAAGAGCTCGGTCGAAAGTGCCTCGGGCGTGCTGATCTTCCCCTGGGCCGCGTACTGTCGACCGAGGCGCAGTGCCCTCGACTGAACCGTCTTCGTGTCGAGGGTCTCTGCGGGATCGGCCTGAGCGATCACCGCAGCAACGATGCGATAGGCCTCGAGGAAGGGCATGAGAACGGCGGGACTCGTCGCCGGCGCCAGGGTCGCGAATACTCCTTCGAGATCGCCGTTGTTGACGCGGTCGATGCCGTCCGGACACTCGAGGAGAAGCTCCTCGACGATCGAATCGCGGAATCCGTCCCGTCCCTCGAAGAAGAAATCGAACTTGAGGATCGCTCGCCAGCCGAAGGCCCGGGCAAGAAGCTCTTCCATGCCCGAAGTCCCATCTCGCAGCATCCCGGCGACGGCGACCTCGAGGATGGATCCATCAACGAAGAAGTGGATGATCGTGTTGCGGTAGTACGCGGCGGCAAGGTGCTGGTCCTGTTCGATGACGTAGACGACGTCGGTGAGACCTTCGACCCTGGACACGACACTGCTCGTGACGAGTTCCTCGAGAGCGACCTCGACTGCCGTCGGCGTGACAGACAGTCCTGAGGCGGTCGTCGGGAGATCTCGTTGCCGGACGTAGTCGAGGAAAGGTTCGAGCGCTTCGACGGATTCATCGACGGTGAGGCCCTCGCCCGGCCGACTCAGAAGCGCCAGCGTCACCAGGCTGATCGGTGTGATGGCCGTGGCGTCGTTGATGCGGTTCGAGATCTCAAATGCCATCTTGGGAATGATGTAGCGACCGTGTTCGGTCGTGAGATCGGTTCCCATCGGCAGGGTTTCGCTCAGCGAGAGTGGCTCGCCGAACCGAACATGGACCGACCCGTAGCGGCGATGCAGGTTGCTGATGAATCGCAGGGCCCAGGCGAAGCTCTCTTGTTCCTTCTTCCCCCCGAGTTGCTCGGATGCGTACGCCCCGATGTCCGAGATCTGGTCGTAGCCGATCGACACCGGGATGAAGACGATGTCTTCGACGAGTCCCCGCAAGTACGTGTCGACCACGTACGAGAGCATGCCGAGGCGAGGCGAGCGGAGTTTTCCGGTGCGCGATCGGCCGCCTTCGAGGTACCACTCGAGGGGGAATCGCTTCTCGAGGAGGTAGTCGACGTACTGGCGAAGAACGAACTTGTACGGTTCGTTCGTCTTGAACTCGCGTCGGATGAAGAAGATCCCCGTGCGACGCAGCAAGAGCCCAATAGGGAAGAAGTTCAGGTTGATCCCGCCGGCGGTGTGGTTCGGCGGGAACTCGTTCTGGTACAGCACGTACTGCAGCACGAGGTGGTCGGAGTTCGACTTGTGGGAGGGCAAGAACACGAGTGGATGGGTCTCACCGATCTGGTACAACTCACGGAGGTCCTCGGTCGAGTACTCGAGCTTCTGGTACCCGAGGCTGAGTATCCAGGCCATGAGGGCCGTGACGATGTCGATTACGTAGGGGGAGTGGGTAGCCGCGATCTCCTTGAGATAGCGGGCTGTCTTGCGTTGCATCTTGCTCAGCGGCTCGTCCTCCTCTATGGCGAGCCGGGAGACACCTCGCTGGAAACCACGCGACCAGTACAGATCCTCCCTCAGGAATTTCGGTACCTTGTAGCGGGCACCGCGGAGTGCCCGCTCCGCTCGCTCGAGGGCGAGCCATGCCTTGAGGGCGACGAATTCGGAGAGTGAGGTGCCTTCAGCGGGTCCCCGGCCCGTCGGGTCCGTCCAGCGATCTTCGAGGTTCGACTTGCGTGCCTGCTCGGCAACGACGATGCGGATGCGGTCTGGGTGGAACGTTCGGGTCCACCGTTGGCGCACGAGATTCGGGTCGCGGGGGTCACCGAAGACGAGGAGGTCTTTGAGCGACACCCGCCGTTTCCCGTCACGCTCGGCCGCGAGCCATACGATCCGAATCGGGACCATGATCGGATCGTCGTGCTGTCCTAGTCGAGCCTCGAGACGCGGGTCGCTGCGCCTCCGCCGACGGATCCTGCGGCTCGCAGGGATGTGAGCGATGTCGGCCCGCACGTCGGCTGGCTGATTCCGATCGATCCACGCTTTGATGAGTTCGTGTTCGATCGACGTCTCGGCGTCGATGAGGAGCAGAACAGGACCCCCGACCTCGACGGGCCAGACAGGCTCATCGATCAGCGGAGGGTCCCATTGTGCAGGCATCAGATGTGACTACTCGTCTTTGGTCGACGTGAACCCTGTGACCGTGTCCTTCGTCTTGTCCCAGACGCCTTCGGCTGTCTCAGTGGCCTTGGTCGCCGCGCTGCCGACTACGCCGGTGGCCTTGCCCGCTGCCGAAGAAGCCATGTCGCCGGCACCGGAGAGCGCTGCCGAGACCTGCCCAGCGAGATCCTCTGGGAGCTTCTCCTTCATCCAGTCCGCGGTCACGCCGATCATCTCTTTGGCCTTCTCAGCCGTGACACCGGTCTTCTCTGTGATCTGGGCGATGAGATCTTCCACATGTGCTCCTTCGTCGTGGATGACGATTGTACCGTAGATGTCTACCGGGCTTCTTCGTCAGTCCCAACCGAGTTCGTGAAGTCGCTGATCGTCGATCCCGAGGTGGTGAGCCACCTCGTGGAGAACGGTGACGCGGACCTCATCTGCGAGTTCGTCATCGTTGAGGCCGAGTTCGATGTGGGGTCGATAGAAGATGGTGATCTGGTCGGGGGCATACCCGAAGTAGTCCACACCACGGTCGGCGAGTGAGACGCCCTCGTAGATGCCGAGGATTCCGTGCCCTTCGGGATCCTGATCGTGTGTGGGCCGATCCTCGACAACGACAACGAGATTGTCGATCCTTTCAACAACCCACTCAGGAAGTTCAGCGAGCACCGCATCCACGACGCCCGAGAACTCCCTCCGATTCATGATGACTCCGGCTGTGCTGTCCCCCCGACCGGAGGACAGGGGTGAGCGGAGGAGCGCAGCGATGACGCAGAGGGGCGTCTTCGATCGGTGGGGCGGATCGCGTTCACGGTCCGGAGCCTAGAACCCGTCACCGCTACACTCTCCGCGCCCGGGCGCTTAGCTCAGCGGGAGAGCGCTGCCTTCACACGGCAGAGGTCGGCGGTTCGATCCCGCCAGCGCCCACCACCGGAAA
>JAYEIJ010000071.1:19671-39516 GCA_034660035.1 Actinomycetota bacterium | reverse complement strand
CTACTCCGCTACTCGGACAGGCCTCACAAACCCCTCCCGTTCTCCCTCAACAGCCTCCCTGACAATGCACCCGTGGGCGTGATCATTGACCAAACCCATCGCCTGCATGAACGCGTACGCTGTCGTGGGCCCAACGAACGAGAAGCCTCTGCGTTTCAACTCCTTTGCCAGGGCTACGGACTCGGGTGTCGTGGCTTCCCACGTCGGTGGGCGAGCATCCGGTTCGAAGGACCAGATGAGAGCGCCGAGCGAACCGAATTCTTCGATGACTTCAAGCGAGCGCCGGGCATTATTGATCGTCGATCGGATCTTGCCCTGGTGCCGCACGATGCCGGCATCGTCGAGCATCCGTGCGACGTCTTCCTCCCCGAACAGCGCGACCTGCCGGATGTCGAATCCAGCGAACGCCTCCCGGAAGGCTGGCCGCTTCCGGAGGATCGTGATCCATGAGAGACCGGACTGGAACCCCTCGAGGCTCAGCTTCTCGAACAGGCGATCGTCGTCGTCGACCGGACGGCCCCACTCGTTGTCGTGATACGTCACGTAGTCCGGCGTTCCGTTGCCCCAACTGCAACGAATCAGTCCGTCGTCGCCGGCACCGGTGTAGTCCATGGGGACCAACGCTACTCGGCAGCGGGCTCCTCTTCCCGCCCGAGTGCTCGTCGCTGAGCGGCACGACTGTGACGAAGAACGACCTCGATGAGTTCCTGTGCGTAGTCGGGATCCATGCCACCGTCCTCGGCCTCTTCACGCATCTCAGCGATCAACTCCGCTTCCCGGTCGGGCGATCGTATCGCGAGGTCCCGTTGCGCCTTGATCCGCCCGATGTCGACCGAGTTCTGCAGACGTTTGCTCAAGAGTCGAATCACCTGACGATCGATGCGATCGATCTCATCACGCATCGACGGGATGCCGAGGGCATCCATGAGGGCCGTGAAACACGCCGGATCGAGGTGAGACCCGTTGCCGGCAAGAGCATTGGCGGGATCGGGATGGAACGGAACCATCAGCCCATCTGCACCGGCGCTACGCGCTGCAAGTGCCAGCGGTCGGACCAGCTCCGGGTGTCCTGCGGCCGACGACGGATCCACGATCACCGGAAGATGTGACATCCGCTGCACGGTGGGGATCGCCGTGATGTCGACCGTGTCGGATGTCCGTGGATCGAAGCCTCGACTCCCTCGTTCACACAGAACCAGAGAATCGTTGCCGGCGTCGAGTACGTACTCGGCGGCCAGAAGCCACTCATCGATCGTGGCTGCCGATCCCCGGTGGAGGATGACCGGCCGCTCAGTCTGGCCAACAGCGCGTAGGAGCACGAAGTTCTGCATGTTGTCCGGACCGACCTCGATCATGTCGACGTGCGCGGCGGCGAGTTCGACATGATCTGGTTCGAGCACCTCGGTACTCACGGGCAATCTTGTCTCTCTGCCGGCATGTTCGAGCATCCAGAGTGAGTCCGGGCCGAGACCGCGGTACTGGTAGGGAGAGGATCCGGCCAAGAACGTGCCGGCGCGCAGGATCGAACCGCCGTTGTCCGCGACGATGCGAGCCGCAGCGAGGATCTGATCCTCGCTCTCAACCGCGACGGGACCGGCGACAACCGGGTACGACCCGTCGCCGAACTTGACCGCACGGACCGAGACGATCGTCGTCTCGATCCCCGGTCGCCGGTGACTCTTGAGAATCGGTTGTTCTGACATGGCTCCTCCTATCGGAGGGCTCCGGGAACCACAAGACCCGGAGCCTTGGCTCCGGGTCATCGTGGGGGTGTGTTGGTGTGTGGTGCCGCTACCGCCGTATCACGTCGACCCGGGCGCAAGGCCCGGTGAACTGATACGTAAATCGATAGCGTGCGGTCACAACCGGAAGAGTAACGCCTGTCCCGACGCCCGTAAAGCCCGTTGAACACACACCGGGTTGCTACGACTCGAGAGCAACAACCGCTGCGTGTGCGAGGATCGGCGCCGCCGGTTCGAATCGAGCGAACCGATCGTCGGCCGTCTGCCCCGACGCGTACCGGGCGTAGATCTGCTCGATGATCACGGCGACGCGAAACAGAGCGAGGCCCTCGTAGTAGGCGAGACGTTGCACATCGAATCCTGTGGACTCCCCATACCGATCCGCCACCTCTCGCTTGCCCATCACCGGCGTCAGCGGAACGCCGTAGCCGGCCAACACCGGGTACGCGGGTCCGTCCGGATCGACCCAGTACGCCACCAGGGTCCCAAGATCAACGAGCGGATCGCCCCTGGTCGCCATGTCCCAATCGAACACGGCCACGAGTGATCCCATCGAGTCGACCATCGTGTTGTCGAGCTTGTAGTCATTGTGGAGAAGAACGGTTGCCTGGGATTCCGGGATCGTCGTTGAGAGGATCCCTGCGGCACGATCCATATCGGCCACTTCCCGTGTCTTCGCCGCATCCCAGCGACGCAACCAACCATCCACCTGCCTCGAGACGAACCCGTTGGGTCGGCCCAGATCACCGAGTCCTACGCGATCGGGATCAACCTGGTGAAGGGCAGAGAGACCATCGACGACGTTCTCCGTCACCGACCTCCGAATCCTCTCGTCGGCACCGATCTCGGGAGGCCACGTCAATCGGACGACGAGACCTTCCCGGCGCTCCATCACGAAGAAGGGCTTCCCCATGACCTCGGGGTCATCGCAGTAGTGATACGCCCGGGGCGCCGGTGGATAAGCCTCCCAGAGCCGAGACAGAACGCCATACTCTCGCTCCATGTCGTGCCCGCCCCTGGCGACGGAACCGAGCGGGGCACGGCGCAGTACCAACTCAGCGGAGTCGGTGCGTGCGAGATAGGTGAGATTGGCGGCACCTCCGGGGAACTGAAGAAACTCGATCGGGCCGGAACCGATGGTATCGCTGATCTGTCTCCTCAGGTAAGCGGCAACACGGCTCTCGTCGAATCGCTCATCCGGACGGATCGGTGCAGTGTCGGTCACGGCACGGAGGTCCAGGTCGCGAGCACCAGTGCAACGGCGCCCGCGAACGGCAGCAACACTTCCACGGCATCCCTCACTCGACCGACAAGTCGCCGCTCAGGATGCGTGCCGAACTCGCGTGCCACGATCGCGAGCATGCCGCCCACCACGAGGATCGATGCGACAACGAGTGCCGCTTCGTCGATCACGTCTGACACACCGAACTGATCGAGAACCAGCACGTCGATCGCGACCGCGAGAAACACTCCGCCCAGGTAGCCGTTCGTGGCTTTGAAATAGCGCATCGCCGTGTCGAGGTGGGAGCGAAGATGGAACGCACCGGCGATCAGCCAACTGCCGAGCACCACAACGCCAGCGAAGTAGATCCACCCGGTCCACGGAATGAGAAACAGCGCTGCACCCACGGTCACGAAGCTGTGGAACAGGATGTGGTCGGCCGTCATCTTGATGCCCACAACGCCGGGGAGCATCGGCACACCGGCCGCCTTGTAGTCGTCCTTGTAACGAATGGCCAGCGCCCAGAAGTGAGTTGGAGTCCAGAAGAACACCATGGCGAAAAGGATCCACGCCGGCGCCGCAAGCGATCCGGTGACGGCCGCCCACCCGACCAGTGGAGGGACTGCTCCAGCGGCACCACCGATGACGATGTTCTGCGTCGTGGACCGCTTGAGCAACATCGTGTAGACGAACACGTAGAAGAGAAGCCCCACCGTGGACAGCGATGCCGCCAGGAGATTCGTCGTCGCGAGCAGCCAGACGAAACCGATGATGCCGAGCGCTACCCCGAAGATCATGGCCGCTCGAGGGCCCATGCTCTCGGTCGGAAGCGGGCGTTCCCGTGTTCGATTCATCAGCCGATCGATGTCGGCGTCCCATACCTGGTTGATTGCGTTCGCCCCGGCGGCGGACAACGCCCCGCCGATGAGTGTCGCCGCGACAAGCCACCACCCCGGCCAACCACGGGTGGCAAGAATCATGGCCGGCAGCGTGGTGCCGAGCAGCAGTCCGATGATGCGCGGCTTGGTGAGTTGCGCATAGGCACGCAGCGTCGCCCCGATCCCCGGCTGCTGCGGGTCCGTGATATCAACCGACTCGTTCACGCAACCCGCTCGGTGCGCTGCTTCGCGGGCGCCCGCTCACCGAGCAGCGATGCACCGAACATCAGGTAGATGATCCAGATCGCGTCGGCGATCGCAAGATGGATCACCTGAGTTTCGAGCGGGGCGGCGAGCAGCACGTTGAGAATACCGACGAGGAACTGAACGAAGATGAGTCCACCGGTCACGGTTCCGAGACGCTTCGTTCGATCTGTCGCGGTCGCAATCAGGCGCATGATGAGGTAGGCGACACCGAAGCCGACGACTATGGCGATGATCGGGTGGAAGATCCGGAGCTGCAGCAGCCAAGGAGCGTCACTGGAGAACTCCTCCGCCACGCCGGAGAAGAAGTTCTCGGCCGGGTACAAGGAGTCGCCGAGGGCGTTGAGCGCTCCGATCGCCCCGATGAGCAGGAGACCGACGGCGCCGAGGATGAGGCTGCGTCTCATGCGGGTATCGACCGGCTTCGTCGGACCCGGATTTCCCGACGCCCACCACGCGGTAAGCGTCAATGCCCCGACAAGGATGTACGTGTTGAGGAGGTGAATCGGCACGACGATCATCCGGCCGATCGACGCGTCCTGATCTACCCAGCCGAAGACGATCAACAAGGCACCGAGCACCGACTCGAACAGCAGAAGAGCCAGTGAAGCGGCGGCGGCGTTCCGCACCCTGTGACCCTTCTCGTACAACCGGACGGCGAAGACGAACATCAGAATGACCCCGAGGACCGCCAGAGCGCTGGTGACACGGTGGCTGAACTCGATCACGGTCTCCACGCCGGGATTGGCGGGGAAGATCCGGTCGGTGCACAATGGCCACGATTCCCCGCAGCCATCCCCGGAACCCGTCGCCCGAACGATCGCACCGCCGAGCACCACCACAACGTTGAATATGAGGACCGACCACGCGAGCGTTCGGAACTTGCGCCGATCGGGGGTCAGGGTTTCTTGCACGGACCGGAGCATACCGATTCACACCGATGCATCCCAAGACGATTCACCGGTCCATCACGCGATGCTTCGGTTACGATTCGGTCATGAAGAAACTCATTCTTGGACTCCTGGTTCTCGCCGCCGCGGCCGGCCTCGGCGTCGTCGCATACCGCACCATGACGGTCGAAGTACCGGTCGCAGATCAGAACTGACCGCTCGCGGTCGGGCCTCAGCGTTCGCGTCTTCGGTACCGGCCGACCGGTGGCGGCGTTACACGGCTTCACCCTCACCGGATCACAGTTCGCTCGGATCGAGAGTCGAGTCCTCCAGTTCCACGCCCCGGACCTCCCGGGCCACGGAGGAACCCGCATCCATCCCGTCGATGTCCTCACAACGGTTTCCGTGCTCGGCCGATGGTTGGACTCGTTCGATGAGCCGATCCCGCTGCTCGGCTACTCCCAGGGGGGCCGAATGGCGCTGCTGACCGCTCTCGAGTACCCGGACCTGGTCGATCGATTGGTGCTGGTCTCAACGTCCACGGGAGTGCAAGACAAGGCCGACCGGGATGCTCGTCTCCGACAGGACGAAGCCCTGGCCGATCGAATCGAGGAGGTAGGCCTCGATAGCTTTCTCAGCGAGTGGACGGAAGGACCTATCGCCGGAACCTCCCATCTCAGCGACGAAGCACGCCGAGCCGATCGATCCGTCCGCACCGAGAACACGACGGCCGGCGTCGCCTCCGCTCTCCGCGGACTCGGTCAAGGCAGCCAACCGTTCGTCGGAGACCGTCTCAGTGAACTCGACATGCCGGTCCTCACCATCTCCGGAGAACGGGACGAGAAGTACGAGCATCTGGCAGCAACTATCGCAGCGTCGGTGGCCGACGGCCGACACGTCTCGATCCCAGACGCAGGCCACAACGTGATCCTGGATGCACCGGACGAACTGGCGACGGCGGTAGAGGAGTTCTGCGTAGCCCGTAGTGGTCCGTAGTCCGTATCCGGTCCAAGGTTCTGCTCATAGCTCACAGCTCACAGCGGGCAAGGCTCAGGGCAGGCACGGTGTTTCGCTCACAGCTCACGGCTCACAGCTCAGGACTCTTCTTCCTCAGCTACTCCGCTACTCCGCTACTCACATGCCCAAGAACCCCTCGATCGCGTCCACGTAGACCTCCGGCCGCGACAGTATCGATTCGTGTCCGACGCCCGGGATCTCGACGACTCGGTCGGCTCCGATCTGCTCGGCAAGGTCGTATTGGACCCGCGCCGGGACCACCTGGTCAGACGTCGGGATGATCACCATCGTCGGCGTGTCGATCTCGCCGACCCACAGACGGCTGTCGAAACGCCACGCGGCGAACGCGGACTCGTAGAACAACGTGGGATCACGATTGAGGAGCGCCGTCCACATCCATCTTTCATGAGCCGGTTCGACGAGTCCATTCCGACGGAGGTACCGGAACGTGAGCATGGCTGCTTCCTTCTTCGAAAGGCGGGCGAAGGCGCGGGCAAACCAGATGACGAGAAACGCCCCAAACCGGTGTCGCTCGACCGGACGGGATGCCGTGCCGGCCAGGATCAGTCGTCGCACGCGTTCCGGATGGCGGTGGGCAACAACCTGAGCAGCGAGTCCGCCCATCGAGTAGCCGAAGAGATCCACTTGGTCGCAACCGATCTCATCGAGGAGTCCGACGATCCGGTCGGCGAGATCCTCTATCTCGAACGATCCCCGGATCCGATCCGACTTACCGTGATTGCGGTGATCCGGGACGATCAACCGGAAGCGCTCGGCGAGAGCAGGGATGATCGAGAAGAAGTTCATCTCGCCGTCGAAACTCCAGCCGTGAGCAAGGACGAGAGGCGGAGCATCCTCGGGCCCGGTCTCGCGAACGAAGATCTCTCTCTCGCCGACGAGGACCGTCCGGCCCGGGAGGTGGACGGGGCGCTCCTGGTCACCCACGTAGGTCGGCTCCTTCTCGGGGCCGAACAGGCGCCAGGCCAGCCATGTCAGCCCGAGATACCGGAGGATCTGCTGGATCATTCTCATGACCTCAGCGTACGTGATGCGAAGCGGGCCATCGCCGGATCGACCGGTACGCTGGCCCCATGACCCGTCTCCACCTCCACTCGTTCGGCGACCACCTGACGAGCGTCCTGCTGCTCCACGGCCTCAGTTCGGCGGGACCGGTCTGGTGGCGCGTGGCCGAAGCACTCGCAGACGATGGCCACAGCTGTCTTGCCCCCGACCTCCGCGGCCACGGCGAGAGCCCCCACGTTTTTGGTTACGAACTCGATGGATACGCCGAAGACGTGGTCGAGACATGCTCCGGCCCGTGGGACCTCGTCGTGGGACACTCGCTCGGCGGTGCAGTCGCCGTGCGTGCCGGCGAGATCAACCCAGGTTTCGCCGGGGCATACCTCCTCATCGATCCGGTGATCGATCTCGCCCCCTCCACGATCGCTCAACTCCGACTCGATCTCGTCGCTGAGGCCGAGCATCCGCCGTCGGTCGAAGAGATCGTCGCCGACCACCCGAAGTGGCACAGGGAGGATGCCGTGCGCAAACACGCCGCGGTGCTCGCCACATCTGCCGACGTGATGGCAGCGACCTTCGATGACAACCCCGAGTGGCTCCTGGGAGGCGAGTTATCCGCTATCGACGCCCCGGTTCACATCCTCGGGGCAGAACAAGAGCCTCTGTACACAGCCGACGACTTCCAACGTCACACCCGCCCCGATTCAGCACTCACGTTCGAGATCGTTCCCAACACCGCCCACTCGATCTACCGCGACGACCCAAAGACAGTGATCACCCGTGCACTTGAGCTCCTGAATAGCCAAGTAGCGGAGTAGCCGAGGAACCAAGACAGAGGTTCTCCTCTTGACTCTCGGCTCAAAGTGTTCCTCTTCCTCAGCTACTCGGCTACTCCGCTACTCCGCTACTGCCCTGCACCCGGACTACTCTCAACGGCCATGACCTTCATACGCCTCACGTCATACAGCCACGGCTCCGGCTGAGCGTGCAAGCTCGGATCTGACGAGTTGGCGCAGGTTCTGCGTCGTTTGCACGGAACGGAGATCACCAGGCACCCGGATCTGCTCATCGGGATCGACGGGTCGGATGACGCCGGGGTCTACCGGATCTCGGAGGACCTCGCACTCGTACAGACGGTCGACTTCTTCACTCCGATCGTCGACGATCCGGGTGAATGGGGCCGGATCGCCGCCGCGAACGCCCTCTCCGATGTCTATGCGATGGGCGGCACCCCTCTCACCGCTCTCCAACTCCTCTCGTGGCCCCGGGATGTGCTGCCGTGGACCACTGCTGCCGATGTGATCGATGGTGCCGTCGAAGTGCTCACCGAGGCGAACTGCACGCTCGTGGGCGGTCACTCGATCGACGACAGCGATCCGAAATTCGGATTCGCGATCACCGGAACGGTGCACCCCGACCGAATGATCACGAACAACGCCGCCCGCCCCGGTGATCGGCTTGTGCTCACCAAGGCACTCGGCACCGGGGTGATCTCGACTGCGATCAAAGAAGGGGGAGTTCCCTCGTCGTCGGAGGGCGCCGCTATCGCATCCATGCGTCGGCTGAACGCTTCGGCCTCGGCCGCCGCTGTCGCAACCGGCATCAGAGCCGGGACCGATGTGACCGGTTTCGGTCTTCTCGGCCATCTTGCCGAGATGCTGCAGGCGAGCGACGTCACCGCCACGATCAGCATTTCCGCGGTCCCGATCCTCTCCGGCGCCCTCGACATCGCAGCCGACGGCCACGTGCCCGGCGGCACCAAACGGAACTATCGAGCTGTGGATGGCATCGTCGAGTTCGGCAGAACACCCGCGGCCCTCCGAACCATCCTCGTCGACGCCCAAACGAGTGGCGGTCTCCTGCTCTCCGTACCCGAAGCCGATCTCGATGATCTGGTGAACACGATCGTCGCCGGCGGGGATCTCGCTGCCGTCATCGGCCGAATCGATGCCCCCAGCGATGGTGCGATGATCACAATCCGTCGATAGAGCCGACAGACTGTCGTCGCAGATTGTCTGTTACGCTTTCCTCAATGCCGATTCACAGGATCGGCTGCGCAGACCCCCTCTCCCCCCGTGGGGGTCTGCCCTATTCCGGGTTGCCTACACCCTCACGCAACAGGCGATAGGCTGCTCCCGTTATGCGGTTGAGATTCCCCCGCCCGCGCGCCGTCACCGAGACGCTCCGTGACCTCGCCCGTCGTCGTCCCGATGAGGCCGAGGCCTATCTCGACGCGCATCAAGAGGAGTGGGAAGAGCTCGCCGAGTACACACCTGAGAACGCGGCCGACATCCTCGAGGCTCTACCGGAGGAGGGTGCTGCCGATCTTCTCAAGGACCTCGATCTCGACGACGCCGGCGAGGTCCTCGACGAGATGCGGCCGGAAGCGGCGGCCGACGTGCTCGAAACGATCCGGCCGTCCACCGCTGCGGCCCTGATCGCGATGATGGACGCCGACCAGGCCGCCGACGTGATCGGAGTTCTCGAGCCGGACGAGCGAACGGCCGTTCTCGCCGCTCTCGATCCGGAATCCGCCGCGGAGATCCACAGCCTCCTCATCCATGCCGCGGATACGGCCGGCGGCATGATGACCACCGACTACGCCTCGCTCCCCATCGGTGTCAGTTCCGGTGAAGCCATCGAAGCCCTCAGGCGCCTCCACGAAGAGCTCGGCTCGAACCTCTCATACGTATACGTCACCGACGAGATGGGACATCTGCGCGGCGTCGTCTCTTTCCGCGAGCTCGTTTTCGCTCGACCGGGTCAGCCGCTCGACGTCGTGATGTTCGCCGACCCTGTCTCGGTGACACCGGCGACCGACCGTGAGATCGTCGCTGAGCTGATTCAGCGATACAACCTCTTCGCGATCCCGGTCGTGGACGACGATGGGCTGCTCATCGGGATGGTGAAGATCTCCGAAGCACTCGAGGCGATCCAGGCCGAGGCCGGTGAAGACATCGCCGTGATGGTCGGTGCGGGCGTGGAAGAGACGATCTTCACCCCGGTGAGCCTCTCGGTGAGACGGAGACTGCCGTGGATCACCTTCAACCTCGTCGTCGGCCTCGTCATCGCGTTCGTGATCGCACAATTCGAGTCGACGCTCGCCGGGGCTGCAGTCCTGGCGGCGTACATGCCGCTGGTCGCGCTTCTCGGCGGAAACTCTGGAGCGCAGAGTCTCGCCGTGATCATCCGATCCATCGCCATGGGCGATCTCCCCCGGGGTCGGGCCGGAAGGGCGATTCGAAGAGAAATGGCAGTGACGATGATCGACGGTCTCACCATCGCCGTCCTCGCATCTCTCATGGGGGCCGTCACCGTGGGGTTCTTCGGCGATCAGTCGGCGATCGAACCGCTCGAGATGGCGATCATCCTGTTCGTGTCGGTCGTCGTGTCGTTCATTGTCGGCGGCCTCGTCGGATCGGGCATCCCGATCGTGCTGCGCCGCATGGGCCAGGACCCGGCCCTGGCGTCGAATATCTTCCTCACGATGACGACAGACCTGGTGAGCTTCGGGGGATTCCTCATCACCGCATCGCTCCTGCTCTGAACAACCCCCCGAGACCAGGGCTGCCGGCGGCGTCAGGAACCGAGGACCGCGTCCTCCGAGTCTTCGAAGGGTCCAACGTACACGATCCGGAAGCCATCTTCGAGCCGCACGAAATAGTGGAGTTCCAATGTCTTCTTCTGGTCCTCATCCGGCGTCTCGGCAAGAACGGCCGACACGGCATCCTGCGAGTCCACAACGTGCGCCTCGAAGATCGGGGGGAAGCGATCGACCGCATCTGCGATCACCTCATACAGATCCAGATCCGACAGAATCGTGTACGAGTCGGGATCGAGCAGGAGAACCACGGTGTCCCCGGTCTCGGGCGAGACGATCCTTTCGGCGATCCGGTACTCGGGGAAAGAAACCTCTCTCGGAACCGATGTCGTTGTGGTCGACGATGTCGTAGTTGCGGGCGACAGCGTCGTGCTTGTCGTGGTTGTGAAGGTGGTTGTCGTGATGGTTGAGGCAGGTTCGTCCGATGACGAGCAGGAGACGACGACCAGCGCCGTCACGATCAGCAGGTAACTCCGCAATCTCATGGTTGCCGATTCTATCCGATTGAATCCTGGTTGCCGTGCACAATCCATTCGTCGTAGTCAACACCTTCCATCCATGTCGTGCCGTTGACGATCCGGAAGCGCCGGCGCACGTCGGCGAAACCCTCCGGTGACGGGGATACCGCCAACTCCTGCTCGGCAAGTTCGAGCGTTGGTCGCCACGCCGGAATGCCTACGGCAAGGTCAACCCGAGCCTCCCAGGACTCCTCCCCCCGGTACCGCTCCGACTCCGCGGAACTCCAGAATCGCTGCAACTTCGTTGCCATCCGAACGGCCCGGCGCAGCGACCGTGCCGCCCGGCGGTCAATCGATGTGGGGTCGATGGTGAGGTTCGCCATCCACTCCCCATAGGCCTCATCGCCCCACCGTTCGGGTTCCATGACCACGTCGCGGTAGAGATCGTCGACGGCTGCCGCAAGAGAGACGCTCATCGACGCAACTCCTCCTCAACGAGCGCAGCGAAGCCGTTCTGCAGTGCCTTCGTCCCGATACCGGCACGGAACTTGCGATCATCGACTTGCACGATCGGGAGAACCTCCCGGACCGTCGACATCGCGAACATCTCGTCGGCGCCCATCAGGTCGTCGAATCCGTAGGACCCCTCCTCAACGGTCATTCCAATGCGACCGGCGACTTCGATCGCGGCGGTGCGAGTGATCGATTCGAGGATGCCGATCTCGAGGCCCGGTGTCTGGAAGACACCGTCTCTGATCCACCCGATGGCGAACGTGGGTCCTTCGAGCACGTGACCATGTCGACCGATCAGGAGGGCGTCGTCGAAACCGTTGTCTTGGGCTGCTACCGACGCAGCGAGGTTGAATCCGTAGGACAGGGCCTTCGCCCCGGTGAGTTCGGACCAATCACCATCGGTGTGCCATGGCGCGGTCCTCGCTTGGACGGTCATGGTCGACGAACCCGGACGAATGGCCTCGGCGAAGATGACGACGCGAGAGTTGGTCCCGGGGACACTCGCGTCGGTGCCGCCCGAGACGAACACCTTCACGACACTCTCACCTGCGATCTCAGCAACCGAGCGACACCAACCGGCGATGGATTCGCGGTCGGGAGTTGGTAGCCGGAGTTTCACGGCGCTCACTTCGAGCCGATCGAGATGTGGCGACAGCCGGAATATCGAACCGTCGTAGGAGCGCATCGCTTCGAAACATCCGTACCCCCGCTGGAACCCAATGTCGAAGACAGATATGACCGCGTCTGTAGCAGACACGGGCACTCCGTCGATGAGAACACTTCCAAGAACAGCCATGCCCCGAGCGTACTCCGTACTCCGTATCCCGTATCCCGTATCCCGTATCCCGTATCCCGTATCCGACGAATGATGTTCCATGCTGATCTACTGATCTACTGAGGTACTGAAGTACTCCGCTACTCGGCTACCCCGCTACTCCACCGGAGTCCCGGCGGATCGGTCTCTGCCGCGCGATACACGCCGATGAGGTTCCCCGACGCGTCTACCACGGGAATCGTCATGCCGTCGGTGTCATCGACGAGGTCCCGGGCGTATGCGATCGTCTCCTCTGGAGCGAGGAACGCCGCCTCACTCGCCAGAGCGCCGAGCTCCGCATCGGGATCGGCCTCGCCGAGGGTTGCAGAGGGGACCACACCCAGGAGGGTGCTCTGAGCCGCTACGACAGCATCCCCGGTGCCGACGGCCAGAGCGTCGGCTACACGCATGTGGGGCCCAAAGGCGGTTGGTGGCCCCATCACCTGATACACCCGAGCCGGAGCCGCTTTCACGACAATGGTCCCGCCGGACGCTTTGTGCTTGATCCGTGCTCCCGGTCCGAAGAACTGGCGTTGGAACCACGATCCACCGGGCGCTCCGACGACGAGCAACGTACCCGCAGGAAGTGCTTGCACCATCGCCTCCGGACTAGCCGCGCTCACCGCTTCGATGTTCAGATCGGGGAACTGATCGTCGAGATCCTGCACGATCCGAACTGCTGCCGGCGTCGGCTCGGAACTGCCGTGAGCGTAGACGGCTCGGGCAGGCACTCCGAGTCCACGCCCGATCCTCCTTGCCACGCCGGCTGCCAGCGATGAGTGAGGACCGCTCCCAACCGCCGCCACGACACCGGCGGTCTCGTCGGCGGAGAACCCGCTGGGGACCGCAACGCTGCACAGATCGAACGAGCTCAGACGCCGACTCACGATCAGACCGGCGCCGGTGCGTATGCACGTGGCTGCAGGGTCTGAGTCCACCTGGATCGCGGCATCGCCCGAGATCACCTCAGCGAGTTCACGACAGCCAGATCCTCTCGTCCATACGACGGGAGGTCCGTTCGTATCGTGTTGCTCAGTCGACAAGGGCCTCTCCTCCGTGGCCGCCTCCGGCGGCGTAGTCCGTAGTCCGTAGTCCGTAGTCCGTAGTCCGTAGTCCGTAGTCCGTGAAGGCTCGCCCCCTCCCGCTCATAGCTCATAGCTGACATCTCAAAGCTCTCCTTCCTCAGCTACTCAGCTACTCCGCTACTTCTCCCCTGTCCCCTACTGCCTCAGATATCTATTCGTAATCGGAAGCCTTCGATCGCGGCCGAATCCCTTGCTCGTGATCTTCACACCCGGCGGAGATTGGCGCCGCTTGTACTCGTTGAGATCGACCATCCGGGCGATCCGGCACACGAGGTCTCGATCGAACCCGGCCGCCGCGATCTCATCAACTGTTCGATCCTGCTCGATGTACTTCTCGAGCACAGCATCGAGCACGTCATACGGTGGCAGTGAATCCGTGTCGAGCTGGTCCGGACGGAGCTCCGCAGAAGGGGCCTTCTCGATGATCGCCAGAGGAATCACCTCATGCTGGCTATTACGCCATCGGGCGAGGCGATACACGAGGTTCTTGTAGACATCCTTCAGGACGGTGAAGCCGCCGGCCATGTCGCCGTAGAGCGTGGCGTACCCGACCGCCATCTCCGATTTGTTCCCGGTCGCAACGACCATGCCCCCGAACTTGTTCGAGACGGCCATCAGGATCGTTCCGCGAATGCGGGCTTGCAGGTTCTCCTCCGCCACGTCGGGCGCTGCACCGCCGAAGAGCGGGTCGAGGGTTGCGACGAACGACTCGAACGTGGCCTCGATCGGAACGACGTCGAACCGACACCCGAGGTTCTCCGCCAGCGCCCCGGAATCCGTGACCGACCCCTCGGATGAGTAGCGGGTCGGCATCGTGATCGTGTGGACCGCATCGGGACCGAGAGCATCGACGGCGATCGTTGCAGCGAGCGCAGAATCGATGCCTCCGGACGACCCGATGACGACACCGGCGAAGCCGTTCTTCTTCACGTAGCCCCGGAGACCGGTGACGAGTGCTTCATAGATCTCTGCTTCGCCCATCAGTCGCGGTGGAACCGTCGGCACGGGAAGAGGGGTCCGGATACTTCTCTTCTCCACAACCGGAATCGGCGGCACACCGACGGCGCGGCCGGCAGGAAGAGGAAGATCGACGGCGAACATCTCCTCGGCGAACTGTGCCGCCCGATACACGAGCGATCCGTCGGAATCGAAGACCATCGAATCACCATCGAATACCAACTCGTCCTGACCACCGACACAGTTGACGTAGACCACGGCCGCGCCGCTCCGAATCGCTTCAGAGCGAAGCAGCGCTGCTCGCTCCTCTCCCTTCCCGATGTGGAACGGAGAGCCGTTCAGGTTGAGCAACAGCCGGGCCCCCGCGGCCGCCTGTCGTGCCGGGGGGCCGTTGGGCGACCAGATGTCTTCGCAGATCGATACGCCGGCGACAATCCCTCCAATGTTCCACAATTGAACCGGCTCGCGGCTTTCGGCGAAGTATCGGGCCTCGTCGAAGACGCCGTAGTTGGGCAGCAGCTCCTTGTGGTACACGCCCGCGATACGACCTTGGGCCAGTACTGCTGCGGCATTGGCGATCCGTCGCTCCACCGAATCGTCGTCGATGACTCCCTCGTCGAGCGGGTCGACGAACCCCACAACGACGGCGCACGTCCCGGACGCCTCGGCCAGTCGATCCACCACGCGAAGGTTCTCCGCAACGAAACCCTCCCGCAACACCAGATCCTCCGGCGGGTATCCGACGACGGCGAGCTCGGGAAGAACGAGCACGTCGGCACCGGCACCTTCAGCCCACTGCATCGCCTCGAGGATGCGGACCTCGTTTCCTGAGAGGTCCCCGACGGTGAGATCGATCTGGGCACCGGCGATCCTGATCGTCGGGTTCATAGGTCCGCGACCGTCTCTTCGATCAAGAAGTCGACGACCTCAACGAGAGCTTCACGCCCATCTGCCCCGCCGACGAGCGCAGCTTCGTAGACCGACCGCTGACGATCCGCGCTCGTTCCTCGCTCCAGGATCCCTTGGACGTTCGCGACTTCCTCGACACAGTCGAGCCGCTCAGCGTCTTCAGCGATCAGGTCCACAATCTCGTCTATGAGGTCCGGGAACGCGACGAGGCGTCCGGTTCCGAAATCGATCAACGACTCCGACACTCCGTAGCGCTGCGCCCTCCAGATGTTCTCGCTGAGCAGCATCCTCGAGTAGACACGCCATCGCTGGTTGCCTTTCCGCAAGCGGAACAGCATCGAGAGCAGAGAGATGTAGAGCGCCGCGAGCGTGACGCCATCGTCGAGGCGCGTCGCGATATCCGTTGAGCGCATCTCGAGAGTCGGATACCGGGCCGATGGGCGAATGTCCCACCACAGCTTCGTCTCGTCCTCGATAACTCCAGACTCAACGAGGATGCGGGCGTGACGCTGGTAGTGGCTCCAGTCGAGGAACTCATCCGGCATCCCGGTGCGAGGCAAGGTCCGGAACACCGCAGTTCGATACGACTTCAGTCCGGTGTCATCGCCGTGCCAGAACGGAGAGGAACCGGACAGGGCAAGCAGATGCGGCAAGAAGTAGAGCACCTGGTTCATCAGGTCGATGCGCAGGTCCTCGTCCTCGATGCCGACGTGCACGTGCATGCCGCAGATCAACAACCGCCGGACGACGCCCTGGAGCGCCTCGGCCAGCGTGTTGTACTGAACCTTGTCCGTATGGAGTTGCTTGTCCCACGCCGCGAACGGATGAGTCGATGCCGAGATGATCGCCATGCCGTACTCGGAGACGACGGACGAGACATCCAACCGAAGTTGGGAAAGGTGTGCCCGTGCCTCCTTGACCGACGCGCTGACCGGCGTTCCGACCTCGATCTGAGAACGGATGAACTCCGGACTCACCACGCCCTCGGTGATCTCCTCACACGCAGCGAGCAGTCCGTCGGGCATGTCCGGCACAAGGTCCCGTGTCTCGCGATCGACGATGAAGTACTCCTCCTCGATCCCGATGGTGAAACTCGGTTCTGTCGTCATGATCCCTCCTCGTGCCGTAGCGTAGAGAACGTCGGCCCCGCGCGAAACCCGTACACTCCGGTCCTCATGCCCGACCTCACCGAACGCGTTGCTGCCCAAGCGCGTGCCATCGCGCCCGATGCCGTCCGAATGCGACGGGATCTGCACCGCCATCCCGAACTTGCGTGGACCGAACGCCGGACCACCTATCGCATCGCCGAGGCGCTCACGAAGCTGGGTCTCGATCCCAAGGTTCGCCCCGATGGGATCGGCCTGCTGGTCGAAGTCGGATCCGGTGCTCCGATCGTCGGATTCCGAGCGGACATCGACGCCCTCCCCATCCAGGAAGAGACCGGTGCACCGTACCGTTCTCAGGTGGACGGTCTCATGCATGCATGCGGTCACGACGCGCATGCTGCGATCGCCGTCGGGATCGCCAGGACGCTCACCACTCTCGGTGACGTGCCGGGAACGGCCCGGTTCCTCTTCCAGCCGGCCGAGGAGGACATTCCGTCGGGCGCAGCTCAACTGATCGAGGAAGGCGCTCACCATGATCTCGACGCGATATTCGCCTACCACGTCGACCCGGCGATCCGGGCCGGGTTCGTCGGTCTGAGGGTCGGCCCGATCACCAGCGCAGCGGACAAGGTTCACATTCGACTGACCGGCCCCGGGGGGCATACGTCGAGGCCCGATCGGACGGTCGATCTCATCAGCGTCGCAGCCCGTGTGGTGATCGATCTACCGACTCTGATCTCCCAAGCGCTCGGACCGGATCGACACCTGACGTTCGTGTTCGGTCGAATCGCCGGAGGTGGTGCAGCGAACGCCATCCCCTCCGCCGTCGAGATCTCAGGCACCGCTCGAGTTCGCGAAGTTGATGTGTGGAGGGAATTGCCCTCCCTCATCGAGCGATACGTCGGGGAGATCGCAGGGGCCTACGGAGCGGGCGTGGAACTCGACTACCGGCAGGGTTCACCACCGGTCGACAACGACGGTCACGTGATCGACGTCATCCGGCATGCTGTCATCGAGATCCTTGGACCCGGCGGCGTTCGACCGACTCCCCAGTCCATGGGTTCAGAAGACTTCTCGTGGTTCCTCGAGGATGTTCCCGGAGCATTGGTGAGGCTCGGTGTCGGGATGAGCGATCACCCCGTCGATGTGCACTCTCCGACATTCGACCTCGACGAGACAGCGATCGAACATGGCATCGCCGTGGGAGCGCTCAGTCTTCTTCGACTGATGGAACGACCGCGCTGAGTCCTTCTGCGGCGAGCGCAGCGCGAAGCGCTCTCTCTTCTCCAGATCGCACGGACAACGTCAGGATGCCACCGCCCCCGTACGGGGCGTGACGAAGTTGGAGATCACGGAGATCGGCGCCGCACTCGGCGAGCGCATGACCGACCGATGCCATCTCACCGGGGCGGTCCTCAAGCGCGACGCGCACGACGGCTAGTTCGGGTCCGAGGGCAGAGCGCGTGTGACGAGCCTGCACCAGTGTTGCTTCCAGATCTGCATCGGAGGCTGCAAGGGCAGCGAGTCGTCCCCGGAGAGTCTCGACGGCTTCCACCACGTCCCGGCGATTGACCGTCAGTATGTCCATCCAGATGGCCGGATCAGATGCTGCGACCCGGGTGAGATCGCGAAAGCTGCCTGCGGCAAGGTCTATGGCGCCGGGGACCTCGCTCGCTCCATCCAGAAGGGCAGCGGCAACGATCTGCGGGAGATGGCTGATTCGAGCCACGGCCGCGTCATGCTCGGCTGCACCCATCCGGATCGGTCTGGCTCCGAGGGCGGCGACGATCGACTCGACCGCCCGAACATCCGATTCGTCCGCTCCGTCGGGTACGACCACCCATGTGGCGCCGCGGAACAGTCCGGGCCGTGCAGCATCGGGACCGGTGACCTCTCTGCCGGCCATCGGGTGGGTACCGACGAAGCGCTCAGTGCGAACAACCTCGATGATCGGAGCCTTGACGGATGCGACGTCTATCACCAGCGCCTCCGTCTCCAACTTGCTCAGAGTGGACCGAACAGCCGATGGCGGGGCGGCGAGCACCAGGAGATCGTCGGCTCCCAACGAGACGGAATCGAGGCTTCCGATCGGCGAAACGGCTCCGGTGCGGGCCGCTCCGTCAAGTGCCTCCGGATTCGGATCCCAACCGAGAGTGTCCCACCCGAGATCCTGGAGACCCAGAGCAATCGATGTCCCGATCAACCCGGTCCCGGAGATGAGCGCACGCGGCACGGTGTTCAGACTTCGACGTGCATCGCTGCGGCGAGCGCACGAACCTCATCCATGAGTTCGGCGAACTCGCCGGGCAAGATCGCCTGAGGTCCGTCGACCAGGGCCGTCTCCGGCGCCGGGTGAACATCGATCATGAATCCGTCGGCGCCTGCCGCAACGGCGACCCGCGTCAGTGGGGCGACGAGGTGCCGGTGCCCACCGGAATGCGACGGGTCGACGATGATCGGAAGGTGAGACAGACCCTTGACGATCGGTACGGCGGAGATGTCGAGCGTGTTTCGGGTGGCCGTCTCGAACGTTCGTATCCCGCGCTCGCAGAGAACGACGTTGTGGTTGCCTTCTTTGTAGATGTACTCCGCAGCGTTGAGCCACTCTTCAATGGTCGCGGTGAATCCCCTCTTGAGCATGACGGGCTTTGGCTGGCGCCCCAGCTCTGAAAGAAGCGAGAAGTTGGCCATGTTCCGGGTACCTACTCGGATCAAGTCGGCGTACGAGGAGACGAGATCCACATCTCGAGGATCGAGTATCTCGACGACAAACGGCAAGCCGAACTCCTCGCGAGCTTCGGCGAGCAGTTCGAGGCCGGCTTCGCCGAGCCCCTGGAAGGCATAGGGCGAACTCCGGGGCTTGAACGCATCGCCACGCAGAATGGTTGCACCGGCGTTCTTCACTGCTTCGGCAGAGGCGAAGAGTTGGTCTCTCGATTCGACGGCGCATGGGCCGGCAATCGGAGCGAAGTGTCCGCCACCGATCTTCGCTGGTCCAACGCTGACAACGGAATCATCGGCCTGGAAGTCACGGCTCACGAACTTGAAGGGCTTCAGCACCGGAACGGCACGCTCAACCCCGGGGAACGCCTCCCACGGAAGCTGCTGCACCCTGGTCCGATCACCGACGATGCCGATCACCGTTCGATTGCTCCCTTCGGAGACGTGGGCCTCGGCATCCACCTCAGCAAGTCTGGTCAGCACGTGTTCAACGTCTTCACGCGTCGCCTCCGCACGCATCACGATGATCAAGCTTCCGTCTCCTGCCATGGTTCAACTTCAAGTGAGCTTCTGAGGTTAGGGGCCCAAGCGCAGACAACAGACAACAGACAACAGACAACAGACAACAGACAACAGACAACAGACAAC
>JAYEIJ010000071.1:12221-19571 GCA_034660035.1 Actinomycetota bacterium | reverse complement strand
CAGACAACAGACAACAGACAACAGACAACAGACAACAGACAACAGACAACAGACAACGAGGAGGATCTCAGGCGCGGGTCTTGCTGTTGGCTGATTGCTGTCCGCTGTCGGCTGTCCGCTGTCTGCTCTCTTCCGACTCGTCGCACGCGCCCCACACCTTCTACCCTGACAACCATGCGGCGCATCCTTGTGACGGGCGCAGCCACCCGGACCGGTGGACGCCTGATCCAGAACCTCGAGCGAACGCTCGATACCAAGGTCTTTGCCGTCGACGATCTCGACCCGATCGAGGACTTCGCGTCGCCGTTCGAACGTCTCTGCATCGATCAACTCGCGTTCGCCCGGTTCCTCCTCGACGTGAAGCCACACACGGTCGTGCACCTTCAGACCGTCGATCGGTCGGCACTTCTCGGTTCCACGCGCGCTCATGAGGAGTCGACGGTGGGAGCCCAAGCCCTCTTCGGAGCGATCGGACGCTGTACGACGGTCCGTCATGTGGTGGTCAAGTCGGATGGCGCTATCTACGGGGCCGGACCTCGATCACCGTCGATACTCTCCACTGACTCGAAACCACGGCGAACGGGCGGGCGCTATCAGCGCGACCTCGAGCAGATGGAGACGTTCGTTCGTGAGATCGCAGAACAGCACGACCACGTTGACTACACGATCCTCCGACTCGCTCCCATCTTCGGTCCGACGATCCGGAACCCGCTCAGCGCCTATCTCACCCTCCCCGGCGTACCGACACTCCTCGGATTCGATCCGCGATTGCAGATGATTTCCGAAAGGGATGCTCTCGATGTGTTCCTCCATTCGATCGATAATCCTGTGCCCGGCACATTCAATGTCGCGGGCAAGGGTCAGCTCTACCTCTCCCGGATTCTCCGTCTCGGTCGGAGGGTTCCGCAACCTCTCCCGAAGCGTGCATTCCACGCCGCACTCCGCGGTGTCGCGAGAAGCGGGATACCGCTTGAGAAGCACACGATCGCCTTGTTGAAGCACGGCCGGGTGATGGACACCTCCGGTATGGAAGACACTCTGGGGTTCAGTCCCTTCCTCACTTGCCGCCAGACGACGATGGTGGCGTACGGTCGCGCATCCGAGGGAGTCGAGCTATGAGCTACGACGAACTCTCTTCATTGACGAAGACCGAGCTTCTCGATCGAGCGAGAGCGGTCGATCTCCGCGGGCGGTCGAAGATGACCAAAGCCGAACTCGTCGAAGCCCTCTTCGCTGTCGAGAGCGAAGAAGACCCCACTCCCGAAGAGGAGTCGGGCCCGATGATCCCGATTCCCGGAGTCAGCCAGGAAGACCGCGTGGAGGCCCGGGCACGAAGAACCGAACTCTACGATCGGCTGGCCGATCTCGTGGACCAAAGCCGCTTGTGCCAGTGGCGCAGTATCGAAGGGCACGGCTGCGGTCTCCCCGTCGTTCGGGAGGACGACGCGTGCGCATTGCACACGGATCGGAATCGATACGACGCCGCCGTGCCCATCACGGGGCGGCTCGGGTTCGACACATGGCCGACGCTCTTCCGGCACCTCCAGCTGGCAACCTACGACATCGACGCGATCGGTCTCGACCCGGTACTGCACGAGATGGCGTGGCACGTCTTCAACGGCCTCTACTACGACTACTTCCGCGTCGATGTCGACGGAATCGAGAACATCCCGATGGATGGCGCCGCGATGATCGTCGCCAATCACGGCGGCGCAGCCCTCCCCTACGACGCGGCGATGCTGGCATTAGCGGTGCTCAACGAAGCGCCCAGGCCGCGCCGGGTCCGTGTGAGTGCGACCGAGATCTACAACATGCTTCCGTGGGTCTCCCACATGTACCGGAAGGTCGGAGCCGTGTATGCAACCCACGAGGACGCCCGTCATCTCCTCGAGCGGGGTGCGATGCTCGGCGTGTTTCCTGAGGGAGAATCCGGCTTCATGAAGCCGGTCTGGCAGGCGTACCACGTGCAGCGATTCGGCCGTGGGGGCTTCGTGCAACTCGCCGAACAGACGGGAACGCCGATCGTTCCCGTCGCGATCCTCGGTGCAGAGGAAGTCCACCCAACCGTCTCCGTGTCAAAGCGCCTGGCCCAACTCGTACGGTTCATATTTCCGCAGCAGCGAGTCGAGGAGATCGCCGTGTTCCTCAACCCGGTTCCGCTCCCGGTGCGATGGCGCATCCGATTCCTTCCGCCGGTGATGCCCGAGAACCCGGGGGTTGAACCGGACCCGCTGCGCATGCTGGAGCGATCCGAGGACATTCGACGCTCCGTGCAGAGCGCCCTCGACACGCTGCTCGCTGCAAGAGGGACAGCGTTCTCCTAGAGACGGTTGTTCGATTCGATGCCGCGCCTCCCCGAAGGACGGCTCAACGCCTCCCAACAAGTGCTTGCAGTAGTTAGCACTCTGCGATATACTGCAATCATCATGAAGAGTCCAACCGTTCCTGATCTCGGCGCATTCATCAAAGAGCAGCGCACGCGCTCCGCGATGTCCGTTCGGAAACTCGCCGACCAGGCCGGCATCTCGAACCCGTACTTGTCGCAGATCGAGCGCGGGCTGCGCAAGCCCTCTGCGGAGATCCTCAAGTCAATCGCCCGTGCTCTCGAGATCAGGACCGAGTCGCTCTACGAGCGTGCCGGGCTTCTCGACGATGTCGAGCACTCCGGTGTCGAAGAAGCCATCGGGTCCGACCCGACACTCACGAAGAACCAACAACAAGCGCTAACGGAGATCTACAGGAGCTTCGTTGGCAACGAACAGAAGGAGACGACATGACCACCGTCATGGATACCCAGAAAGAGAACGTCGCCCGGGCGTTCTACGTAGCCGTCGGAACTCCGATGGTGACCGGCCGCAAGACGAAGGACTTCGGAACAGACTTGTTCACCGAAGCTTCGATCGCCGACCTCGGTGGCGCAAGCCGCAAGGTCATGGACTTCGGAACGCAATTGTTCGTGGAGACCTCGATCGCCGACCTTGAGGCCGCAGGCCGCGAGTTGACCGGCTCCATTCGCGAATCGCACATGGTCGAGCAACTCCAGGAAGGTGTCGAGCACATCCAGGAGGCCAAGGTCATCGAGCAGATCCAGGACAAGGTCGACGTCGATCAGTTCCAGGAGCGGGTCGAGATCCTTCGCGAGCAGCTCGAGACCACGCTTCACAACTGGCGTGAGCAGTTCACCCCGGGCGTGTCGGCTCCCGAGCCGGCGGAAGTCGCGAAGACCGCTCCCAAGAAGACCGCACCGAAGCCGACGGCGGCCAAGAAGACGACGCCCAAGGTAGCGGCGAAGAAGACCACCCCGAAGAAGACGGCCCCCAAGGCGGCAGCCAAGAAGACAACAACCGAGAAGTAGATCCGTAGGACACGCGACGAAGTCCCGACCATTCGGCCGGGACTTCGTCGCGTGTCAGTAGTCGGTAATCGGTAATCGGCAAAGGCCCTGCCTCCCGCACTCAGCTACTCCGCTCAAAGCTCTTCCTCCGCTACTCAGCTACTCAGCTACTCAGCCCTAGTGCGTCACCAGGGGCTCGAGGCCCTTCGCCGCTTCGATCCATCCGGTGACCATCCCGTTGGTCGGGAGGCGGCGAATGACCCGTCTTCTGAGATTGAGGTCGGTCATGGCGGTGAGGAGGCGATCGGGGTTCCTACGCCGCAGTTCGCGGATCGTGTCGACCCCGGCGACCTCCAGCAGGTCCGCGTACTCGGAGCCGATGCCTTTGATCCGCATGAGATCGGCGCGATTCACCCATGCGAGGATCTCGCTTTCGGAGAGGCCCGTCTCCCTGGCCAGACGCCGGCGCCCCGTTCGCGTCGCGGCGACACTGAGCAGTGCATCGGTCGTACGCACGCCTGCTTTGCGGAGCTTCGTCGCGTCGAGGCGATCCATCGATTCGATTGCAGCAATCGATGCCATTGCGTGTCCCCTCTGTTCACTCTTGAATCTCGGTTCGGCAATCCTACCGGATGGTCGAACCCCCAATCCATGCGACCGGCATCATCGACCGGTGATGTCCTCCGGGCACCCGATGCGTGGCGCCTCAAGATGATCGAACCACACCTCTGCAACGCCCTCGGGATGGCTCTCCAGGAGTCCGAGGAGGTCGACATCGCCCTCCAATCCGAGTAGGTGTTCCCACGTCTCTCTGGCGAGCACGATCGGGAATCCACGCCGATACCGGTACTTCGGAACCACCACGGCTGCATCGTCGGTTGCTTCCAAGAGAGCAGAGATATCCCTCGCTGCGACTCCGGGCTGATCGGCGTGAGCGACGACAACGAGATCAGTTGCCGGGCCTCGCATGACGACGTCAAGGCCAACACGCAGCGAAGCAGCCGACCCCTCTTCCCACTCCGGATCGATGACGACGATCACATCCCAGGATCCCAGAGTGGCGGCGATATCTTCAGCCTCGGGACCGAGCACGACGATCACCTCGTCGACCGGCCACACAGACGCATCTGCAAGGGATCGGTCGATGAGCGTGATACCACCGACGTCGCTCAGGTACTTGGATCCGGTGAAACCCGATCCCGGGTCATTGGCTAGAACCACAGCGACGGTCCGTGGCACGGTTCCTCCTTCGATGGGTCGGTAACGGTACCTCAGGTCAGGTCGGATCGACCATCGCGATCGCGTAGCGCAATGAGGCACCGGCTTCGACCTCTGCCAGAGGACCCTCGTTCAGGATGTGTCGCACCCGACCGCCCGCGCCTCGCACCGACTCACTTAGATGGTCTACGACATCGGGCACCCCGCGGAGCGACCCCCCACAGGCCGAGCACACCGTCCCCGTCTCGCAGGTCACGCGGTCACAGTCAGCACAGACAGATCCCGGAGTGATCTGCCCCGCCTGGACGTAGAGCACTTCCACTGCGCGGCGATCGACCGCCTCGCATGCCTGATCGAGACCGAGAACCGCCGCCTCTCCAGACGCCGCTGCATCGAAGAGGTCGGCAACAAGTCGGCTCTCTTCCTGCACCTCCCACTCGGCCGCGACGCGACGCGCATGCTCGAGCACCGTCGATGGTGTCATCGTCCCCGGGTCGATCGTGAACGTGCCTGCCGACAGAACGGCGACGTCCGGAGAAAGCGCCTCGAGGAGTCCGGCGACGTGGGAGTCGGATCCGCCAACCATGAGGAGGTCGAATCCGCCGTCGGATCGCTTCAATTCGGCGAGTCGCCCGGCGACGTGTCGGTAGTGCCGGGCCGCCATCTCGTCCGCTCGTGCCCTCACACGCTGCTCTTCGTATCCGGAGAAACCGCCGTAGTTCGCCTTGCGAATCTCCTCGTCGCGCATCTCTTCCCAGGTGTCGAGTTGGTCCATGGAGAACCGGAAGATGGATCCGAGACGCCGACCGACAACTGCCACGCAGTACCGCTGATAGTGCTCGATCATGGCTTCCAGGGGCCGGAGGTATGGAGCGGATTCGACGATTGCCCGATCCCTGACCGGTCCGGGAAGCGCGAACTGCTCATCGATTCCCGCACCGGAGGAACGGAAGACCGCAACCCCGTGACCAAGGTCCGGACCGAATCGCCCGATGTCGCGCGACAGCGCATGGACGTCTTCCCTGATCGAGAGTCGCCCTGACCGTGAGAGCGATTCCGACGAAGCTTCTACTTGAGCGAGAAGGTCTTTGATCCGAGCGGGGAGATTCCGCAACGACACGGGTCCCGGTTGCAGGTTCACGTACACCGAGAGCACGGGGAATCCCCCGGCATCGGTTCGCCTGAGCCGATCGATCTGAGCCTGATCCAGCACCTTGACCTCCTGGGTGTCGACGACACCGAGGCTACTCCCGCGACCACCGGGCGGATAGAGTCGGGATTCTCCTTTTCGGACTCTTCGGAAGTGGGCGGGTTTTGGCACTCAGCCGGTAGTGAGTCGGGTGAAGCCTCGGGACGTAAGACATCCGTATGACGTATGACGTAGTACGACTCGGAGGTCTGGTATCGGTTGGTGCTACGGGAGCACCTCGAGAAACTCAAAGCGTCACTCA
The DNA here is from genome assembly GCA_034660035.1 of Actinomycetota bacterium. Classification (GTDB taxonomy): domain Bacteria; phylum Actinomycetota; class Acidimicrobiia; order Spongiisociales; family UBA5794; genus JAHEEL01. The sequence goes on along the minus strand of JAYEIJ010000071.1, from coordinate 13,568 downwards.
CGAACCTCGAAACGCGGATGTCTCCCCCTGATTCGGGGTCGTACTACGTCATACGTGCGGCGTACTACTGCCTGCAGTCCCCCCGGTTCCAACCGGTCCCACTCATTTCCTAAGTGCTCCCTTTCAGGAGTCAGATCGTAGGCACCCGTCACGAACGGACTTGCCCGACGGCCTGATCACGCGTCGGTCCTGGTGGCAGTGTCGACGCGCTGTGCGTTGATCCAATCTTCGAAATCCTGCCGTGCGACGCGCCACTCCCTGCCGAACTTGACCGCCGGAAGCCCGCCGGACCTCAGCTGGCTGGTTACGACGAACGTGGACACGTCCATGTACTCGCAGATGTCCGCGACCGAGAGCCACTCCTTCTGAATGTCGACCTTGATGTGATCCATGTGACCGTTCTACTCCACTCCGCGCCCGGAGTCCACCCTGTTGATGATCCCTCGGCAATCTCGAGCGCTCAGCGTAGGGGTCCCATCCAAATGCGACCACCCACCCCGCGAACCCAGGGTTCACAGCGCTCTATATGGCGCCGTGAGCCCGCGGAATGAGACGCCTCGCGAACCGCGGGCTGCCGGCTGCGCATACGACGTTGCGAACCCCGGGTTCGCGGAGTGCGGGAGTAGCGTAATTCGACCGGATTCGGCATACTGAACCCATGACTGATCAGTACTACCAGGAAGACAGCCAGGCAACGACGGTCCTCGTTCTCGGGATTCTCGGTCTCGTGCTCTGCCAGATCCTCGGCCCCTTCGCGTGGGTCATGGGGAACAAGGAGCTTGCCGCTATCGATGCCGGACAGCGCGCACCCGAGAACCGCGGCACGGCACAGGCCGGAAAGATCCTCGGGATCATCGCCACCGTCCTCTTGATCGTTGGAATCGCGTTCTTCGCGGTGATCGCTATCTTCGCGATCATCGCCGCCGGCACTTCGTGATCACAGCCTCGACAACGATTCCCCAACTTGGGAGGCGATCGCTCCTGGCGATTCCGTTCGTCGCGGCCATCACTCTGGCCACGATCGCACCTTCCGACGGAAGCCCAACGATCTGCGGTTTCGCCACCTGCACCGGGATTGCTTGCCCCGGATGCGGGATGACGAGGGCGGCCGGTCACCTCATCCGGGGAAACCTGACTGAGGCGCTTCGATACCACCCCCTCATCCTGCTCGTGGTTGCCGAACTGCTCGGTGTGTGGACGATCTGGGTCGCACATCAGGCCGGGTGGATCCGCTGGCGCCACCGTCGCTGGGTCGACGTTGTTATCGGCGGAACGGCAGCGCTGTTGGTCATCGTGTGGATCGCCCGTCTGATCGCCGGGACAACACCGCCTGTGTAGCTGTCTCTC
>JAYEIJ010000071.1:0-12121 GCA_034660035.1 Actinomycetota bacterium | reverse complement strand
GACAGCAGACAGCAGACAGCAGACAGCGAAGCGTCCCCCCGGTGAACCCGAAGAGACGCTCTACTGATCTACTGATCTACTGATCTACTTGTCACCGACAATCGCAGCTTGTGCGGCTGCGAGTCGTGCCACCGGGACCCGGAACGGGGAGCAACTGACGTAGTTCAAGCCGAGTTCGTGGCAAAGGGCGATCGAGCGTGGCTCGCCGCCGTGCTCACCGCAGATTCCGGCCTCGATCCCCGGACGGGCGGACTTCGCTTTCTCGAGGGCGATGCCCATGAGTTGGCCAACGCCGTCACGGTCGATCGTGAAGAACGGATTGTCGTCCAGGATCCCCTGCGACACGTAGTCGATGAGGAACCCTCCCTCGGCATCGTCACGGCTGATGCCGTACGTCATCTGCGTCAAGTCGTTCGTACCGAACGAGATGAACTCGGCGTACTCAGCGATCTGATCCGCCGTGAGCGCTGCTCTCGGGATCTCGATCATCGTGCCGAACTTGTAGTCGATCTCGATGTCCTGCTCGGCCATGACGTCCTTCGCCTCTTTCTCGAGGACGGTCCGCTGGCGCTCCAGTTCGTTCACGTGGCTGGTCAGCGGGATCATGATCTCGGGGTGTACGTCGATACCCTCGCGAGTCACCAGGCACGCGGCCTCGAAGATCGCCCGAACCTGCATCCGTGTCATCTCGGGGCGCAGGATGCCCAGACGCACGCCACGAAGGCCGAGCATCGGGTTCTGCTCCCGCAGGGACTCGACCCGATCGAGCATCTCGGACTTCTCGGCGATCTGGGCGTTGATGGACTCCTTTTCGGCGGCATCTGTCGTGCCGTTCAGGTTGATCCGCAGATCCGCGATCTCCGTGACCAGCTCATCGAATCCGGGGAGGAACTCGTGGAGCGGCGGATCGATGAGCCGGATGACGACCGGGTAACCGTCCATTGCCCGGAACAGTCCGGCGAAGTCCTCGCGCTGGTAGGGGAGCAGAGAGAACGTCAGTTCCTCTCGCTCTTCCTGCTCGTCGGCGAGGATCATGCGCTGTACGACGGGGAGCCGCTCCGGCTCGAAGAACATGTGCTCCGTGCGGCAAAGGCCGATCCCCCTGGCTCCGTATGCGCGGGCGCGCTCGGCATCGGAGGGATAGTCGGCGTTGGCCCACACATCGAGCACACGACGGTCATCGGCCCAACCGAGGAGCTTCGTGAGCCATGGATCGTCGATGTCGGGAACCTTCGTCTCAACCATGCCCACGAACACTTCGCCCGTGGTTCCATCCACTGAGAGCCAGTCACCCTCAGTGACGACGACGTCACCGACGCTCATCGTCCGCCCCTGAAGATCGATGTCGAGCTCAGACGCACCGACGACGGCCGGCTTCCCGAACTGGCGAGCGACGAGCGCAGCGTGGCTCGTTCGGCCGCCCCTGGTCGTGACGATGCCGTTGGCGGCGAGCATGCCGTGCACGTCGTCCGGCTTGGTCTCGGGCCGGCCGAGGATCACATCCTTGCCGTCCTTCGCCCACTCCTCGGCAAGGTCGGGATCGAACGCGACCATGCCCACTGCGGCGCCGGGAGACACGTTGAGACCGAGAGCGATCTGCCGGTCGCCTTCGATCGCCGCCGCCTTCGATTCGGCGTTGAACTGCGGGTGCAAGAAGAAGTCGACATGATCAGGGCTGACGCGCATGAGGGCTTCATCGATAGAGATCATTCCCTCTTCGACCATGTCAACTGCGATGCGGACTGCGGCCTGTGCCGTCCGCTTGCCGTCACGAGTCTGGAGAAGCCAGAGCTTGCCCTTCTCGATCGTGAACTCCATGTCCTGCATGTTGCGGTAGTGGGTCTCGAGCTTCGTCGAGAACGCGTCGAACTCCGCATACGCCTCGGGGAGGTCGTCGGCGAGTTCGGCGATCGGCTTGGTGACCCGGATCCCGGCGACAACATCCTCGCCCTGGGCGTTGATCAGGTAGTCCCCCTCGAGATTCGGCTCACCGGTGGTGGCGTTGCGGGACATCGCCACGCCGGTCCCGGATCCCTGCCCCATGTTGCCGAACACCATCGCCTGAACGTTGACGGCGGTTCCGAGATCGTGCGCAATCCCGTCGGCGTTGCGATACGCGAACGCACGAGGCGAGTTCCAGGAGTGGAAGACCGCTTCCACGGCCATCATCAACTGATCGTTGGGATCCTGGGGGAAGTCTTGACCCGTCTCGCTCTTGACGATCTCCTTGAAGCGCTCGAGCACGGAGGAGAGCGCCGCGGCGTCGAGATCGGAGTCGGTCTCCACGCCGGCATTCTCGCGAGCCTCGCTGAGGACCTTTTCGAACGCGTGGTCGTCGACACCCATCACGACGCTTCCGAACATCTGAACGAGACGGCGGTAGGAGTCGTAGACGAAGCGCTCGTTACCGAACGACTCGATCATGCCGGGGAGGACTTCGTCGTTGATGCCGATGTTGAGGACGGTGTCCATCATCCCCGGCATGGAGAACTTGGCTCCGGAACGACAGGAGACGAGCAGTGGAACTTCGGACGAGCCGAATCGCTTGCCCAGACTCGCCTCGGTCACCGCCAGCGCAGCGTCGAGTTGGTCTGTGAGTCCGTCCGGGAATCGTTCATCGTTGGCGAGGTAGGCATTACATGCCCGTGTCGTAATGGTGAATCCCGGAGGTACCGGCACACCGATCCTCGACATGTCGCCCAGGTTGGCGCCCTTGCCCCCGAGCAATCCTCGAACCTGGTCCCAATCGTTGTCGAGGGCTGCTTCAGCCTGATCGACCTCATCGAACCGATAAACCCACTTGTCCATTGTGTGCTCCTTCTCTGCATCCGCCGACAACGACGCGGTGTCCTTCGGTCGCGCGGACGCGCACGAACGACCGTGTTTCGATGCCTGAACGGTACCGTTCTCCCGACGCATTGGATTCGGTGCGCGGTTGTCGGTAGTCAGTAGTCGGTGAAGCCCCCTCTCTTGCTCATCGCTCAAAGCTCATGGCTTCTCTCCCGACGGATACGGCCACTCCTTGAGACATGCCCAGACTGGTACATCTACAATCAGCCCATGGGCGCGGTCATCGCTGTTGCGAATCAGAAGGGCGGAGTGGCCAAGACCACCACCGTGCACACGCTCGCGGCGGCACTCGTCGAGCAGGGCAGCCGCGTTCTCATGGTCGACCTCGACCCGCAAGCGTGCCTCACCTATGAGAACGGCATCAACCCGGACGATCTCGAAGCAACCGTGCACGATGTGATGCTGGGCCGGGTCAAGATCGCGGACATCGTCATCGACGCGAACGGTATCGCCCTGGTCCCTTCGTCCATCGACCTTGCCGGTTCGGAGATCCACCTGCTCACGAAGACCGGCAGAGAGTTCGTCCTCGGCCGCGCCCTCAAACCGGTGATCAGCGACTACGAATACACCTTCATCGACTGCGCTCCTTCCTTGGGGATCCTCACGCTCAACGGTCTCACCGCTGCATCACACGTCCTCATCCCGTTCCAGGCCGAGACGCTCTCACACCGGGCCGTCGGCCAACTCCTCGAAACCATCGAAGACGTCAAGGCCTACACGAACGAGGACCTTGAAGTGCTTGGTGCTGTGGCAACGATGTTCGACGCTAGGACCAACCTCGGGAAACGAACGCTCGTCGAGGTTTCCGAGACGCACGACATCGAAGTGCTCCCACCGCCGATTCCCCGCTCCGTCAGAGTCGCTGAAGCACCCGGGCGAGGACGCTCAGTGCTGACCCACGCTCGTCGCTCCAAGAGCGCCGAGGCATACCGACAACTCGCCGAAGAGATCGTGAGACGGACATGACCGGACGTTCCGACCCGCAAGGCAAGAGAGCCCTTTTCGAAACGCCGCCGACCCAACCCGACGACCCGCTCGAGGATGACGTGCTCCGGGAACCGGAGAAGCGGGAGGGCCAGGCAGCGCTCTTCTCCACCGGCGAGCACCAACACGGCACCGGCGTCATCGAGTGTTCGTTCTGTGGAACGAAGACCCGAGCGTCGCATCTCGACATCACAGTCCGGATCGCGATGATCTCGATGTGGATTCCCGGCAAGCACTACAGCCGCTGGATGCAATGCCCGAATTGCCAGCGTCGTTCGTGGTGCCGCGTCGACTGGCTCGGCTAGAACCCTTTTCTGTGGGGCGGCGGAGCACCTATGCGCACCTACGAGCCCAGGGTTCGCAGGGCACTCAGCCCCCGAGGAACCGCTCCCGATCGACCACGAATCTGACGTGGTCCCCGCTCGCCACCGACCGGTCCCCTTCACGAACCGTCAGCCGGAACGACACGCTTCGGCCGTCGATTCCCACGACTTCTGCCGTGGCGGCGACAGCGACACCGACGGCTGATGCCGCCAGGTGATCGACGGCGATTCGGGTTCCCACAGACGTAGCGCCTTCATCGAGACTGCCGGCGAGCGCCGCGACCGCTGCCTGTTCCATCAGCGCGACGATGCGCGGCGTGCCAAGAACGGGCACATCCCCGCTCCCGAGGGCTATTGCCGTGTCTGCCTCGCCGACCACGAGACGGACTGTTGCGGTTGTGCCGACTTCGATCTGCATATGCACCAAACTGTACCCGGTCGCGCAGTGACCCGATCGACGAAAGGATTGTGTACCGGATGATCATGCTCGAGAAACGCGAGTCGGTATTCATCGCGACACTTGATCGGGACGAGAACGTGATCGATCCGCCCTTCGTCGAACGGTTCGACGCCGTGCTCGACGAAGTCGAAGCCGCGTCCGGTCGTCGCACACTGGTTACCACCGGGACCGGCCGCTTCTTCTCGACCGGCCTCTCTCTCCGCTACGTGGAGACCCTCGATGCTGGTGCCCTGCAGGTGTTTCTCACAACGGTCGACCACCTTCTTGCCCGTCTTGTCTCTGCTCCGTTCGTCACCGTCGCTGCGATCAATGGACACTGCATTGCGGCCGGGGCGTTGCTTGCACTCGCCCACGACTACCGCGTCATGCGTGCCGATCGCGGCTTCTTCGCACTGCCCTCGGTCGACGTCGGCATCCCGTTCACTCACGGAATGACGGCACTCATCTCCCGGAAGGTGCCACCACCCTGGTCCGATGACCTCGCCATCTCCGGTGACCGCTTCGGGGGGCGAGAGGCTTCGAGTCGCCACGTCGTGCATCGGGCCGTGCCGGAGGATGCTGTGGTTCCCATGGCCGTCGAAATCGCCGAGCGTCACTCGGGGAAGGATGCAGGGACGCTCGGCACGATCAAGCAGCGCCTCTACCACGACGTTCTCACCGCCCTGCAGTCATGATGCACCCCATCGACCGACTCGGTGGCACCATCGTGAGCCGTGGACCGGATCGGCTCCGTTTCTTCACAGACGGTTGGGGTGATCCGTCGGCCATCGACGCTGCCGGCATGCCATCCGGGAACCCGCGGTCCATCGCGATCGAGTGGGTTTCGAACGCTGCGGTTGATGCGATCACGACCTCCGTCGGCGTCTTCGAAAGCCCTGTTGTGGCACTCCCCGATCACGCCCGGCACGGAGCCGTGACCCGCGTCCTGCCGGTGGAAGGCGCTGATCGCATGGTGGTGCTGATGGCCGCATGGAACGAACACGACTCGCGCGCGAGATTCGGAATCGCCCGACGGCTCGCTCAGCGAGGCATCGGCACACTCGTCCTCGAGAACCCCTACTACGGGATCCGACGCCCGGACCACCACGACGGTCAGCCGATTCGGACGGTCGCCGACTTCTTCCGAATGGGCATCGGAGCCGTGACCGAAGGTCGTGGGCTTCTTGCCACCGTTCGGGAGGAGGGTTTCGTTCCCGGCGTCGCCGGGTACTCCATGGGCGGGAACATCGCTGCCCTCGTCAGTTCGACCATGCCGTTCCCCGTGGCGACGGCACCACTTGCCGCCTCGTACTCACCGGCGCCCGTGTACCTCGATGGAGCCTTGCGTGGAGGCATCGATTGGACCGCCCTCGGCGGTGAGTCATCGGCCGCGCCCCGACTCCGTAAGGCACTTCTCAGGGCGTCGGTGCTCGACCGTCCGGCACCCGATCATGCGCGTCACGCAGTGCTGGTCTCGGCCCGTTCCGATGGGTACGTCCCGCCAACGGCGACGCGGGCACTCCACACCCACTGGCCAGGGTCCGAAATGCGGTGGATCGCCGCCGGCCACGCCACGCTGCTCTGGATGCATAAGGGCGCCCTCGCTACCGCTATCGAGGACTCGTTCCTCCGGCTGACGCGAGCGTCTGCCCGGTAGAGTGAGGACCCACCGCTGAGGAGAGCAACGTGGGAGTCGGAGTCATCATCTATGTCACCGCGGCGCTCTTTCTCTACGCCCTGGTTTCCAAGCGACTGGCGTCCTCACCGATCTCCGGCCCGATCGTGTTCGTCACGCTCGGCCTGGTTGGATACGCATCGGGGATCCTGTCACCGATCGCCGTGCTCGATTCTCCTATCACCGCATTGCTCGAGTTCACCCTGGCGCTCTTGCTCTTCACCGACGCCTCCAAACTCCACCTCCGGTCGCGGGAAGCCGACATGGCGCTCCCAACGAGGCTGCTCGGCATCGGAATGCCGCTGACGATCGCCCTCGGAGCGATCGTCGCCTACCTCGTCTTCCCCTCGGTCGGGATCGTCGGAGCAGCCATCATCGCGACGATCCTGGCACCGACCGACGCGGCCCTCGGGTTCGCCGTCGTTGCGAACCCGCGCGTCCCCATCAGAATCCGCGAGGCTCTCAGCATTGAGTCCGGACTCAACGACGGCATCGCCCTCCCGATTCTGCTCTTCCTCATCACACTGGCAGCGGCCGACGCGGGAGTCCCTCTATGGAACTTCTTCGTTGAGGGCATCGGCGTCGCGGTGCCCGTTGGTCTCGTCGTGGGGGTCGGTGCCGCCCTCGCCATCCGTTTCGCAGTGGAGCGATCCTGGATCGAGAGCCAGTGGGTGCGGATCGCCATGGTCGCCGTGGCCCTGGGCGCCTACATCGTGGCCGACCACCTCGGAGGTAGCGGTTTCATCGCAGCGTACGTTGCAGGGATCGGTTTCGGTCGCGTCCTCGACCGCCTCGAGTCCTCTTCCATCGATTTCGCGAAACTCGCCGAAGACCTCGGGACGGTCCTCTCGATGACGTCGTTTCTCCTCTTCGGGGCATACCTGCTTGCTCCGAACCTCGCCGCGTTCACCGCTGCGACGGTGTTCTACGCCGTGATGAGCCTCACCGTCGTGCGCATGATCCCGGTTGCCACTTCGATGATCGGCACACGACTCGCATCCCCCACGCTCACCTACCTCGGCTGGTTCGGGCCACGTGGTCTCGCGTCGATCATCTTCGCCAGTGTCCTCGTCGAGGAGGCCGGCCTTGAGCAGGCCCGGCTAATCGTCGGTGTCATCATCGTCACAGTGGCCGCCAGCGTGCTCCTCCACGGTGTGACGGCCCCGTGGGGCGCCAACAAGTATGCCGCGTGGTACAGCAGACGATCCGAGGCGACAGGCAACAGTAGATCAGTAGATCAGTAGATCAGTAGATCAGGCAGACTCTTCGCGGGCTACGGGTTACGCGGTTACGGGCTACGGGCCACTACCGGATACCGAAGACCGACTACATCCGGCGAAACCGGATCGTCACCCCTTCTTGATCTCGAAGCCGGCCATGATCTGCATGACACCGTCGACGAAGAAGAAGATCCCGGCGACGATCGCGAGAACCGTGACCGTTGCCGCAGGCCACAGCAGCAGGACGGCGCCCGCGCCGATTGCAGCAAGTCCGCCGAAGATGACCCATCCGCGCGAGGGCATGTCGCCGTCTGTCACGCCTCGGAACACATCGATGATCCCGCTGATGATCCAGAAGATCGCCGCAACGAGGGCGATGATCCCGATGGTCTCGGCCGGATTCTTCATCACAACGATTCCTAGCACCACACCGACGATGCCGACGATCAGGATGACCCATCGCCCGTCCGCCTTGCCGCCGAAGAGCGCCATCACTACTCGGAGGATTCCGAAGAACAGCATCCAGAGACCGATGAGCCAACCGACGACGGTGAGTGTCTTGCCGGGCCAGAACACAAGCGCAGCACCGACGAAGAGGCTGAACAGTCCGGAGACCAGGAACAGCCACCAATAGGCCTTCATCTCTTTGTAATCGAACATGAGCGAGAGTCTCCCTCCTAGGAATGCTGCGGCGATGCTACCCGTATCAGTACCGAGTACCGAGTACCGAGTACCGAGTACTGACTACCGACTACCGACGACCGACGACACCCGGCGGAGCCGGGTCTTCATGCCACGATCGTCTCGCCGTCCTGTTGCTGAACGACGAATGCGACAACGAACGAGTCCCGGACGGGCCACCCGGTGAGGTGGTCGAGCGCTGTGGCGTTGGCGTGCGAACAGAACTCGGCAGCCGACATGACCGGTTGGGGGCGAACCACGAGTTCGAGACCCGGGCGGGCCTTCAACTCGCCGGAGACGAGATCGAAGCCCTCCATCTCGACGACGGCGAGCCGCAGTTCCTCGCAACGACGAACGAAGCGATCGGCGACGTCCTTCGGAAAGAATCCTTCGCCGTCCTCGGAGCGAAAGGCGGCCAGCGGATCAAACTCCGAGAGGAGTTCAACCGTTGACGGATCCTCGTTCGACCAGTCGTCTCCCGGCTCCTCTCGCTTCGCCTGGACCCGGGCACCGTCGAGTTGTATGAGTCCGTCGACCTGATCGAACGCCAGGGGATCAACGATGCGCTCGGCCATCTCCAGGGCCCTGAAAAGGTCACGTATTTCGAGGTCGTGGACGTCATCGCCTCCGGCCGGGTAGATCTGGACGACCGTCGACGAGCCATCCCAGAAGACCATGCCGACGAACTCGTTCTCCATCCAGAGTTCAACGACGGGTTCGTCGAAGTCCTCTCGCTCGGTCTCGACGATGCGGATGGGGATCATGGGGCTCCGTGTTCGGGGACCTCCAGGATAACGCCGCCTTCAGACCTCGATTCGAACGCCGCGCCAGAAGGCGACCCGCCCCTTGATGCCCTCCGCCCCGGGTTTCGGGTCGGCGTAGAACCACGCCGCACCGGGGTTCGTGTTCTCACCCACGATCACGTCGTAATAGCCGGCCGCGCCCTTCCACGGACACCGACTCTCCAGATCACTCGGAGCGAAGAAATCCTCGTTGAGTGACGACCGCGGGAAGTAGTGATTCCCTTCGATCATCACGATGTCATCGCTCTCGGCGAGGACGGTTCCGTTCCACACTGCCTTCGGCATCAGTTCGCTCCTTGGTCGGTTCTCGGAATCAACAGCCGCACCGGCACTTCCATTTCCAACATGGTCCCTGCAAGATGATCACATCACCCACCCACAGGAGACGATTCGATACGGACTCGCAATCAGCGAACCGCCCCATGAAGATCACTTCACAGAACTTGATACGTAGCGACTCATATTTCCTGGCATACGTGTATCATTATCGGTGTTGAGTGATCGACACACCTGGACACAACGATCGGAACGTCCCATGGACTTCAACGCCTTCACGCAGAAATCGCAACAGGCCATCCTCTCCGCACGCGACATCGCGACGCAACGGACCCACCCGTACGTGGAGCCCGAGCATCTTCTCGCCGGTCTTCTCACCCAAACCGACGGTCTCATCTATCCGATCCTGGCGAAACTCGGGGTTCATGCCACCGATATCAGCGGCCCGGTCGAGAAGACCCTTGCAGCGATACCGAGCGTTATCGGCGGGAGCGACGCGGCGTTCTCACCCGACTCGCTGGCGGTTTTCGAGGAAGCCGATGGCGAGCGCCGAGCCCTCAAGGATGACTACATCTCTGTTGAGCACTTGCTACTGGCTCTCGCCGGGTTCCCCGGAACGATGGGAGATCTCCTGCGCAAAGCCGGCGTCACGAAGGACGCGATCCTCAGTGCTCTCACCGAGGTCCGCGGCAGCCAGCGGGTCACCTCGCAGAACCCCGAGGACACGTTCGCTCCCCTCGAGAAGTACGGACGCGATCTCACCGAACTCGCACAGCAAGGCAAGCTCGACCCGGTGATCGGCCGCGACGAGGAGATCCGCCGAACGATCCAGGTGCTGTCACGCCGGACCAAGAACAACCCGGTCCTGATCGGCGAGCCGGGGGTCGGGAAGACGGCCATCGTCGAAGGGCTAGCCCAGCGGATCGTCGACGGCGACGTACCCGAAGGTCTGAAGAACAAGCGGATCGTCGGCCTCGACATGGGCACTCTCGTTGCCGGAGCGAAGTACCGGGGGGAGTTCGAAGAGCGTCTCCAGGCTGTCCTGAGCGAGATCAAATCCGCGGAAGGCCGGATCATCACTTTCATCGACGAGATGCACACCATCGTCGGCGCCGGCGCCTCGGAAGGTTCTATGGATGCCTCCAACATGCTGAAGCCGATGCTCGCTCGCGGCGAGCTCCGCATGATCGGTGCCACGACTCTCGACGAGTACCGCAAGTACATCGAGAAGGACTCGGCGCTCGAACGACGTTTCCAGCCCGTTCTCGTCGAACCACCGTCGGTGGAAGACACCATCGGGATCCTCCGGGGTCTCAAAGAGCGCTACGAGGTCCACCACGGCGTGCGGATCACCGATGCCTCGCTGGTCGCCGCTGCCGTGCTCTCCGATCGGTACATCACCGGTCGTCTCCTCCCAGACAAGGCGATCGATCTCGTCGACGAGTCGGCCTCGCGACTGCGAATCGAGATCGACTCCATGCCGGAGGAGATCGACGAACTGACCCGACGACGGCGACAGCTCGAGATCGAGCGCCAGGCGCTCGCCAAAGAGACCGACGACGCTTCGATGGACCGGCTCGCGGTGATCGAGCAGGAACTCGCCGATCTCGGCGAAGATCTCGACGAACTGTCGGCCCACTGGCAACTGGAGAAAGACGCGATCGACGGTATTCGCTCCACGAAGCACGACATCGAGGAGACCCGGGCCACAGCCGATCGGGCGGAAAGGGATGGCGACCTACAGCAGGCAGCCGAACTCCGCTATGGCTCCCTCCCCACGCTGGAGAGCGACCTCGCCGGTCGCCAGACCAATCTCGAGGAGTTGCAGTCCGCCACGAAGATGCTGAAGGAGGAGGTCGACGAAGAAGACGTCGCCGAGGTTGTGAGCCGATGGACCGGAATCCCGGTAGCGAAACTCATGGAGGGCGAGGTACACAAACTCGTTCGCCTCGAGGAGCATCTCCACGAGCGCGTCGTCGGACAGAACGACGCTGTCGAATCGGTCGCGAACGCGATCCGGCGATCCCGTGCCGGACTCTCCGACCCGAACCGGCCGATCGGCTCGTTCCTCTTCCTCGGACCAACCGGTGTCGGCAAGACGGAACTGGCCCGTGCCCTCGCCGGGTTCCTGTTCGACGATGAGCGAGCCATGGTGCGCATCGACATGTCGGAGTACATGGAGAAGCATTCGGTGAGTCGTCTCATCGGGGCGCCACCCGGGTACGTGGGATACGACGAGGGCGGGCAGTTGACCGAAGCGGTGCGTCGTCGGCCGTACTCCGTCATCCTCCTCGACGAAGTTGAGAAGGCTCATCCGGACGTGTTCAACGTCCTGCTCCAACTGCTCGATGACGGTCGCCTGACCGATGGACAAGGCCGCACGGTCGACTTCTCGAACACGGTGCTGATCATGACGTCGAATCTCGGATCCGAGTTCATCGACCCGGAACTCCCCGAAGAGACGATCGCGTCCCGCGTAATGGAGGCGGTGCGAGCCCACTTCCGCCCCGAGTTCTTGAACCGAATCGACGACGTGATCGTGTTTCATCGACTTACGAAGGACGACCTCAGGAAGATCGCAGCCATCCAGTTCGTTGGACTCGAAGAACGGCTCGCCGATCGACGCATCAGTCTCGAGTTGACGGATGACGCGGCCGACTGGCTGACGGAGAACGGATACGACCCCGTCTACGGGGCCCGCCCCCTCAAGCGTCTCCTCCAGACAGCGATCGCCGACCCGCTGGCCATGGCCATTCTGGACGGCACATTCCGAGACGGCGACGAAGTAGAAGTAGTGGTAGAAGACGACAACCTGGGGTTCAGAGCCCCGTAGTCAGTAGTGGTCGGTAGTCCGTAATCCGTAATCCGTA
>JAYEIJ010000070.1:0-3606 GCA_034660035.1 Actinomycetota bacterium | reverse complement strand
TCCCCCCGCCTGATCCCCGCTTCGGCGCTCACGGCTGCTTCGACGGCGTCGAGATCGATCGGCTTCTCGGCGAACGCATCGAGAACGGCCGTGACGTCGGCAGGCTCGGAGCCGGCAACGAACCAGGAGAGCGCCCGCACCGGGAGCACTCCGCCCAGGATCGTGTGGCTGAGATCAGCGGTCTCTTGATCACGAGTCTCGATGATCGCGTTCGAATCCTCCGGGTTCTCGATCAGGTCGAGCGCAAGATCCCACGCGCGGTCCCGCGCATCCTTGATCGAGAGCTTCATCAGACGTTCGTCGAGGGTGCCTCCGAGTCGGTCGATCCATGCCATGCGGGTCGACACCGACCCGAGGGCTTCCTGAAGTCCGTTCAACTTCTGGAAGAGGATCTGGTTCACACGAAGGAAGTCTGTGTGCAGACGCTCCGGTTCGTTGCCCGCGATATCCGCTGCCACGATTCCGAGGTCGAGGTTGATGTGCGCGTTCATCCCGGCGAGGAGGTGCTGTGCGATCATTCGCCTTCGCCCGTCCGTGGCCGCCTCGAAAGCGATCTTCCAGGAGTCCGTCGTGGTGTCCGCATTGCTCCACCGGCGATAGGCATCGAGGTATCGATCCGCGAAGGTAACGGCAAGGTCCTCCATCGCCTTGCCATCGTCGAAGAAGTCCGAACGTACTGCATCCCGGATCTCGGCCGTTACCGATCGGTACATCGAGGGAAAGACACCGAGCTGACTGTGGCCTCTTCGAGTCTCATCGATGATCGCGTCGAGCTCGCCGAGGGTCGTGTCGAGCCATCGCCGCGGCCGATCCCGCGTCTTCTCAATGTCGCTGCCTGTCACGATGCCCCTCCTCCGAGCGTCCACGTGGAGTGTTGCACACCCACCGGGACCCTGCGAGGGGTTCAGTTGTCAACGTCGTCGACGAACATCGATTTCGGCTGCGCGCGGAAACGGCACCGCTCAACGCACGCCTATCGCACGAGTTCCCGCGCTGCGGTCGGGTGGGGCATGAGGCGGATGTCGTGGGCCTCGTCCGGTTGGAGCGCCGCCGAGTCGGAGTGAACCAGGGTGATCCAACGCCGGCCGTCTACGACGAACGGGTCGTACTCATCCGGTGCCGGGTTCTGGATCGGGGCGGGCAATGGTCCCAGTCCGGTAAGGGAGAGGAGTTCGTCGGCGACACCTTCGAGACCGGTACGGAACTCGATGTCGTTGACCCACCGCCCGGGTAGACCCGACCCCCCGTGATAGGCGCCGGCGAACGCCCCGGCCATCGCCCCGATCGTGTCTGCGTCGTAGCCGCCGTTCACCGCGGCGATGATGACCTGCTCCGGATCTTCGGGGGACGCCAGGAACGCTGCGAACGCGGCCGGGAGCGATTCGAGGACGAACGCTCCGTTGTGGGTGAGAGCGAAGATCTCCTCGAGGCTGCGGTCCCGCATGGCGAACACGTCACGGATCCGTTGTAGGAGCGTCACCACCGACCGATGATCGCGACGCTCGGGGAGCGCCGGATCCCCGACGTCGGCCATGATCGCTTCGATGCCGATCAGCAGATCCTCGGCGTCGAACTGTCCGACCGGGGTGTGGAGCAGATGCGCCACCGTGTAGGAAGTGACGATCGTCGACGCTGCGGCCGTCGCCTGGTTGTGGGTGATGACCGCAGTTGCGGCGGCGTCCGTGCGCAGCGCATCCATGTCGACCGAGTCGAAGAGACCGATCGGAGCCGCTCGCATCGCGGCACCGTTTCCCGCTGAATCAGAACCCGCTTCGTACCATTCGAAGCCGTCGGCCATCCGGCGGCAGGCGGCCCGTGTCGCAGAGCCCATGCCACGGCCGATCCGCCCCCATGCCCTGAAACGGTCGGCGAGGTCGGTGGGGTCGATCCCCTGCTGCTCAACGATCGACTGGGCGATACACAGCGCCATCTCAGTGTCGTCGGTGAACGTGCCGGTCGGTCCATTCGTCCATCCCCGCCACGGGCGGAAGTCGGTGAGTTCTCCGAATCTCTCCTGGATTCCTCTCGGTGACCGACCCTCGACGGGGCGGCCCAATGCGTCGCCGATGGCGGTGCCGAGCATCGCCCCCCGGTACCGGTCCTGATAGTCGATGAAGGGATGCGGTGTGAGCATCGCCCCGGTGTGCCGGGTTGGGACGAGATCTCTTGCATCGGTGGTGGCACTGGCTTTGTGACGGCGCATGACTATTCGGTCTCCTCTCCGGGGCGCATGTCCCCGGCGTCGTGGGCTTCGATCCGGTCGAGAGCGCTGAGGAACCCGTGGTTCGGACGGGCTTTGGGGAGCACCGTTCGGATCCGCTCGAGCGCTTCCGGGCCGGAGATCCCGAGGCGGAGCGCCAGGTAGGCGGCTGCGACGGTCGGCGTGCGACTCTCGGCCCGGACGCAGTGCAGGAACACCATCTTGCCGGCGTCTCGCTGTGCGGCGATGAAGCGGGCCGTGTCATCGAGGACGAAGTCGAGGTGCGGATTCGCACCGGGGTCGGCCTCGTCGAGGAGCCACACGTCATGGTGCTCCGGCCCGAGGGACTCTGACCCCATACGGCAGAGAGACACGACGACGTCGGTGCCGGCGATGGCGGTCCCGGCGACGTTGCCGATGAGCGTGCCGGGGTCCTCTGGGAGGGGGACGGCAAGCGGTTCCTGGGGGAAGTGCTCTTCGTAGTAGGCGAGGAGGTCGGGCGCGGACGGCCATCCAGCACCGTCGTCGTCGCCTCCGTTGATGGTCAGCATGGCGAGACGAACGAGATCCCGGGTGGTCGTGTGTCCCGGCCAGCCGTGCATGGCCGCCTTCCACTCGAGAGGCACCGCCGACGAACCCCAGATCGCTCCGAGGAGCGCGCCGGCGATGGCTGCGACGGTGTCGGTGTCGCTTCCGATCCGGACGGCGTTCTCGAGAGTTGCTCGCAGATGTCGGGATGGCTGGTCATCGGGAATCGGTGTGTGGACGATCGACGACCACGCCGCCTGGAATGCCGTGACGACGAACCCGTTCGGTGTGAAGACGCCCTGCGGTCGTTCCTCCGCATCTTCGATGAGGGCGGTCCAGTTGTCCCGCCGGTCGGCGGGGAGGTGGCTGAGGCCGTTGCGGATTTCGGGGATCGCTCCAGTCTCGATGGCTTCGTCGATGGCGAGGCTCCACAGAACGCACGCGTCGATCGCGAGCGGGTCGGCGTGCGTGAGCGCCGAGATAGAGGCAGCTACTTCGGCGATCCGGTCGCGGTCACCGAGATAGGCGAGAGCGACGGGTCCGGTGCGCATCAACGAACCGTTCCCGGCCGAGTGGCTCGGAGATCGGATGTAGTGCTGCGCGGCGATGGCGTGAAGATCGGAACCGTTCTGAGCGGGGGAGAGCACGGCCCGGGTCTGATTCCCGACGTCGGTTGCCTCGCTCGACCAGGCGATGAAGCGGTCACCAAGTTCATCGAGGTCGAGATCTCCGGTGGCGGCTTGCTGAGCGATACAGATCGCCATCTGTGTGTCGTCGGTCCACTCGCCCGGTTCCCATCCGAAGGGGCCACCACCCTTCATCGCGACGGGTCCTTCGAACGCCGGTCCGAACTCGTATCCGGCGCCGAGGGCATCACC
>JAYEIJ010000069.1:0-3669 GCA_034660035.1 Actinomycetota bacterium | reverse complement strand
CCCATGTACAACCTCATCAGCGAAGCAATGGCCTCCCTCAGCGAGGCCTTCTCGCCCGAACTCCTTGCCCTGTTCGGTGGCGGCGACATGGCCACTCCTGAGGGCTGGTACCAGATCGAGACGTTCGGCATGATGGCCCCGATCGCGGTCATGGTCGTCACTATCACCATCGGAGGACGCGCTCTTCCAGGAGAAGAAGAGCGGAACACGATGGGCCTCCTGCTTGCCAATCCGATCAAGCGGTCGACCGTCATCTATCAGAAGACGATTGCGATGGTGCTCTTCGCTTTCGTTGTCGGCTTTGCGACGTTTGCGGGCGTCGCAGGGGGATCCCTCCTCGGCAACCTGGGCATGTCGATCGTCAATATCGCAGCGACGTGTCTTCTCGTGACGCTGCTGGGGCTGGCCTATGGGGGACTGGCTCTTGCCCTCGGTGCAACCACCGGCCGGACCGGGATCGCCATCTTCGGGACGACGGGACTGGCCCTCGTCGCGTTCGTAGCGAACGGGCTCCTCCCATTCAACGAGAGCCTCTCGGGTCTCGTGAAGTGGCAGCCGTTCTACTACTACCTGAGCAGCGATCCACTCATGAACGGCATGGACTGGGGCCACGGCGCGGTTCTGACCACGCTCACCCTCGTCCTCATTGGCCTGGCCGTCGTGCTCTTCCAGCGCCGCGACCTCCGCCAAACCGGCTAACCCCCCCCTCAGGCGTCTGGCGTAGAAAACGGCACGATTCCGTCGGTTTTCTACGCCAGAGTCCCAAGGGGGTTCTATCGGTGGCTGCTGTGTGGCACTGTGGGACCGTGAGAGATCGAGATCGGCTCCTTGCCATCACAGCCCGAAATCAACGAGGGATCTTCACGTTAGATCAGGCCATCGCTGCGGGCCTCTCAGACCGAGCGGTCCGTGACAGGGTCCGCCGAGGCGTCCTGGAGCGAATCCATCCGAGCGTATTCGGGTTCGCCGGATCGGAGGATGGGTGGCACCGGCAAGTGCTCGCCGCCGTGTTGTCAACTCGGGAGCCTGCAGCCACCTCCCACCGAACGGCGGCTTACCTATGGGGACTCACATCACACAAGCCCGAAGTCATCGAGGTGGCTGCTCGTCGCCACCAGAGAGTTCACCGGCAGCCGTTCACCGTCCATGAGTCGAAGGACCTTCTCGAATCCGACATCGTCGCGATCGATGGGATTCCCGTTACTACAGCGGTCCGCACAGTGGTCGATCTCGGAGCGTCGGCGTCGCCGCGCTTCGTGGAACGGTGTCTCGATGCAGGTCTCCGGAAGAAGTTCTTCACTGCATGGCAGGTCCGGTGCTTCATCGCACGGGTCGCCCGACCGGGACGAACCGGCGTGGGCACCATTCGACCTCTCGTCGAGGAACGCCTCGTGTGGAACACCATTACCGAAAGTGACCTTGAGGATCTCTTCAGGGCCGTCGTCGGCCCATCACCGTTCCCGATGCCAGATCCGCAGTACCGTCTGTTCGAACCCACGGGCGACTTCATCGGACGATTCGACTTCGCCTACCCAACTCGCCTGTCCCTGATCGAGACCGACAGCGAAGGTTGGCACATGGATCCCGTGTCGTTTCAGCGGGATCGTGAGAAACAGAACCGGGCCCACGCTCTTGGGTGGACCGTCTATCGCTTCACCTGGCGGCAACTCATCGACGATCCCCAGTCCGTTCTCGACATCATCGCCGCCATCTGGACCGACTGAAGGAGTCTGGCGTAGAAAACGGCACGATTCCGTCACTTTTCTACGCCAGACACCTGGAATAGCATGCGAACGTGCCGATCTCATCTGACATCGTCGGGCGAACGGGAGAACCGCTCATCCACGACATCGACGCTGAGTGGATCGCCGCGTACGGTGCGTCCGTTGGGGACCCTTCTCTCACGCCGGGGCATCGTGGCCCGACCGTACACCCCCTGTTCCCGGTGTGTTTCGAGTGGCCGGTCTTCCTGGATTCCAGGCATCTTCCGACGGATCTGACACCCGGTGATCTGTTCAGAGGAGTTCACGCCACCCATGACCTGACCTTGCACCGGCCCATCCACCCCGGGATGCAGGTGACGACGACGGCAACTATCGCTGCGGTCGAGACCCGCCGATCCGGCGCTCACCAACTCGTGCGACTCGATACCGCGAACGACGAAGGCGCGCCCGTCGCGACCACGTGGTTCGGCTTGATCTACCGAGGCCTGGAGGTCGTCGGAGGCGATCGCTCCGTCAAAGGGGGCGGTCCTGTCCTCGCACCGGTGTCGGCGGACGACGAATTCACAGATATCCCGATTCCTGTCGCTGCCGATGCCTCCGTCAACTACGCCGAAGCTGCCCGCATCTGGAATCCGATCCACACCGATGCCGCAGTAGCCGAAGCTGTCGGCCTCCCAGGGGTGATCCTCCAGGGCACCGCCACGCTGGCGATGGCTGTGTCCCGAATGGTCGAGCAGCGCTTCGACGGCGACACCAACCGCGTAGAACGCGTGGCCGGCCGCTTCGGTGCGATGGTGCTGATGCCTTCGACCCTGACGCTGCGTGTCGGCCCAATGGTTGACGGCATCCTGCGCTTCGAGATGCTCACGGCCGACGGTGCTCGAGCCATCCGCGACGGACTGATCACTATGAGGTCTCCTGATTCCGGCTCCATGGCCGCTTCCGCATAGAGTGGCGCCGTGATCTATCGAATCCGTTGGTGGCTGGCAGGAATCTTCGCCCGGGTCTACACGCTCGTCTTGTTCAAGGGCGTCGAAGTCGACGGCTCCGCTGATCATGACGGTCCACGCCTCATCGTGGCGAACCACTTCGGTGGCCTCGTCGATGCGATCGTCGTCGTGCAAGCGCTCGGAGGACTGCCTCACATCGTCGCGAAGTCGACACTCTTCAAGAGGCTGCCCCTGAGATTGGGCCTTCGGGCGCTGGGTGTAGTTCCGGTCTATCGCCAAGCGGACCACTCCGACATGGGGAAGAACGCGTCGTCGTTCGACGAGGTGGCCAAGGTGCTCGCCAAGGGCCAAACCGTGCTCATCTTCCCGGAAGGAACGGTCACCGACACTCAGGAGCTCCAGAAGGTCCGCACCGGCGCCGCACGCATGGCGCTGCGGGCGATCGAGATCGGGGTTGAGGACCTGGCGATCATCCCGCTCGGTATTACGTATGAGGACAAGGTTTCTTCCAGGTCCCGTGTACTCGTGGAGGTGGGGGAACGCATCGACGAAGACGAGATCAACGCACTCGCCGCCGGGGAAGAGATCGACGAGACCAACCGGGTCCTGGTCGATCGGGTTACGGAAGTCATCGCCGAGCGCCTCGGTTCCGTTGCTCCGGACTTCGGATCCCTCGTGAGAGAGCGGACGATGATGCTCGCCGCCTCGATCTACCTCAGAACAGGGATAGCGAAGGCTTTCACCGAGCCCGACATGGCCTCATTGCGAGGAGTCGCACAACGCCTTGCTGGTTCCACTGATCCGGGGGACGAGAGCCGACTCGCAGCCACCGGCCGGTATCAACTCTCCCTCACCGCCAGCGGCCTTGCAGACGACCAGATCCAGCCGATGCCCACCATGACGGACCTCACCAGGGTGGCCCTCGTCAAGGGACTCATCGTCATCGTGATGGCGCCAATCGCTCTGCTCGGTCTGACGGCCAACTTCGTCGCGAT
>JAYEIJ010000068.1:0-3682 GCA_034660035.1 Actinomycetota bacterium | reverse complement strand
TCCCGATCGGCAACCATGCGGACGGCCAACGTATACACCTCGTGCTGGTGAGCTCTCACAAGCTCGGTGAACGCGGCCTGGTCTCCCCGACCTGCTCGTTCCACGAGCTCGCTCTCTTCGTACCGTTCGACCTCGAAGCTGCTCATGGGGTTACCCCCTCTAGTCTCACAACGGCGGAACCCGTGACCACGTCGTCCTCTCCGGCGACCAAACGAAGCCCGAGATTGGCATCCCGACCGTCGCCGGAGACGGCCTTGACCGAAGCTTCCGTGTGAGCGGCTACGGCCGGCCGAAGAGCGCTCCGAAACCGGACCTTGATCGAGGCGACGGGCGCAGGTCCGGCTCCGAAGGCGCTTGCCTGCTGAGCCAGCCACGAGAGCATCAGCAGGCCGTGGACCACGACGCCCTCGAGTCCCGCAGCCCTTGCGGATTCGTGATCCCAGTGGAGCGGGTTGAAGTCCTTGGTGGCGGCTGCGTATCGGATGAGATCCGCGCGACTCGCTGACTTCGCCGTGGAAGAAGTGCGACCGATCTCGACGGCCGGCGACGGTGCGACCACTTCGTTCGGCCCACGGAGGCCCACCGTCGGTTCGGCTTGATCTGCCGGAGTCTCGGTCGCGGCCTGGTCGGACATGAGGAACGTTGACCGGCTCTCCAGAACGACTCCTTCCCCGATCGTCCCGGTCGCTCCGAAAGTCACGAAGAAGGCACCACCGCGCTCACGCACACGCTCGACGGTTCCCGTGACAACGACGTCGCTATCGACGGCGATCGGACCCGGGAAGGTGAACTGCTGATCGATATGGATGAGCGTCGCGAGGTAGGGGGCGATGCGCGGATCGGTGAGGAAGTCGCCCGCGACGGCGAACAGCAGCGCGGCTGCATACCCGGGCGGTGCATAGTCACGCCAGCGTTCGTCGTCGTCACCAATGACATCAACGAAGGCGCCGACACGCTCACGACCGACGCGGTGCGTCACCGGTCCGATGACGAGGCCTTCAAGATCCGCAGGAGTCATGGCGAGCAAGCGTAGCCCTGGAGCGGATTGATCACCGTGAACCGTCGCCATGCTCAGCACGCATCCGCGACTATCGACGATCGCTCCTCATCCCTATCGATCCTCGAGTTCCTCCGCCGTGGAAGAACTCTCGAACACGCGAGCGTGCCCGGATCCTGGAGACCCGGGCACGTCCGTTCGGATCTACGCCGCCTAAGCGACTCCGCTTATGGGAGTTCCGTGGTCCGGCCCTCACCCCCTTCGGGGTAGTCAGCGGCCGAGATCAGACCACCGATTCCGTTCTGAATGTAGTTGCTCAGCGCCTGCTGGTAGCTGACACCGATCGTGGTGAACGGAGCACCTCTGTACGGGTACTGGTCTCCGCCACGGGCCAGGAAGTCGATCGTCGCGACCGTCAGGTCCGATCCGGTAACCACGACGCCGCCGGTCACAATGACCGTGCCGTCGTCGAGCGCAACCTCTGTGATTCGAGTCCCCGGAACCAGCACGGTTCCGTCGCCACCGATCAGCATCGGTGTCCCGCTGGTGACGAACGTGAACGAGAATCCGGCGATCTGGGCGAAACGCCCGCTGCCACCGGGCGCCGCCGGTGGATCGATCCGTGACACCGCGTTCTCCAGGATCTCCTTGAACTGCTCTCGCGAGATGTCCGGGATGATCGTCACGAAGTTCGGGAACGGTGCCATGTCGAACGTATCGAGTTCGGTGATATCACCGCCCGGGATGATCGAGTCGTTGCGGATCCCGCCGCCGTTCTGCAGCGCCACATCCGGAGCCGGAACCCCGAAGTCGCCGGCGAGTTGGGTCGCCTGCCACAGGAGCGAATCGGCCATCAGATTGCCCTGGTTCGTCTCCGTTGAACGGACTCCACCGCGGGTTCCATCGAGATCGACCTCTGAGGTGCCGATCACGTTCGCTGCCAGATCGGCCACGAAGGCCTCGACCGGAGCAACGATACGGCTGACGAACGAACCAACCGGTTCGACGCCATCGCCGAAGTGAGAGCTCACGACGCGAATCGGTCCGCTGCGGTCATCGTCGACCATGACGACTTCGCCGTCATCATCGAATCCCACGGTGAGCTGACCGACATAGCCGTACTGGCCGGAAGTAGTGACGACCGGCACGTTGTACCCGTCGGCATCGACGGCATTCATCGGATACGGACCGAAGATGTCATCGGGCAGATCGCTCGGCAGCAGCAGATCGTCCGGATTGGCGAGCAGTTCGTCACCGCCGCCGGCAACCATGACGTCCACACCCGAGAGCTCAGCAGCGAGTGCGATGTCGCCATCGATGTCCTGGAGGTGGGAGATCATGACGATGATCTCGACCCCCATTGCCTCGAGTTCGTCGACCTGTACCTGTACCGCCGGGGCGACCTCGTTCACGATGACGTCGCGGGGGCTTGAGATCGTCGGCAACGCTGGTGTGGTGGCCCCGACGATGCCGATGTGCTCGCCCTTCTTCTCAACGACCATGCTCGCAACGATGACGTCGTCATCGACGAGATCCTGCAACAGCGGCTCGCCGGTGAAGTCCAGGTTGGCGCTCACATACGGCGGGTGACCCGGCCGGGCATAGCCTTCCGAAATGAACGCCGCCAGAACGTCCGGGCCGAAGTCGAAGTCGTGATTGCCGAGGGCGATCGCGTCGTAACGCAACGCGTCGAGCGCCAACGCGTCGTAGAAGATCCCGTCGGCCAGACTCGCCGTGAAGGTGGGACTGGCGAGGAAGTTGTCGCCCGAGGACACGAAGATCGTGCCTCGCTTCGCACTCTCGCCCTTGGTCTTCATGTTCGCCTCGGTGCGCGCGTTCTTCAGCACCTTCGCGAAGTAGGCGACACCCTTCTCGTAGCCGATGAATTCATCCCCCTCAAAGACCTCATCGGCCATCAGATCTGACTCACCATCGTTGTTGTGCAGAACGGTGAGCCAGTAGTCGACTCCATCGTCCGCCGGTTTCGCGTCCGCCGTTCCGGCGATGACCGCGCTGAACACGAGTGCAAGCACTACGAGGAGCCAGAGCATCTTCCATCTGGGACGGGTTGCGGCTGCGCCTATGAACATGTGCCCTCCTGATTTCCTAGAACGCCATACCTGACCCACCCATCGTACGCGGCGCCGGGTATTCCGGGTAGGCAAGGTTTTCGCGACCTTCTGCCGAAGGGCGAGCAGCACTCGAGACCGTTCGACAGATGGCCCCGGCGTCCGTCCCGGCAGTTCCTCGAGCGGAGAAGAGCGCACGCGAAGAAGCCGGCCCGAAGGCCGGCTCTCTGCCAGATCAGTGACGAAGGTGCGCTACCGCGTCTCTTTGTGCGCTACGTGCTCGCGGCACCAGCGGCAGTACTTCTTCAACTCCAGGCGCTCCCTGGTGTTGGACTTGCTCTTCGTCGTCACGTAGTTCCGCCGTTTGCACTTCTCGCACGCGAGGGTGATCGGCGGTCGTTTGTCACTTGCCATGAGTCGCTTCGCTCCAGTATTCGGTAGTCAGTATTCGGTCGTCGGTACCGAATACCGAGTTCCCGAAGATCTCGGTACTTGGCTCTGTCTTGTGCTGCCAGCTACCAGCCACCAGCTGCGAGCCCGAATCGGGCTGGAAGCTGGAAGCTGGTGGCTCGTAGCTCTTCTATTTGATGATCTTTACAACCCGGCCCGCACCAAC
>JAYEIJ010000067.1:0-3683 GCA_034660035.1 Actinomycetota bacterium | reverse complement strand
AGGGACAAGAAGTTCTGGCTCACCGTGACCGTCGAGCTCAGCGGCCCGGCGTCGGGCGCCGTGACCGTCGATTACGCGACGAGCGGTGGGACGGCGACGGCCGGTAGCGACTACGAGGCCACTTCGGGCACCCTCTACTTCAGTCCGGGTCAGACGACGGCGACGTTCACGATCCGGATCCTGTCTGAGAAGACCCCCGAGTCCGACGAGACGATCGGGATCGTGCTGAGCAACCCGACCGGCCCCGCAACGCTGCTGGACGGTGCCGGTGTGATCACGATCGTCGACGACGACTCGGCCGTCATGGCCGCCGACGCAGCACCGGCCGGCTTCTCGGCCGAGCCACTCGAGGAGGCGGCGATCGCTCCGAGTGCGGCCGACGCCGTCGAGTTGTGGGCTGCCGAAGGTTTCGACGTGTCTCGACTGGCAGGTGTCCGGTTCGTGATCACGGACCTCGCAGGTCTGAAGCTTGCCGAGACCGCCGGCGCCACCGTCTATGTCGACGTCGACGCCGCCGGATGGGGCTGGAGCGTCAACGGCGGAAGCATCGACCTCGTCGCGGTGTTGCAGCACGAACTCGGCCACGTCCTCGGACTCACCCACGCCGACGCGACCCGCTTCCCGATCATGGCACCGGTGATCGAACCCATGGCTTCGACAGTTCTCGGAACCGCGAAGGCGGCGCAACACGCTGCACCCGCCACGCCGAACGCTGCGACCATCAACACCGCCGAGCCGGCAACTCTCGAACCGGCAGTCCTTGAGCCGGTAACTCTCAAACCAGCAACGGTCGAACCGGCAGCTCCGGCACGGGCAGGCGTTGAATCGGTGATGCCCGAGGCCCACGGACCCGCGGTTGCGGCAGCGCCAACGCTACCGACCATGAGCGTCGAGACGATCACGCCGGCCGTGTCGCGTTCTGGACCGGCCCCGGGTACCGGAACCCCGCCTGCGCAGCCGTGGCTCGCCCTGTTCGCCCTGATCGCACTCCTCGGTGTTGTCTTGGTTCGACCGATGCAGCGGCGGCACGCTCTCTGATCATCCGACACCTCCTGTCTCACCTGCATATGCTGGCGCCATGAGGATGAGGCATCTCGCAGGGGGAATCGTCATCCTGTCCATGCTTGCAGCATCGTGCACGGGAACCGGCGAGGACGCCGTGACAACAACGACTGAGAACCCTCTCGTCACACGGGAACGATGCACTCAGATGGCGTCGGAGCTCATTGACGAGATGCAGGCGTTCGTGGATCGATTCGCCCGGACGACGTTCGCCGACCTGCTCTTCGACGAGGTTCCGGGTCTCGCCGGCATCGAGGAGAGGCTTGCCGAGGTGCGGCAGCAGGCCGCCGACGAAGGATGCGATGCCGCTCTATTCGAGATCGATCTCGAAGCCCACGGACAGAGACTCGGAGGGAAGGGACCCGTCGGCCGTGCGCTCGCGGCAGCGCTGAAGGGGAATCCGCCCATCCACGATGTTCCCCCAACGGACGTCACCGTCGGACCCGGGGACGACCTCGCCGAAGCGATCTCGACGGCCGGGCCCGGTTCGACGATCACGGTCGAAGGCGGGACCTATGTGGTCGACGAGCTTCTCTGGATCGACCGCTCGCTCACCATTGCAGGCTCCGGTCTCGAGGACACGATCATCCAGTCACCGGTGAAGGACACGGCGATCGTGGTTCCGACGGGAGGAGATCTGAAGATCAACGGCCTGAGCATCGAACACATCGGGTCCGAGCCGGCCTCTGTTCTGGTTGCCGCGGGCGGGGGGCTATCGATGAGAGACGTGCTGGTGACCGGCGGTATCCCGGACGAAGAGACCGGCAGCGACGGACACGGTCTCGCCATCGTCTCGCCGGGTGGGCCGACGACCGCCGCGCCGTCTGTGGAGATCGCGGACAGCGTCTTCACGGGGAACGCCCGCATCGGGATCGCGGTCTTCGGATCGGCCGAACCTGAGATCTCCGATAGTTCCGTGTACGAGAACGGGGCGTGTGGCGTCTGCTACTTCGGCGACTCGGGTGGGACGATCCAGTCCAGCACGATCGAGACCAACGACGTCGGCATCGGGATCGGAGATCGTGCCGGTCCGATCGTCGACGGCAACACGATCGAGACGAGCGGCACCGTCGGGATCCTCATCGAGAACACCGCCGCCCCGGTCGTGAGTTCGAATGAGATCATCGACAACGCCGGATCCGGGATCGAAGTGGTCGGATCGGCAGTGCCGTCGATCCGAGACAACGAGATCCGGGGGTCTGAGAATGGCCTCCTTGTCCTCGGCACGGCCCGGCCCACAGTGCGCACGAATCGCTTTGAGGCGAACGAGGTTGGTGTCTCCGCTGCCGGGGATGCTCGCATGGTGTTGGAGTCCAATGCGATCGTCGACAGCGCCCTGGCGGGCTTCGTCTTCACAGATCAGGCCGGCGGCATCATTCGGGCCAACGACTTCGGCGCACAGCCGATCGGTGCGCAGATCGGCGGGACGACCAACACCTTCATCCTCGAGAACACATTCGAAGCCGACGAGGGTCTCGGTCTGCTCTACGTCGAGGAGGCCACAGGCCTCTCAGGGAACAACACCTTCTCCGGTCTCGACGTAGGGATTCAACTCGACGAAGACACCGTGGTCGAAGTTGATGGGGGGACCATGACGGGAACCGTCGAAACGGCGATCCTGGTCACAGGATCTGCACAGGTCACGATCAGCAGACTGACCATCGAGCATCCGGAGGTCGGCGTGTTCGTCGATCAGGATGCGTCGGTGACCCTGGACGATCTGTCGATCTCGGACGCGGAGATCGCCGGGATCATCTTCGGCGGGTCTGCCGTCGGAGGCGTCTCGGGTTGTGATGTGTCCGGGAGCGGTTCGATCGGCATCCAGATCGGGGACTCTGCCGCACCGTCGGTGGACCAGAACACGATCAGCGAGTCGGGCGATGTCGGACTGATCTATCTCGGAAGTGCACGGGGCACGGCCTCGTCCAACACGATCTCAGGAGGGCGCCTCGGCATCCAGGTGGCGGATAGCGCGGCGCCGACGATTTCACGAAACACGGTCAGGGGTATGTCGTCGGCGGCCATCGTCTTCGTAGATGACGCTGGCGGCGGTGCGTCGGGGAACTCGTGCTCGGCGAACGCTGGGATCGTCCTCGTGTCCGGGGCATCGCCGACGCTCGGTCAGAACGACTGTTCGGTCTCGCGCCAGGGATAGCGAGGACATCGAGAGCGAATCTCAACGTACACATGTAGTGATGGCGCGGTAACCTATGCCGTCGTTGAGGGGTGCGGTCCGCCGCGCGCCTCGGCTGGCTGGGATGCCCGAGTGGCCAAAGGGAGCAGACTGTAAATCTGCCGGCTATCGCCTACGGAGGTTCAAATCCTTCTCCCAGCACCGGCGAAGGTATCCTTCGCGCCCTGCCTCCTTAGCTCAGTGGTAGAGCATGCGATGAGCCGTCAGGCGAAGAGCGATCTGCCAGTCATGGTAAGGAAGGGGTCCCGGGTTTTCCGGGAACCGCTTCCGTCCAGGGGAGGCGGAGACAACTGAATACGCGCCTCCTTAGCTCAGTGGTAGAGCATGCGATGAGCCGTCAGGCGAAGAGCGATCTGCCAGTCATGGTAAGGAAGGGGTCCCGGGTTTTCCGGGAACCGCTTCCGTCCAGGGGAGGCGGAGACAACTG
>JAYEIJ010000066.1:0-3698 GCA_034660035.1 Actinomycetota bacterium | reverse complement strand
CGGAGCGATATGAGCGAGGTATCGGTCGGTCGTCGCCAGCGACACATGACCAAGCTGTCGTTGGATGATCGGCATGGGGATGCCCTCCATCATCAACTCGTAGGCATGCGTATGGCGGAACCCGTGCTTGTGCCGACGTCGGCACAACCATGATTATGCCGACCTCTGGGTTATGCCGACCTCGGTCGGGAGGGCCTGGTTGGGGCGGTGTAGCAGGGTTGTTGTGTCGGCATAATCACAGTCCTTCGAGGAAGGCGATCAGAGCGTCGGGGGGTCGATAGCGCCCGGGTTTGGCGGCGAGGGGTTGGGTGCGGTCGATGGCTTGTTGTTTCTGGGTCATGTCGGCGTGTAGGTAGACGTTGGTCGTTGAGACCTGTTCGTGGCCGAGCCAGAGGGCGATCACGGTGATGTCGTTGCCGGCGAGCAGGAGTCGCATGGCGGCGGTGTGGCGCAGGGTGTGCATGGTGACGTGTTTGGTTCGAAGCGATGGGCAGCTGGCGCTGGCGAGGCTGAGGTGGCGGGCGAGACGGCGCTCGATGGCGTCTCGGCTGAGGTGGCGGTTCCCGGTGATGGTGGGGAACAGCGGATCGGTGGGGGCGCTGCGGCGCTCGGCCAGCCATGCCTTGAGGACGGCTCTGATGGTTGGAACGAGTGGTGTTCTTCGTTCCTTTCGGCCTTTGCCGATGGTGTGCACGTTGGCGCCGGTGGTGAGGGTGACGTCTTGGCGGGTGAGGCCGGCGATCTCGGAGATGCGCAGCCCGGTCTGGATGGTGAGGGCGAACATGGCGTGGTCGCGTCGACCGGTCCATGTGGTTCTGTCGCATGCGTCGAGGAGCGCATCGGCTTCGGTGTCGGTGAGGTAGGTGACGATGTTGCGTTCGGTTCGCTTGGCCGGGATGGCGAGCACGCGTTGGATCGATGCTGCGTGTTCGGGGTGTTGTAGGGCGAGGTAGGCGAAGAGGGAGTGGATTGCTGCGAGGCGGTTGTTGCGGGTCGAGGCGGTGTTCCGCCGTCCATCTTCGAGGTGGTCCAGGAACGCTGCGATCAGCGCGGCGTCGAGTTCGGAGATGTCGAGGGTGGCGGGTGCTTTGCCGGTGTGTTCGCTGGCGAATGCCAACAGCAGCCGGAAGGCGGTCTTGTAGGCGCTGATCGTGTTCGGGCTGGCGGCGCGTTGGCCGATCAGCCGGTCGGTAAAATAGGTCTGCAATGAGGGTGCGAGTGTGGTCATCGTGTTGCTCCGAATGGTGCGTCGAGGCGTTCGGCTGCCAACGCCATCAGTTCTGGAGACGCCGAGAGATACCAGTAGGTGCCTGCCGGGCTGACATGGCCGAGGTAGGTGGACAGGACCCCGATCTCTTCGTCGACGCTGACTCCGGAGCGTTGCCACTCGATGAGAGTGCGCACAGCGAAGCTGTGCCTCAGGTCATGTAGGCGTGGGTGGACGGTCTCGGTGCGGATCCCCATCTCGGTCGTGATCTGTCTCAGCGTCTTGGCGACGCCGCTGCGGTTGAGCCTTGTGCCGACGCTCGAGACGAAGAACGCAGTTGAGCGGGGTCTCGGGCAGAGACGGTCGCGTTCGGCTGTGTAGCGTTCCAGCGCTGCGGTGACGGTGGCGTGGAGGGGAACGAATCGCGGGCGGTCGAACTTCGCGTGACGGATGGTGATCACACCGGCACCGAGGTCGACGTCGTTTCGTTCGAGGCCGATCGCTTCCCCGATCCGCATCCCCGTAGCGGCGAGCAGCCCGAAGATCGCCTCGTGGGTCGCCCCACGCAATGGTGAGCGCAGCGCCCGGGCACCGTCGAGCAGCCCCCGTATGTCCTCAGGAGACCACAGGTAGGGGGTGGGCCGATGGCGACGAGCGGGGAACACCCCCGGAGGCGGGACCTCGGTAGCGGGAAGGATCGCCTGAAGGTAGGTCGCGAACTTGCGTGCCACGCCAAGGCGCTTCGCCCAGCCGTTCGGCCCGGCACTGCCACGTTCGCTGGCCCACGCAATGGCCAGTTCGCTGGTCAGCGTCCCCCCACCAGCGGCATCGACGTAGGCGGCGAGTTCGGCCAGCCACCGGCCTTCACGTTCGAGCTTGAACCCCAAGGCGCGACGCAGGGCCAGATAGTCATCCACATGCGTGCTGAGCGTGTTCATCGTTGCTCGCCTCCCGGCCACGGCGCCCCCAGCAGGCGCAACTGATCGAGATCGACACGGGCATAAACAGCGGTGCTCTGCAAGCTCGAATGTCGCAACACTTGAGCGATCTCGACGAGGGGAACACTCGCCGCGACCATCTCACACGCAACGGTGTGACGCAGCCGGTGTGGACCCACTTCGGCGATCCCGGCGCGTCGACACGCCCTGCGCACGGTCGAAGCGACCGTGCCCGCAGCGATCGGAGAGAACGGTGCCCTGGCCCGCAGGAACAGCTCCCGATAGTCGGTGAGCGGTCTCCCGCGCTCCAGGTAGCAGGCAATGGCCTCGCCCACGTCCGCCGGCAGCGGCAGGCGATCCAGACGGGCACCCTTGCCACGTACCACCACCTCACCCGCTTGCCAGTCGATGTCATCAAGACGCAAACCCGCCACCTCGGCTCGACGCAGACCCAGCCGCAGCAGCGTCACGATCACCGCGTAGTCCCGGCGGCCAAGCGAGCTGCGACGATCGCAACTCTTCAGCAACGCCTCAGCATCGCCACGGCTGATCCCCCGCGGCAGCGTCGAACGCCGCCGCCCCGTCGCCCCAAGAACCGCTCCTGACAGATCAACCTCTACCAAACCATCGACGAAACAGAACCGCAGAAACGATCGCAGCCCGGACACGAAGTTCTGCGTCGCGGACACCGACACCGCCTCGGACTCCCCCAACACCGCTCTCGTCACGTCACGCGCCGTCAAATCGGCGAGCACACAACCAGGCGAGAACCCGTCCAGGAACCGTTGAGCATGCCTGACATAGCCACGGACGGTGCCAGCCGCTAAACCCCGCTCGCCGACAAGATGACGCGCGAAGCCATCCAACAACATCTCGGTCGCCGACGCAGACACCGCGGACTCGTCCACAGCCACCACGCCCGCAGCACGCAACACGTCGAGCAGACACACCAGAGCCGGACGCGACCACCCCGACCGGTGACGCCCACCGGCACGCTGGTCAACAAGGAACTCGTCTACACGATCGACACCCAACTCAGCGACCGTCAAACCCCTCACCTCGAGCCAGCAACTCAACCGGGCCACCTGTCGCAACTGGCTGACCGCCGTCCGCTGTGTATAACCCCGCTCACTCAACGCGACCCCATAGGCGTCCGCAAACGGAGCCAACGGCCCAGTCATCAACACCCTGCTCACCCTGCTCGTTGCTCTCGCCATGACGCCTCCATCTCTCGGGAACGAGAAAGAAACGATGACAACAACCACTTCGTTATGCCGACCCGGACACCACGATCACCCCACCCCCACAGTCCCACCCAGCCGAAGTCGGCATAACGAAGAGGTCGGCATAACCGTGCGGGTGTACCCGCTTCTGAATCCCGGCTCGTCGAGCGAGTCTCGACAGGAGGAGGCGCACCTGCGATGGGTTCATCGGGCCGCCTTTGAACGTGCAGAACAGTGGCGCATCGGGCGGCGGGTTCAGGGTTTCTCTCCGTTCCATCCACGCCTCGATGTGCGGGTCCGCACCGGGGTCGATTCCGACCGTGCGCTGCC
>JAYEIJ010000065.1:0-14112 GCA_034660035.1 Actinomycetota bacterium | reverse complement strand
TCGCAGCGTGTGTTCGAGAATCTCGCGGCCGACGGCAACACACTGATCTTCGGCACGTCGTTCGGCTACATGGAACCGATGCTGGCTGCAGGGGAGACCTATCCGGACGTCACGTTCATGCACGCAACCGGCTACCTGACGTCGGAGAACTTGGGCAACTACTTCGGTGCGGCGGAAGAGGGCCGCTATCTGTCGGGCATGGCAGCCGGAGCACGTACCGAGTCGAATCTGATCGGCTACGTCGCAGCGTTCCCGATTCCCGAGGTGTTGCGCGGCATCAACGCCTTCACGCTCGGTGTGCGTGAGGTCAATCCCGAAGCCGAGGTCAAGGTCGTGTGGACCTCGACCTGGTTCGACGTGCCGACGGAAGGCTCCGCTGCTCAGTCCTTGCTCGACGACGGTGCAGATGTGATTGCGATGCATCAGGACTCTCCGGCTCCCGGTCAGAAGGCCGAAGCCGAAGGCGCCGGGTGGGTCGGCTACAACGTCGACAACTCGGAGTTCGCGCCGAACGGCTGGTTGACCGCACCTGTCTGGGATTGGGGCCCGTTCTACTTGAAGACGGCCCAAGAGGTACAGGCCGGTACTTGGAAAGCAGAGGCCTACTACGGGAACATGGCCGACGGAATGGTCGATATCGCTGAGTTCGGGCCGTCGGTTTCCGACGACACGAAGGCCCTGATCGAGACGAGGAAGCAGGAGATCATCGACGGGACCTTCGCGGTGTTCCCCGATCCGATCGTCAATCAGGACGGAGTCGAGCAACCACTCGGCGACATCTTCACCATGAACTACTTCGTCGAGGGCGTCCTCGGGACGATTCCGAGTAGCTGATCGAGTCAACCAAACAGTGAATGAGAGGGTCCCGCACCGGCGGGACCCTCTCTGTTTGGGACGATGGTTGTTCTGTTGACTAAGGTGCCGCCATGTCCGAAGGCACAATGATCCAGACCCCTCCGGTGGTCGAACTTCGTGACATGGACAAGTCTTTCTACGGGGTCTTCGCCAACGCCGATGTCAACTTCAGTTTGGCGCCCGGCGAGGTTCACGCCCTCCTCGGTGAGAATGGAGCCGGCAAGTCGACGCTCTGCTCCGTGATCGCCGGTCTCTACCGGCCGGACGCGGGTGAGATGCTGATCGACGGCGAGCCGACCGTCTTCAAGTCCCCGAAGGACGCACTGGCTGCGGGTGTTGGGATGGTGTACCAGCACTTCCGCCTGGTCTCGAATCTCACGGTGGCCGAGAACCTCGCGCTCGGGAATCCCGAGGTAGCGCTGAGGCTCTCGCAGAAGGAACTCGAAGAAGAAGCGCGTGAGATCGGGGAGAAGTACGACTTCCCGGTCGACCCTTCGGCCCGGATCTGGCAACTGTCGGTGGGCCAGCAGCAGCGGGTCGAGATCCTCAAGCTTCTCTACCGCAACGCACGCATCCTCATTCTCGACGAGCCGACCGCCGTGCTCACGCCCCAGGAGGGTGAAGCCCTCTTCCGAACCATGCGCGTCATGGCAGACGAAGGTCGGTCGTTGATCTTCATTTCCCACAAGCTTCACGAGGTCAAGCAGGTCTCCGATCGGGTCACCGTTCTCCGAGAGGGTCGCGTCGTCGGCCATATCAACGCTGCCGACGCCGAGCCGCGAGATCTGGCCAGGATGATGGTCGGGAAGGATCTGGAACTCCCCACTCGCGCTCCGAACGAGTCGATCGGGGATCCGACGCTGGTCGTGAAGGACCTCGTGGTTGTTGGTGACCGTGGCCTCGACGCCGTCAATAGATTGTCTATCACCGTGAACGCGGGCGAGGTCGTCGGCATCGCCGGTGTTTCGGGGAACGGGCAGCGAGAACTCGCCCAGGGCATCGTCGGGCTCATGAAAGTTACGGCGGGGTCGGTGCATCTGGAAGGGACCGATGTCACACAGATGAGTGTTCTCGCCAAGATCAAACGCGGGATCGCCTACGTGCCGCAGAGCCGGCTCGGCATGGGACTCGCCCCCGGTCTTACGACTGAGGACAATCTCGCACTCAAGCAGTACCGGGAAGCCCCCTACTCAAAGGGGCCACTCCTCTCCGGACGTGCTTTCGATTCCAGAGGAGAGGAACTCATCGAGGAGTTCGACATCCGGGGCGTGCGGCCGGGTCTTCCGATCCGCCTGCTCTCCGGTGGCAACCTCCAGAAGGCGCTCATCGCCCGTGAAGTCGTCCAGGATCACAGCTTGCTGATAGCACGATCCCCGACGAGGGGCCTCGATGTCGGCGCGACATCCGACGTTCGCGACCAGATCCTTGCAGAACGCGATCGAGGTGTCGCCGTGCTCCTGATCTCCGAGGATCTCGATGAACTCCTCGCACTCTCCGATCGGCTCCTGGTCATCTACGAGGGAGAGATCGTCGGTGAGATGCCCTCATCGGAGGCGACAGCGGAGCGGCTCGGCTTGCTCATGTCGGGGCAGAGTGAGGTGCAGACCGCATGACACGTCGCCTCATCGTTGAACCGCGCGGTCTCGCCCCCTGGTGGCTCAAGCTGCTCATCCCCATTGCTTCGGTGATCGCTGCGCTGGTCCTCGGAGCATTGTTCCTCATGCTGACGGGTAACGACTGGCTCGACGCCTACGGGAAGATGGTCGACACAGCCTTTGGATCGAGCCGCGGATTCGCCGAGACGCTCGTCTCCGCCACGCCGCTGATCCTCACAGGTGTCGCCGCAGCCATCGCGTTCAAGATGCTGGTGTGGAACATCGGCGGGGAAGGACAGCTGCTCTTCGGAGCGATCGTTGCCGGAGGTGTCGGAGTCTGGCTGAGCGGATCGACCCCTCCCATAGTCGCCATCACGGCCGTCATCATCGCGGGTGCCATCGGCGGCGCCTTCTGGGCATCCCTCTCCGCCGTGCCGAAGGTGTACCTGGGGACGAACGAGATCATCACCACGTTGATGCTCAACTTCATCGCGCTTCTTCTGATCAACTATCTCGTGTTCGATAGCTTCAGCCCATGGCGCGATCCGGAATCGGCCCAGTTCCCTCAGGGTCGGCCGATCATCGAAAATGCCCGGATTCCCGAGGTCTTCAACCGACTCGACTGGGGGTTCTTCATCGCCGTGGCCGTCGCCATTCTCGCCTGGTTCGTGATCAGCAAGACGCGCAGCGGCTTCGAGTACCGCATCGTCGGCGACTCATTCGACACGGCGCGATACGCAGGGATCAAGGTTCCGAAGAAGGTGCTGGGGACGTTCCTCGCCTCCGGCGCCGCTGCCGGTCTCGCCGGTTCGATCATGGTTGCCGGGATCCTCGGCAGGATGGATCCGAGGTCGCTCGATCTGGGATTGGGATTCACCGGGATCATCGTGGCGGCGCTCGCGCGCCTCAATCCGATCGCCATCATCCCCGTCGCCGTTCTGATGGGCGCGCTCCACAACGCTGGTCCTGCTCTCCAATCGATCGGCATTCCATCGTCGACGGTCACGATCCTCCAGGGTGCGATCCTGCTCTTCGCGGTCGCCGGGGAGTTCCTGATCTCGAATCGGATTCGGAGACCTGAACGCAGCGTGGAGGAGACAACTGCTGGAGCGGAGGTGAGTGCGGCATGAACGAATCCGTTCTCATGCTCACCATCGTGGCGGCGATCGGCCTCGGCACGCCGATCGTGTACGCGACGGTCGGTGAGATCCTGGCCGAACGCTCCGGCATTCTGAATCTGGGTGTTCAAGGGATGATGCTCGTCGGTGCCGTGATGGGGTTCTGGGCGACGTTCCAGACGGGGAGCCTGTGGCTCGGCGTGCTGGTTGCGATGATCGCGGGCGCGGCCCTCTCGGTGATCCACGCCTTCAACTCGGTGACGCTGCGAGTGAGTCAGATCGTGTCGGGGCTGGCGCTGACCATCTTCGGCACCGGTATCGCGATCTTCATCGGACGTGCCGGCTCGAACCCACTGGTCGGCCAACCCTCCCGGGAGATCTTCCAGCCGGTCCTTCCCCAGTCCCTCGCCGACATCCCCCTCATCGGACCGCTCATTCTTGGTCACGACTCGCTCGTCTACCTGTCGTGGGTTGTGGTCGCAGCGACGAGTTTCTACCTCTTCCGAACCCGCCCGGGCTTGACCGTGCGCGCGGTTGGGGAGGATCCGGCGAGTGCGGAAGCGGCCGGCGTCAACGTCTCACAGGTGCGCTACGTGCACGTCATGATCGGCGGGGCGCTTGCCGGTCTCGGCGGCGCCTACTTCTCTCTTGCACTGGTGCCGTCCTGGCAGGACAACCCCATCGGACAGTCCGGATGGATCGCGATCGCTCTCGTGATCCTCGCCTCGTGGAGGCCGTGGCGGGCGCTGTGGGTCGCCTACCTCTTCGGTGCAGCCGGGCGTGTGAGCTTCACGTTCCAAACCCTTGGCATTGCGATCCCCGCCACTCTGCTGGCCATGCTGCCGTTCATCCTGGCGATCCTCGCGATGCTGGTCCTCACGAGCGGGAAGCGCGCCCGATTCCTCGGCGCTCCGGCGGCGCTCGGGATCCCGTACTTCAGGGAAGAGCGCTGACCTTCGCGTGTCCTGGATCCTGCTGACCAACGATGACGGCATCGATAGCCCTGCGCTCGCGCCGTTCGCCGCGGCGCTTGCCGATCTTGGAACCGTCCGGGTCGTCGTACCCGACCGGGAACGGAGTTGGATCGGCAAGGCCATCACCAGGTTCGACCCGATTCGCGTCGAGAAGGTCGAACTCGATGGGGGAGCGGCGTGGACCTGTACCGGGTTCCCCGCAGATGCCGTCCAGATCGGAATCCACGGACTCTTCGACGAACCACCCTCCCTTGTCGTGTCCGGCATCAACGTTGGGTACAACCACGGAGCGGCATTCCTGATGTCGTCAGGAACGGTCGGCGCCGCCGTTGAAGGCTGGGTCTCCGGAATCCCATCGATCGCCGTATCGACGGGAGGGAACGGTGACTGGTCGACGTGGAAGAGGAAGGTCCACCAGCGGGAAGCACTGTTCCAATGGGAGCGCCTAGCGATCGTGGCGACGAGTCTTGTCGACGAGGCTCACGGATCGGGCTTGTTCGAACTCGCAGACGTCGTCACGATCAATCTTCCGTTCGACACGACGCTCGACACGCCGAGGCGGGTGACCACGGTTGCACGGGTGGGCTACGACCGGCTCTTCCGGGATCAGGGAGACGGGATCTACACCCACGACTTCGGGGGCCGCTTCGTCGAGTTCGAGGGGATCGACGGCACCGACATCGCCGCCGCTCGCGAAGGAGTCGTCTCGATCACCCCGCTCCGCATGCCGGCCGCATCCGCGATCCCCGACGAAGTACGCTCTCGACTCGAGCGTTGAAGCCCAAATCGGGCCGAAATCCGGCGCGTAGGGGTCCTCCGGCCCTTGTCGTGATCACCGGAATCGACCACTGTGCACCGAAGTGCCAAGAAACGCGTCACCCTTGAGGAGAGAAGTCATGGGCATACGGATCAAGCGGGTAGGGGTTCTCGGAGCTGGAGTGATGGGGCAAGGAATTGCCGCTCATCTTGCCAATGCCGGCATTCCCTCATACCTGTTCGATGTAGCACCGCGGGAGCTCACAGAGAAGGAGGCGGCCGCCGGACTCACTCTCGAGGACCGGAAGGTGCGGAACCGGATCTCCGCCGACGGTGTCACAGCCATGAAGCGCGCGAAGCCGGCGCTGCTGTACCGGGCCGACCTGGCATCACTCGTTACGGCCTGCAACTACGAGGACGACCTCGACAAACTCGGCGACTGCGACTGGATCGTCGAAGTCGTCGTCGAGCGGATGGATATCAAGCAACGTGTCTTCGAGATGGTGGACGAGCATCGCCGTCAGGGCAGTGTCGTCTCCTCCAACACGTCGGGCCTCTCTCTGGAAGCGATGGCCGAGGGCCGCAGCGAGGACTTCAGGCGCCACTTCATGGTGACGCACTTCTTCAATCCCGTCCGGTACATGCGCCTCCTCGAGGTCGTGCCGACCGCCGAGACCGATCCGGACGTCTTCGCTGCGATGGCCGACTTCGGCGAGAACGTGCTCGGTAAGGGCATCGTGTACTGCAAGGACACGCCGAACTTCATCGCCAACCGTATCGGCATGTTCGGCATGGCCTCGGTCTTCCACTGGATGCAGGAGTACGGCATCGGTGTCTCCGAGGTCGATGCGATCTTCGGGCCCGCGATGGGCCGGGCGAAGTCGGCGATCTTCCGCACGGCAGATGTCGTCGGCCTCGACACGGTGGTCCACGTGCTCAACACGATCGCCGAGGGCTGCCCGGACGACCCATGGCAGGAGCGATTCATCCCGCCGGCGGCGATGCAGCAGCTCGTCGAAGACGGGCGCCTCGGTGCCAAGACCGGAGCCGGGTTCTTCAAGAAGACCAAGGAAGAGGGACGCACCAAGATCCTCAGCCTCGACCTCGAGACGCTCGAGTACTTCGACGCCGGCAAGGTCCGCCTCGACGTCGTCGGAGCATCCCGCAGCAAGGAGACCGCAGCCGAGAAGGTCGACGCGATCGTCTGGTTCGACGACGACCACGGCCGCCTCGCATGGAAGGTGACGGCCGAGGCGAGCATCTACTCGCTCGAACTCCTCGGCGAGATCGCCGACGACATCGTCAACGTTGACCGGGCCATGCGTTGGGGGTTCGGCTACGACCTGGGTCCGTTCGAGACATGGGACGCCATCGGGGTCGAGCGGTCCGTCGAGCGGATGCGTGCCGAGGGCATGATCGTGCCTGCGGCCGTCGATACTCTCCTCGAGCACGGTGAAGGCACCTGGTACGTGAACCGGGACGGCGTACCTCACTACTGGGACGTCACGACCGAGGCGTATCTGCCCATTCCGGTTTCTGAGGACGTCATCTTCCTGTCGTCGCTGGCCGACTCAGGCAAGGTGCTTGCAAGCAACCCGGGCGCCACGATCTACGACATGGGCGACGGAGTCGGGTGTATCGCTTTCCACACGAAGATGAACGCGATCGATCCCACCATCGTCGAGATGATCAACACCGGATGCGACATGGTTGACAGCGGCGAACTCGTCGGACTCGTAGTCGGGAACGAGGCGGCTCACTTCTCCGTCGGCGCGAACGTCGGACTCATCGGCATGTTCGCGATGTCGAAGGACTGGGACCAGATCGACCAGGCCATCCGCGAACTGCAGGACGCGTTCATGCGAATGAAGTACTGCGACGGTCCGGTTGTGATCGCACCGCGCGGGATGGCGCTTGGCGGCGGTTGCGAGATCGTCATGCATGGCGACTCCGTTCGCGCCTCGGCCGAGTCGTACCTGGGCCTTGTCGAGATCGGTGTCGGTCTCATCCCCGCCGGCGGCGGATGCAAGGAGATGGCGTTCCGTCACTACGGCTCGATTCCGGACGGTGTCAAGGCCGACCTGTTCCCGTTCATGGAGAAGGTGTTCATGACGGTCGGCATGGGTACGGTCTCGACGAGCGCCGAGGAGGCGAAGTCCCATGGCTTCCTCCGCCGATCCGACCGCGTCACGCTGAACCCCGATGCCGTGCTCGCAGATGCGAAGGCCGATGTGCTCGCCATGGTGGCGACCGGATATCGACCACCGGCCAAACGTACGGTCCCGGTGCCGGGAGCCGGTGGAATCGCCGCTCTGAAGGTTGGCGCCCACGGAATGGCGCAGGGTGGGTACATCACCGAGTACGAGGAGCACCTGGCCACCGTTCTTGCCTCGGTGCTGTGCGGCGGGGACGTTCCTGCCGGCACCCAACTCAGTGAGCAGGACTTCCTCGATCTGGAGCGGGAAGCGTTCGTCGGCCTCTGTCACGAGCAGAAAACGATCGACCGAATCCTGCACATGCTCGAAACCGGCAAGCCGTTGCACAACTGATCAAGAGAAGGAGCAGAGCTATGAGCACAGGAGTCGTGGTCACTCACGCGTACCGAACCGCAGTGGGCAAGTCCGGAAAGGGAACTCTGCGGGAGACCAGGCCTGATGACCTGCTTGGCCGGCTGATCGAGGAGTTGATGACGCGTATACCCAATGTCGATCCGGTCGACATCGATGACGTGATCATCGGATGCGCCTTCCCGGAGGGCGAGCAGGGGATGAACGTGGCCCGCATCGCCGCGTTGAGGGCCGGGTTGCCGGTCACGGTGCCGGGGATGACGATCAATCGCTTCTGCAGCAGCGGCCTGCAATCGCTGGGCAGCGGCGCGGCGCAGATCGGCGCCGGATGGTCGAAGATCGTGCTCACAGGCGGCGTCGAGTCGATGTCGCTGGTTCCGATGGGAGGGCAGAAGCCGTCACCCAACCCGTACCTGGCCAGTGAGTTCCTCGCTGCTTACGACGGGATGGGGATCACGAGCGAGACCGTGGCCGAGCGCTACGACATCAGTCGCGAAGACCAGGACGCGTTCGCCGTCGAGTCGAACCGGCGAGCCCTGTCAGCGATCAGCGAGGGACGCTTCAAAGACGAGATCATCCCACTCGAGGTAACCGTCGGTGGAAAGACCGTGCTGTTCGATACCGACGACGGGCCGCGAGCGAGCACCGTCGAGGGGCTCGCACGCCTGCGGCCGGCGTTCAAGGTGAACGGCCGCTCCACGGCGGGGAACTCGTCGCAAACATCCGACGGCGCAGCGGTCCAACTGCTGATGAGCAGGGAGACGGCCGCAGGATACGGTTTCGAACCGCTCGCGGAACTCGTCACCTACCAGGTGGCCGGGGTGCATCCCGACGAGATGGGGATCGGTCCCACGGCTGCCGTTCCGAAGGCACTCGAAGCGGCAGGACTCACGGTCGATGACATCGGCCTCATCGAACTGAACGAGGCGTTCGCCAGTCAGGCGCTCTACTCGATGCGCACGCTGGGGCTCGACCCGTCGATCGTGAACGTGAACGGTGGCGCCATCGCTCTCGGGCACCCCCTGGGATGCACCGGGGCGAAGTTGACGGCGACGCTGTTGCACGAGATGGAGCGACGCGACGTCGAGTACGGCATCGTGAGCATGTGCATCGGCGGCGGCATGGGGGCGGCGGCGATATTCAGAAGGTGAGCGGCCGAGTAGCCGC
Source organism: Actinomycetota bacterium (assembly GCA_034660035.1). Taxonomy (GTDB): domain Bacteria; phylum Actinomycetota; class Acidimicrobiia; order Spongiisociales; family UBA5794; genus JAHEEL01. The sequence goes on along the minus strand of JAYEIJ010000065.1, from coordinate 5,080 downwards.
GTGGCTGAGTAGCGGAGGAACGCCTCGCTGACTGGGGACCGACTCTGGCGTACTCTGCTCGGTTGTGAGCGAAGCGACCTCTGATCTACGCAGGCGGATTGACTTGCTGCCTCGGGGTGCTCGGCGGCGGTTTCATCGGCGGGTGACCGGGATCGAGCGCATCGACGACGCCGGCCGGAGAGCGGAGGCGACCGCCAAGCTCACCCGGGCGATCGCCGAGGTCGAGGATCGAATGAAGCGACGCCGTGCCGCCGTGCCGAAGCGGATCACCTATCCGGCAGAGCTGCCGATCACCCTCTGGCGTGAGGAATTGCTGGAGGTCATCCGGGATCACCAGGTCGTCATCATCGCCGGGGAGACCGGGTCGGGGAAGAGCACGCAGATCCCCAAGCTCTGCCTCGAACTAGGAAGAGGCGTCGAAGGAACGATCGGGCACACGCAGCCTCGCCGGATAGCAGCTCGATCGATCGCCGACCGAATCGCCGAGGAGATCGGAACCAGGGTGGGGGATGCCGTCGGCTATGCGGTGCGCTTCTCCGATCAGACCGGCGACTCCACGCTGGTGAAGGTCATGACCGACGGTCTGCTTCTCGCGGAGATCCATCGAGACCGGCGCCTCGAGCGGTACGACACGATCATCATCGACGAGGCTCACGAACGAAGCCTCAACATCGACTTCCTGCTCGGTTACCTCAAGACGCTTCTGCCGAGACGACCCGACCTCAAAGTGATCATCACGTCGGCCACGATCGACACCGAGCGGTTCTCCCATCACTTCGAAGACGCACCGGTCGTGGAGATCACGGGCCGCACGTACCCGGTCGAGGTCCGGTACCAGCCGCTTGACGATCCCGACCGCCCCGAATCCCGCGACCAGACCCAGGGCATCTGCGATGCCGTGGAAGATCTCTTCACCGAGGGGAACGGGGACATCCTCGTCTTCTGCTCGGGGGAACGTGAGATCCGCGACGCCGCCGACGCACTCGCCGACATGGCACTGCCTTTCACAGAGATCCTGCCGCTCTACGCCCGCCTCTCCGCTGCCGAACAGCATCGGGTCTTCACCCCCCACACCGGGAGGAGAGTGGTCGTCGCCACGAACGTTGCCGAGACGTCGCTGACCGTTCCCGGTATCCGGTACGTTGTCGACGTCGGAACCGCTCGCATCTCTCGCTACAGCCGGCGAACCAAGGTGCAACGCCTCCCGATCGAGCCGATCTCCCAGGCCTCGGCGAACCAGCGAGCCGGGAGGTGTGGAAGGCTCGGCCCCGGCATCTGCATCCGTCTCTACGAAGAAGACGGGTTCGATGCCCGGCCCGACTTCACCGAGCCCGAGATCCAGCGGACGAACCTTGCGTCGGTGATCCTTCAGATGGCGGCACGGGATCTGGGGGACATCGAGACCTTCCCGTTCCTCGACCCGCCCGATGCCAGATCGATCCGCGACGGCGTTGCGCGCCTCGTTGAGCTGGGTGCGATCGAGGGAACGCTCCGGGACGGGCGGCCACGGCTCACCCGACTCGGTAGGCAGCTAGCCGATCTCCCCATCGATCTTCGCCTCGCACGCATGATCATCGAGGCGAACCGGACCGCCTGTCTTCGGGAAGTGCTTGTGATCACGACGGCGCTCGCCATCCAGGACCCGAGAGAGCGACCGGCCGAGAAGCAGGCGCAGGCCGATCAACTCCACGCTCGTTTCCGCGACGACGAGTCCGACCTCTACGCGTGGCTCAATCTCTGGGAGTACCTCGGTGACGAGCGCAAGGCACGAACCTCGAATCAGTTCCGGCGGATGTGTCGAAAAGAGTACCTGAACTATCGGAGGGTACGCGAGTGGCAGGATCTCCACGCGCAACTACGCGACGTCACCCGCGAACTCGGCTTCACGCTGAATCGGAGGCCTGCAGAACGCGAGAACGTGCACAGGACCGTGCTGACCGGGTTGCTCTCCAACGTTGGGAGGAAAGATCCCGGTTCGCACGAGTATCGGGGGGCTCGTGGAAGCCGGTTCTCGATCAATCCGGGATCGACGTTGTTCAAGGCTTCGCCGGAGTGGCTGATGGCGGCGGAGTTGGTCGAGACGAGCCGGCTCTGGGCTCGCGGTGTGGTCGCCGTTCAGCCCGAGTGGATCGAGGAAGCGGCCACCCATCTGGTCACTCGCTCGTACTCGGATCCGTGGTGGGAGGCCGACCGGGGCGCCGCTTACGCTCACGAAACCGTGACCCTCTACGGACTCCCGCTTCAAGCCGATCGACCGGTGCTCTACGGTCGAGTGGATCCGGAGGGCGCACGGGAACTCTTCATCCGTCACGCGCTCGTGGCAGGGGAGTGGGAGACGATCCACCGATTCGTCGAACACAACGCGGGTGTCATCGACGAAGTGCTCGCTCTCGAAGCGAAGTACCGCAGGGCGGATCTGTTCGTTGACGACGAAACCATCGTCGACTTCTTCGACGAACGCATCCCGGACGATGTGATCTCCGTTCGGCACTTCGATCGGTGGTGGAAAGAAGCGCGTATCGAGGATCCCCACCAACTCGACCTGTCGATCGACGATCTCCTCGACCCGGAAGCTCAAACTCCCGGCGAAGACGCGTTCCCCGAGATCTGGCAATACGGCGACGTTGCGATGCCGCTCGCGTACGAATTCGACCCGGTGAGCGAGAGCGACGGTGTGACGATCGACATCCCGATCGAGGGACTCTCGAGGATCGATCCTGAGATCTTCGATCGGCATGTGCCGGGACTCCGGGAGGAACTCGTTATCGCCATGATGAGAGGCCTCCCGAAGCAGATCCGCAAGAGGCTTTCTCCGATCCCGGAGACTGCCCGGTCCGTGCTCGAGGGATTCGACCCCGAGGCGGATCGATTCGTCCCGTTCCTGAGAGGCGAACTGACCCGGCGCTCCGGCGTCCCCATCCCGCCGGACGCGTTCGATCCGGAACACCTCCCGGCCTTCCTCCGGCCCATGTTTCGGATCATCGATCCTGAGGGCGTGATCCTCGCAGAAGGGGGCGATCTGGGCGTGCTCAAGAGCGAATTCCGGGATGAAGCACGGGCCGCGATGGCAGCATCGCACCACGGGATCGAGCGTACGGGCATGCGATCGTGGGAGATCGACGATCTCCCGTACTCCGTCGAGATCGACGGTCCGGGCCGAACCGTCACGGCATATCCGGCCCTCGTCGACGAAGGGGATTCCGTCGCGGTCCACCTCTTCGCAACACCGGCCGAGCAGGACGCTGCGATGTGGGAGGGCACGCGGAGACTCATCATGCTCAACCTTCCATCCCCATCCCGCCACCTGCGGCCGCTCGTCACCGGAGACGGTCAGAGGGCGATCGCCGTTGGTCCGCACGGCTCATTCGGGGCCTGGGCCGAAGACTGTCTCGCATGTTCGGTCGATGAACTGCTCAGCGACGCCGGAGGACCCGTGTGGAGCCGCCAAGCATTCGAGCGACTCCTGGCGATCACTCGGGAGGACACTGAGGAGGGTCTCGTTGCCGTGGCGTCGGACGCGTTGGAGATCCTCGATGAGGTCCGGACCGTGCGGGCCGCCATGGACGATCTGGTCGGGGATCGGTACACACCGGCCGTTGCCGACATGGAGGAACAGATCGGGCGTCTGCTCTACCCGGGGTTCCTGACGAGCGTCGGCATCGACCGGCTGCCCGATCTGATTCGCTTCGTGCAAGCCATCGGACGGCGCATCGAACAACTCCCAGATCACGTCGATCGTGATCGCGAGCGCATGGAGCGAGTGCAGGATCTGGAAGAAGAACGCGACGATCTCTCCGACGCGATGCCCGGATCAGATGAACTCATCGAAGTCGCCTGGATGCTCCAGGAACTCCGGGTCAGCCTCTTCGCACAGGGGATAGGTACGAAAGGCAAGGTCAGCGAGAAGCGCGTCGTTGAAGCGATGGAGCGAGCCGTCGCTCCCTGAATGGGCCGCAAGCCTCAAGCTCCAAGCTTCAAGACCAGAGCCAGGGTTTCTGTCTTGCAGCTTGATACTTGCAGCTTGCATCTCATGGAATGGACGATGACGTTGGCGCATTGAAGACTCAGCACGAATCGACGAAAGGACCATCATGACCGCTTTCCCTGCTCTCCCTTCCAACTTCGAGCCGACGCGAGCGACGCTGCACGCCTATGCGAACGCCGTTGCGACGCTGCCGCGAGTTCACGCCGTGCCACACCCGAAGTGGTGGCATATCTCGCTGAAGGTCCGCCCCGACGGCTTGACGACCGAGGCGATGCCATTCGCCGACGGAGGGGCCGTCGTCGTGCGGATGGACCTGCGCAACCACGAGATCATCATCGAGAGCTCGAGGGGCGATCGGCGCTCGTTGCCGATGGATCAGGGACTCACGGCGACCGAGATCGGCGACGCTCTCATCGAGGCGGCCGCCGAGATGGGATTCACCGGCGAGTACGACCGGGAGAAGTTCGAGAACGACGACCCACGGGTCTACGACGGGAACCACGCGGCCGAACTGTTCGAGGTGTTCGTCTCGGTGGATTCGGCGATGGCCGTACACCGGAACCGGATCGGGGGAGAGGTCGGGCCCATCCAACTGTGGCCACACGGATTCGACCTTGCGTTCGAGTGGTTCGGCACCAAGATGGTTTCACACGAGGAAGCTGGTGAGGTCAGTGAACTCCCGGCGCAGATCAACCTTGGCTTCTACCCGGCGGGCGACGCCTACTTCTACTCGAACCCCTGGCCGTTCGATGGAGACGCTCTCCTCAGAGTGGAACTGCCGGAGGGTGCCCGATGGAACACGGACGGATGGGAGGGTTCGATGGTCGAGTACGCCGATCTCGCAGGTCGGTCTGATGGCGTCGAGCGCTGCATCGAATACGCAGGGACCGTCTTCGACGCTGCCTCGCCCCTGCTGACACGCTGAAGAAGTACAAGGACCCCACCTGTTGCTCTCCGGGTTCTGGGCGGGCGTCGGCCGTCGGTTGTGGGTAGTCCGGATCCCGCACGGTTGTTGTCTTTGCTGTCCGCTGTCCGCTGTCAGTTCACCGGCGGGGCGTGGATGGGTGGTCTGAGGAATCGTCTGCGTTGGGGTGG
>JAYEIJ010000064.1:0-3721 GCA_034660035.1 Actinomycetota bacterium | reverse complement strand
ATGTATGAACAGCCCATTTTCAGACCGAGGCACACAGCTGACACCCTGAACAGCAACTCGTTCACACATAGGTGATATGGGTGGCCGGGTTCGGCACCTTCAACGCTAGCGGCCCGGCCGAGGCTTCCGGCACCGTGTGCGCTCACGGGTGGACCGTGGATCTGTTTGTGAAGGAGGCACCGAAGAAGGGCCCATCTTCGAGCTCGACCCATCTTCAGGTTCTCAAGGAGTTCGGCTGCACCGACGGCTCGGGCACGTTCTTCGTTGAGCTTCGGGTCCGGATCGACCCCGAGAAGGGAACTACGTTCCACTGGGTCGTCAAGGGTGGCACGGATGCCTACGAGGGTTTGAAGGGTGCCGGGAGCGGATTCGTCGATCACCCGCTCTACGACGACGAAAATCCCCCCAATCAGATCGGCGTGTACGACATCTATGACGGGAAGCTCCACTAGTCCCGACAACTGCCGCACAGCGGTGGACTCGAAGTCATGGCGTTGCGGCGGGAAGACACAGGATGGACGGTCTCGCCTTTGGGCGGGGCCGTCCATTTGTACCTCCATGGTCACGTTGGATGAGAACGGCAGGTGACGACGTTTCGGTCCGGCCGCCCATATCCGGCTGTTCTATGGCTGTTCTCGCCGATGTTGCATAGGTGCTTCGATATGGGCGGTCAGAGCTCAGAGCTACTCGGCCTGTGGCTTGAGATAGGTCGTTTGGACCTGCAGGGGACGAACTTCACCCTGCCGTTCCCACGTCGACCAGATCTGACCTCGGCCGACAGGCGTAGCGGTGTCACCGACCCAGGCGGTGACCGCCTCGTGGCGGCAGCTGGACCCGGATGCCGGTACAGCAGGCTATGAGGTCGGGGTCTTCAGCCGAGCCAGGCTGAGTCCGGCGATCAGGAAGGCGCCGACACCGGCCACCGCAGCCATCAACACGTGCACGTTGAAACCGCCGTCCAAGGTGTGGCTGACCACAGCGAAGACGCCGAAGAGCCCAAATGCCAGCCCGGCGACCAGATTCACATAGCGGTTCACTCGGTCGCTGACCAGCAGCGCCACACCCGTCATCACCAGCGGGATGATCCCGAACATTGCCATGAAGAAGCCCATGGCTTCGGTCAGAGGCTCTCCCTCCATCTCTCCGGCCAGCAACTCCTCCAGGGCCCCCGGAATGAACAGGTAGAACACCAGCGAGGCCGTCATTGCTAAGGCGACGGCCAACCAGAGCGCCGCGGCTCGTGTTCTGAATAGCAGGGCATCCATCACTTCTCCTCTCCTGAGAAACCAATGGCCATTGACAGTGCCATTGTCTCCCGACTGTGAAGGCGTGTCCAGGGCAAGTCTTCCGACGCGCATAGCCGACGTTCCGTGCGGCCTCCAATGCCGCCCATACGTGCCTGACATGGACGAGTCTTTGGTCGACTAATGGGCGCTCTCCAGCTGTCGCTCAAAGCAGAAGCAGCATCTGTCGGCCCCCGTGGCCATGGAGCTGGCTGTCAGTCGTAAGTGGGGACTCGCGTTCATCATGTGCACCTCGAAGGCGCAGGCAGCGGAGGCGACCTCAGGGGTGCCGACAAGGTGGAACGCGTCCCAGCGGTAGCAGCGGCTGACCTCGATCGTGACCCGAGTCTCTGATCGCTCGGCCACGCTCCACTCGTTGGCCGGGGGTGGCGTCAACCAGAGCCAGTTGGGTCTCAGCGAGCGCAGGAACAGCCGCCGCCCCAGATCGGTGCGCAACAGCAGCTTGAAGCGGCTGCGCTGGCGCTCTCCAGTCGCCAGGAACGCGGCTTGCACGGCGCCAACTGCGTCCTGCAGAGCCCACCCACGTTCACGTAGCGTCTTGTACAACGCGGCGATAGGAAGCACCATCACCGCGAGATAGACCTGATTGGCCGACCGATCTGGCCACGTCACCTCATCGGCCATCTGATCGAAGCAGGCCTGGGCATCGGTGGTAAGTCCCGGCTCCCTCATCTCACCGGCGCGGACACACGACTTCACCGAGGACCGCCCGATCCACAACAGCAGCCCTCGCAAGGGCGGTGTCGTCACGCTCCCTCCACTTGCCGACTACCCCCAAACCTACACCCAGAAGACCCACCCGCCCATATCCGCTCAATGAGCGAGCCGCAGGGGTGCATAGGCTTCGACATGGGCGGTCCTGAGGCGGAGCGTGTCTACACATATCGTCTTGGAGATATCGCCAAATCCTGTGGATTGGGGTTGGGTGGTTAGGCGGCGTCCCTTGATTCTTGGGTTCTCCTCTCGACTCGGATTCCGTCTTTGAACTCGATGCCGGCTCGCACCTGGATGACGAGCTCTGGGCTGTTCACTTTCCGCCACCGGTCCTGAGCGGCGTCGAGGAGCTTGTAGGCCATCACCAGACCCCGGCGACGGCTCCCTGCACCCTTCGTCACCCTCGTTCGGGCCCGCACCGTGGCGAACGTCGACTCGATCGGATTCGTCGTGCGCAGGTGCACCCAATGGGCTGCTGGGTAGTCGTAGAACGTCAACAACACGTCTCGATCCTTCGTGAGTTTCGCAACGGCTTTGGGATACTTATCTGCGTAGAGACGGGCGAAGTCGTCGATCCCTGCTTCGGCATCGGCCCGCGTTTCGGCTTGGTAGATCTCATGGATCGCAGCCTTCGCTTGACGGTGGAGCCGCTTCGGCAGGACGTTGAGGATGTTCGCTGTCTTGTGCACCCAACACCGCTGCTCAGCCGTTTCGGGGAACACGTCACCCAAAGCCGACCAGAACCCCAACGCGCCGTCACCGACCGCCACCGCTGGTGCGGTCATGCCCCGTGCTTTGAGGTCTCGCAGGACGTCGGCCCACGACTCAGTCGACTCGCGATACCCATCCGAACACGCCAGCAACTCTTTCGTGCCATCGGATCTCACCCCGATGACGACGAGACAGGACAACCGGTCCTCCTCCAGGCGGATGCGGAAATGGACACCGTCGGCCCACACATACACGTAGTCGTTGCTCGACAGGTCCCGGGATTCGAACGCTGTGTACTCATCCGTCCACGTCTCGAGGAGCCGGGTGATCGACGTGGCAGACAGGCCAGTATCAGAACCGAAGAACTCGGCCAACGCCGGAGCGAAGTCCCCCGTCGACAAGCCACGCAGATACAACACCGGCAACACGTCGGCGACCTTCGGAGACTTCCGTGCATACTTCGGGAGGATGTAGGACGAGAACAGACGACCCTCCCGGCGGTCATTGACCCTGGGAGCCCGAACCTTGAGCAAACCAGCACCCGTCACCAGGCTCCGTTCCTCCGCTCGGCCGTTACGCACCACCATCCGGTGCCCGGCCTCATCAACCAACCCTTGGTGACGTGCGACGTAATCAGCGACCTCAGCTTCGAGGCCAGCGATCAACATCTGCCGCGCTCCTTCGGCCACCAGTTCGTCGAGCGTGGCAGCCAAGCCGTCGCGGTCGGCGTCATTGGGGACTATCTTCAACATCAGGCGTACTCCTTCCCCGCCGGCCACAACCGGCGGAACCCGTTACTTAGGTTTGGAAGGGTACGCCGCCCTTCTATCCGAATCCGCTCATCCACAACATTCGGTTATAGCTCGTCCCGGTCTCCGTGGCTCTCCAAGTGCATCATTGGAAGTCGCGCAGTCCGGTCCGCCGGAGCCGGAGCCCGCTCCCCGATCCCGATTCGTTCCTCTCGTCTGGACTACGGTCGTGTTGTGGCGATG